>DATAYF010000514.1:0-15659 GCA_036272735.1 Ktedonobacteraceae bacterium
CCATCCCCCCGACCCCAAAGCCAACAACGACTGATATAATTGCAAGTTACTACCGGTCACATCCTGAAAAGGATGCAAAAATCCCATCAAACGAAAGTAACGATATCCTTTAAACGCCTGGGTTAAGAACACCAATCCACCACACGCCGACGCCAACAAAAATTGCACGATGTTTGCTCCGGCCGTGAAGAACATGGCAACAGCCAACCCCGCAATAATGATGGCGGTTCCCATGTCGTTTTCCAATAACACCAGGCCGAGGATCAATCCAACCAGGATAATAAACGGTGCCAACCCGTAGAGGAACGTGCCTACCTGATTGCCTTTGCGCGCCAACCAATCAGCAATATACAGGGCCAACACGAGTTTAGTCAACTCGCTTGGTTGAAACAGCGTTACCGACCCGATAGAGAGCCAGCGCGAGGCTCCATAGACGTTGGTTCCAAAGACCAGGACCACGACGAGCAACGGGAAGATCACCACCAGGCCGATGAGCGAGAAGCGCCGCCACTGGCGGTAATCAATGCGCATCGTCACTAGCATAGCGATCCCACCCAGAAACGCCATCAGTAACTGCTTCTGGAAGTAGTATGACGGATCATGTTGGTTGCGGGCGGCCACAAACGAACTCGCGCTATAAACCATGACCAGGCCGATACATAATAGGACCAGCGTAATCACCAACAACCAGGGGTCGACTCGACCGGCAACGCGCGGCAAGCGCATCTCCAACGCAGCGAGTTTTTTCTGCTCTTCTTCGCTGATCACCTGCATGGCTGAGTCAGGCTCTTCCGCCACAGGTACACGGACAACCCGGCTCGCCGTTACCCCATACGCCCGCTTCGCGCCAGCACGAGCAGCACGACGCCCCAACCCTGGCAGAGCCTTACGCAACGGCACTGCGGGCTGCGCAACATAATCCTCAGCAGCAAAGCTCACCCGACGCTGCTGCATGCCCTTGCGCATACGCGTCGTCTGGGGCTGTTGCGACTCGTTTTGCCGTCTAGCCCTGCGCTCTTCCGACGCTAAAGCCGGTGAGCGAAACGTGGGAGGCAACGCACTGCTCCTACTCCGCGTTCTCCGCGAGGAAGGAAGCGCCTTCCTATTATTTTTTTGTGTGTTCTTCTCTCTTGGCATGCATTACGAACATTCTTTGCTGCTGATCCGAACACTTGCGTGTGCAACGCTAGACGCGTCGGCATCCTTGGTGTTCGGACGAAGAGCTTCTACTTGACGTAGAACGTATTTTCTAGTATACTCATGACATACTTTATTATTGGTTGGAGGTTCGACGATGCTTGCTGTCAGCGTCTTGCTCCGCTTGCCCTTGTTGTTCTTGCATTATTTCAAGCGCCTGCTCGATATCTTGATCACTTACCTGCCATTGTATGGCGTGCAAGTCTACAACTTCGGTACCTTGTGCTCGCGCCAGTTCGTTCCAGGGGTCGCTTGTTAAGCCGGGCATTGGCTCCTCGGTGGGAGCATCATGCTGTTGTGGCTCTCGTGCAAGACCCAATAATTCTTGCCAGGTCTCACTCAAGTCCTGGCGCTCATCTCGTGCGCTACCGTAATCTTTTTTCATTGTTAATTCGTTCACCCCCCTCATACCCATTAAACATAGATAAACGACACGTCTTTACTGATCTGGAGCAACACTGTAGGACCACATCAGTTGTTGCGCAATTGCTTGCCACAGCGGTGCCGCCGCTGTTCCACCATAAATCGTGGCCTGTGGTCGATCAAGCTTTACCAGGATAACAAAACGCGGATGCGACGCTGGCAGATAGCCAATCACCGAAGCCTCCGTTTGTGTATCCGAGACACCTTGCGTCGTTGCCGTTCCCGTTTTCGCAGCGATACTATAGCCAGGGAACGCGACAGTTTTGGCAAGCCCACTACTGGCCGACTGCTGTAACATACTGGTCAACGATTGGGCTGCCTGTGCGCTGATAACACGCCGCAATACCTGTGGCCGCGTCTTTGTAGCATGCCCATTTGTCGTAACCGCCGATACCAGATACGGCTTCATCATCACCCCACCGTTGGCAATCGCCTCGTACGCCATCGCCATCTGGAACGGCGTCGCCAAAATTGACTGTCCAAAGGACTGGCGCGTCAAATCGCTCGGTGACCAGCCTGGCGATGTACTGCTGCGATAACTACCGGACGCCTCCGCACCACCACCAACACCCGTTGGCTGACCAAACCCAAAGCGGGTCAGGTAGGGATAAAAACGACTCGCACCCAGGCGATCATGCGCAACCCAGGCAGCGCCAACGTTGGCGGAATGTTCAAGCACCTGCGTCATCGTCTCGTGACCATAGCTCAGATCACCCCAGTTCGCGACCGTCTGCGCATTATCAAAATGAATACGCCCCTGATCATTTATCGCTGTATTCGCTGTAATCACCCCCTGGTCTAGCGCGGCCGCCATCGTCACCGCCTTCATCGTTGACCCCGGCTCATACGCGCAGAAGAGGACTGGATTAAAGTACGCCTCTTCGCTATCCAGGCAGCCCTTGACGTTAGCATACGCTCCATAATTATTAGGATCGAACGAGGGGGCACCCGCCATCGCCACCACCGCCCCGCTTTGTACATCCACCACCACGGCCGAACCACTCTGCGCCCTCATCTCCTGTACCGCTGCCGTCAGGTTATTTTGCACGAAATATTGGATCGCGCTATTAATCGTCAGCGTTAAATTCGCACCATTGACGGTAGAATGCTGGATATTGTTGCCAACCGTCAAAGGATTGCCATTCAGATCAGTTTCAGCCGTAAAGCTGCCAGCCTTCCCGGCCAGAAGCGAGTTATACTGCGCCTCGATCCCATACACCCCTTGCCCACCATCACCCTCCTGTACATAACCCAACACCTGCGCCGCCAGGTCGTTCCCTGGATAAACGCGTAGCGTGTGCGGTTCAAGAAAAATATCGGACAGGTGAAGTTGACGCAATTGTTCGCTCTGCGCCGGATCAATCGTCGTCGCAATACGCACCGTTGCTAATCCAGAAGTAAAATCTTGTAGCAACGTCGTCACTGGCACCTGCGCCAACACGTGATGCAGAGACGTGACCAACCCGTGGAGATCAGTTTGCGCTGTATCGGTATCGGGATGATCTGTCGCGAACTGGATCGGCTCGATATACACATCATCACGCACGACATTGCCAGCTAACAATTGACCATGAACATCATAAATGAGCCCGCGTGGCGCGGCGACAATCCCACTCTCCGTGTGCTCCTCGTTGGCCCGTGCAGCCAGACGATAGCCGCCCTGCGATTGCAAAATTTGCCAGTAATACAACCGGCAAATCATAACCAGCAGGCCAAGACAAACAAGCAAGAAAATAACCATTTGTCTGTTGCGTGCACGTCGTAATTCTGGGCTCACCTACACCACCTTCCAGGGTATCCCCCATTCCCTATCATGGGGAAAACGTCGGATCATTCTTTGGTATGGGCCGCAAATTAGGGACGGCTAGCGTCTGGATTTGCTCGGGATCGGCTGGCACCAGGCCCTGCTTTTGGGCCTGCTCTGCGATATATTCAGGAGAACGCTCACGCGCAATCTGATACATCAGGTCCTGGTTCTGTCGCTGCAAATTCGCCTGCTGTGCGTGGATATCCTGGATTTGCTGGTTCGCAGCCTCAGCCCGACCCACCTGGCTCAGATACAGCACAGCCATTAAGCCAATCAAGCACACGCTGGTAATACACAAAGCAACAGGCCCCATGTGGAAGAACAATGGGTAGAGTTGTCGGCGTCGCTGCGCTACCACGATTGGCTGCGCTGCTGTATTCCTCTGTGTAGCATTGCGCTTCTTCAGATTGTACATACGCTGCATCCCTTATTCAGTAAACCAGCCATCACTCAACAATCAAGCGATCGAGCCAACAAGTACTTCAGCCGCTCGCAGCTTTGCACTGCGGGCGCGAGGGTTATCCGCAATCTCCTGCTCCGTTGGCACCAGTGGCTTCGGCGTCAAGATGCGCAAGCTTGCCTTATGTCCGCATACGCAGACGGGCATCTTTGGCGGGCAAATACAATCCTTCGCCTCGCGCCGCATAAATTCTTTGACGATCCGGTCTTCCAACGAATGAAAAGCGATAATCACCATTCTGCCACCACCGATACCTTGCTCCCCACATATCGCTGACTGCCTCCGTAATACATCGACAATTTGTGGAAGTACGGTCTCCAGACGCTCCAATTCATGGTTCACGGCGATACGTAGCGCCTGGAAAACACGCGTTGCCGGGTGAATAGCCCCGGCTTTATAAGGAACTCCGGCCGCCGCGATCTTCGCTAATTGCCCCGTACGCGTAATCGCTTCGTTCGCGCGTACCCGTACGATGCGCCGTGCTATCTGTCGAGCACGCTTCTCTTCACCGTACCGCCAGAAAATATCCGCTAACTCCTCTTCCTCCCCACCATTCACCAGGTCGGCCGCAGAAACCTCAAGAGTGCGATCAAGCCGCATATCTAGCGGACCATCGGCGCTAAAGGCAAAGCCGCGCTGTGGATCGTCCATTTGGTCTGACGAAAATCCCAGGTCGAGCAGTATCCCCTGCACCGAGGAGACAGGCGACTCGGCCACAACCTGCGCCAGATCCGCGAAATTGCTATGGACCAATAGCAACCGCCCCGCCTTTACATAGCTCGCCAACCTCATCCGAACACGCTCTAGCGCTTGCTCGTCGGCATCAATTCCCAGCACGCACCCATCAGGTCCTGAGCGCGCTAGCAGGGCCTCGGTATGACCTCCGCCGCCCAGTGTGCCATCAATGTAGTATCCCCCAGACCTCGGTTGCAAAAACCTCAGCGCTTCTTCCAACATTACCGACTTGTGTTGTGTTTGTTCTATACCCATGTTTATGTATCGTTAAAATTAAAAGGGAATACCGTTCCCTTCCGCTTCTAGTCGTTCTTGATACGCTTGCCAGGCGGCGCGATCCCAAATTTCAAAGTGATCACGCACTCCAGCTATCGTGACTTCCGCTTCTATCCTGGCATAGGCGCGTAGCTTCGCAGGTATAACCACGCGTCCCTGTCCATCCAGATCCAATTCACTGGCACTTGGATAGACACGTCGCTCGAAATCGCGTAGCTCATCGTTCGATTTCCCGGCCACCTGTTCATTAGACTTCTCTTCCCAGCGCTCCATTGTATAGACCGACAAGCAGGTTCCCATGCCTTTACTAATGACGGAGCCACGATCTATCTGCGCCCGAAAGCGGGCTGGAATCGCTACGCGTCCTTTTGTATCGACTGAGTGCTCATATTCGCCCAAAAACATAGACTGCTTGTATATCCTTTACTTGCGCTACTTGCGTTCCACCTGTACAATACTGGCAGAAGTGCTGACCTGGCCATTTCTTTCAAATGATTTTCGGCTATTCAACACTTTCCCCCACTTTCCCCCACTTTCCTCCACCCTATTGTAACACTTCTAGGGCCTGTAAGGAAAGAGGGGGATGCATCAGATTCCTCCAATCTGGTGGATAACTTGTGGATAACCTTCGATTTACAGATGTATGACCGAGCTTATCGCTGGTAGGTAGTGATGCGGGTCGATGGCCATATCACCACCCATATACGCGTAACGTTAGCCAGCAACGTTGACACCTCGGCGAGCAACATCATACAATCAGAAGAGACAATAGCAGCCTTGGTGATACGAGGATGCTTTTTACGCGGCTATAAGGACTTCTAACATGGTAAGTAACCGGCAGAATTCTTCTCCCACACCAGCACAGCAAACTAGTACTATATTCCCTCCAGCCCAGGAAATCAGCGCGGGCATCTGGAAAATTACGCTGCCCATCCCCTTTCCTTTAAAAACGGTGAATGTTTATGCTCTGGTCGGTAAAACGGGCTGGACGCTGATCGATACGGGTATGGGTACGCCAGCGGCACGTGAAGCCTTTACCGCCGGATTGAAAAAAGCCAATCTCAATATTGCCCACCTTCAATCCATTGTCTTGACGCATCACCACCCGGACCATATCGGCCTCTCAGGCGAGTTGCAGGAGCAAAGTGGCGCACGCGTTTATATGCATCCTATCGATGAGCAAACCCTGCATTTCATCTGGTCAGAAACCACACCGCGCCGCTTTAGCGCTGTCTCCAATTTTTTTCGCCAGCACGGCATGGAGCCCACGACTCCGACGCTCACCGAGACACCACCGCCCGACCCCAAAGCCATGCGCGCGGTGCTACGCGTCCCCCCGCACGAAGCATTTACACTGGTAGAGGATGGCGAGACGCTGGAAATCGCGGGCGAACGCTACGAAGTGTTCTGGGTTCCCGGGCATTCCGATGGCTTGATCGCACTTTTCCGCAGACGCGATGGCGTTTTTCTGGCTGCTGACCACGTCCTGCCGCGCATCACGCCAAATATCGGCCTCTACTCAACGCATGATCGACCCAATCCGCTCGGCGATTATCTCAATTCACTGAGCAAAGTCGCCAATCTGCCAGCCAGCATTGTTCTACCGGGACACGGCGAGCCATTCACTCATTTGCACGAGCGCACCGATGAAATTAGCGCGCACCACGCGGAACGCCTGCACCACATTTTGCAGCTTCTCGCTCCCGAACCGCGAAGCGCCTACGCCATTACCTGCCAACTTTTCGCTTCACGCCTCAAAAGCGATGATGCCCTGCGCATGGCCTTTGCCGAAGTGCTCGCGCACCTGGAATATTTACGCTTCACAGGCAAAGTGGCGCAAAAACTCGTGGCCGACGAGCGTATTCTCTACACGCTCGTCTAATGCAGCGTATGGTGACGAACGGGCCGATAAATAATAATCAATTGCATTTTTTTACCCGTGTATGCTATGCTGTAGCAACAACATCTACTACAGAGATAGAATTGCAAGAAAGCATGCCAACTAAGCATAAGATCAATCGGCGTCTCGCATTACTCTACGCGGCACGCCAGGTACTCGCGGAAAAAGGATTTGAATCCACTACTATATCTGAAATTGTGACACGGGCGGGGGTGGCCCAGGGCACATTTTACCTGTACTTTCCTTCCAAAGTTGCGGTGGTGATAGCACTCGCGGAAGAGTTGCAAGAGCAGATTGAAATCGCGATTAAAGAGGCCCACGCTCAAGCTCCACGGCCTGAAGCATTCGTTGAGACAAGCGTGAAGGCGGCTTTTCGTATTCTCGGTGAGTATCGTGATATCCTGGGGGTGATTCACTCTGGGGTATGCTGGACCGAAGCGCCCAGGGAGCGGGAACGCATCTTTGCTCCCTATTACACACTCATCGCTGAACTGATCCGCTATGAGCAGAAACACGGCACGGTGCACACGAGCATCAAGCCGGAAATCGCGGCCGTCCTGATCGTTGGTCTGGTCTACTACGCCGCCGATGAGTGCTACCTCTACAATTCCGCCGCCTCGCCTGAAACGTATATCACCGAAACAATCAGCTTTATTCGCCACGCGGTAGGTGTGTCCGAACGAACGCCCAAACCTGAGTAAACCCCGATGGATATACCCAATGGATATACCCAATGGATATACCCGATGCACATTGCTGCTGCTGTATGGGGCCGGGCCCCATACAGCAGCAGCAATGTGCATCGGGTAAGATATTTCCTACAAGCTTAGCGCTTCGTTTGTGGCTTCATCCTCGTTTTCGGGCAAGCGATAAAGCTGCTCCAATGTCTGGTGGCGCGCTTTTTCTATACGAGCTATACGCTTGTTGAATTGGGTCATGGCAAAACCAGTGTAGCTCCCATAGTCCAGGCTAAAGGGCTGCTCCTCACCTTCATGATAAATATTTGATTCCTGCACAACCCCTAACGCATACGGCAATAGTTCGTTCATCCTGTCCTCAACCACGCTCCACAGTTCCGGATGTTGCGCAACGAGACGCGAGATCAGAAAAACACCATACGCGATATGTCGCGATTCATCACGTTTGAGGTTATTGATGCCCTGGCGCAATCCTGGCATGGTATTGTTGGCATTGAGCGAATCGAAGTATCCCTGGTATCCGGTTTCAGCCAGCACCCCTTCAACGATCATATTATAGGTCACGGAGGCTCGTAGCTGGGCTGCTGGCGAGTGATCATGCAGCAGTGCATTCATCGTTTGCGGCAGCTCTTCGTAAAAGATCTTGTGATAACTGGGACCGTGATAATGGTGCAAGTCCACGCGTTCCTGGACCACTTCATCCAGGAAACGGCGAAAAAATTCCGTGTGCTTCGCCTCTTCCCATAAAAATGTGGTGAGAAACATTTCTTCTTCAAGGTTTCCATCCTGCGCAATGCTGAGCATCAGCGGCAAGAGATCCAGCGTGACGCATTCTTCTCCAGCCTGAAAGAGGGCTGTGGTTCGTAACAGCGAGTCGCGCTCCCCTTCGTTCAGGCGCTCCCATTCGAGCCTATCTTGCGAGAAATCGATGTCACGTGGGTCCCAAATGCCCAGTTTTTTAGCTTTGTGATAGAGACGCATGGGAAGAATGTCATGGCGCAAACCCTGCGTGCTGGTCGTTGCAAATGTGCTGTGCGTTGTTTGTGTCATTGCTTTTCCTACTCCTTGCTCAAAACAGTACTACCAGAAATTCAAGCGTACCATTACTTACGGCTTAAATTCCTTGACAAAACATATCTACGTTCTTACAATTAAATATACAACAATTTATGACTGATTGTCAGTCATAAATTGTGCTGAATAGACACGAAATGGACAGATCGCGAGCGGATCTGTTCCTCGGCGAAAACCATCTCAGTGTAGAGAAAGGTGAAACCTGCATTATGGACGATTCACAAGGGGCACGTTTTGAGGAAAGTGCCACCGATGATAGCCCGACGGAACGTATTGCCGCCGTCAAACTTGAGCGGCTAACTCCACCACGCTTCAATGAGACGCTCAGGCGCCTCGTTTTAAGCGTCAGGGAGCGAATCCAGGTGTATCGCGCCCGCTTCCGCCTGTGGAGGTTGCGCCGCCCTTTCTGGGGTTCGATCTTGATGTTGATCGCCGGAGCTTTAATCCTCTGGGGCCCGGTGAGTTTGATGCGCTTTGCTCTCTTCCCTGGTAACACTATCTGGGCCGGATTGCTGGTTGGAGCCCTGCTATTTGTAATGGGGCTGATTCAACTATTTGCACCAACGTATGCCGTGATCACCGGGGCCATCGCTATTGTCCTCTCCCTGGTCTCCCTGATTGTCGCCATGGGTGGCCTGGTAATTGGCATGCTTCTGGGCATTACCGGCGGCGCGCTCGGCGTTGCCTGGAAAGCAAACGCTCAACCCTTATCTACTTCAGTCACACGCACGCGTACCCGCTCGCGTCTGCATCTGCCTAATCTGCATCTGCGTAACCTGCATCTGCCTAATCTGCACCTGCGTAAAGCGAGCAACATCCCTAAATGATTGTGTAAATTGATATGAATGAAGGGGTAATTGTATGGTGGTACATTTTCAAACAGAAGGAGCTATGTTCATGGACCATTCTCAATCACAAGTTCCCGTATCTCAGTCGCAAGGAAATGGCAATGCCACAGCGGCTCCCATGGTTGGCGGAACAGATCGCCGCATCTTTTGGGGCGTGATGCTGGCATCGTTCCTCGTATTGGGCTTTATGACATTTATGGTATCAAGCGGTGCGGTGGCGATGGCGCTCACTACGCCGATCCCTTTTACTATTCAGGCGTCGGTCATCAAAGGCACAAATTTCCACCTGTATCCTGGTGTCTCGGGATCTGACCACTCAACTCCTGTTGCCGTCAACACCCTGGATGGCACGATTGCGAATCAGGTGATTAGCAAGACGGTTCAGATCCCCGCCATAGGACCAGTGACGATGAAACTCTCCGCTGGTAGTGGTTCGACTCCGGTCAAGGTCACCGGCTTGACAACCGACCTTTCTTCCTACAACTCGAGTTCGTCCTCGTTCAGCAACATGGACCTGACCACTGGTACTGCTAACGGCTTTCAGCAGGATGCAAGCAGCGCGGAACTGGATAACGTAACCATCAACTCGCCGTATTTGATGGTCAATAGTATTACGCTTCCAGGGTTGTCGGTCTCTATCACGCGTTAATATTACGTCTATTCAGCCGAACAGTATGTTTGCGTAGCCACCTGCTACACACCAGCGCAGGTGGCTGCCACTAATTATGGACCAGGAGATTTAGTAATGTATAGAAAAAGTACGTTGGCAGGTATGATATTACTCCTGGGTTTCTTATGCTGTCTAGCTTATCCATTTCTATTATCCTCCCCATTGATGGCACATGCCCAGAACACCAGCATAAGTCATACCAACAAAGCTGCACAGCCTCAACAAGAGTTTATTGGCGGACCTTATCGCTTGCAAGCCACAGAAATCGATGGTGAGAACGCCCATTTGCAAACCCTACCCAATGTGTTGTACCCAACCCTCAGCTTCTCGTCAGCGACCATTTATGGTCTGAACCTGAGTCACCCAGAAACAAGCGCGACATCTCTGGTGATTACATCGCCTGGCCCGGCTACTTCAACAGGGGTTGCAATCAAAACTTCTACCTTTCAAGATTTGAAGACCGGCCTCGGCCGTATCAGCCCGATAGACCTGGCTACACTGCTTTTGGGTGGGACTGTCAAACACCTGGTGCTCAAAAACGTTGACATGAATATTGATGTCTCGCTCACTGCACAATATCTATCACTTCCTAACGCTCAGATTCAAGTGATTGGCTCGTGAAAAAAACAGCATTTCACCAATTTTGCATGCATATTGTGTCAGCCTGCAGGGCCAGTTTTCCCGCGCGAGATTAATGCGAACCAGCCTCTGGAGCCACTTCATGTCTTGCGTCGGCTTTCCAGGCGTGGTGGCGGCTTGTATTTATTGAATTCACGTGCTATACTCCTAACGGCAGTGAGTTGTAATGCCGCTCTACAGGCCCATCAACCTGTTACTGGACCGTAGAACGACGTATGTTGATAGTTGCAAGGAGGAATTACACTATGGCCGATGAAAAGACAGCCACAGTTAACACTATTGGTCGGCAAGAACTGTCAAAGCGTATTGCCAAACAAGCGAAACTATCCCAGAAACAAGCCTCTGAGGTTCTCGAAGCCACGCTCGATACCATCCGCGAGGCGCTACAAGAAGGTGACGAAGTACGTTTAGTAGGCTTCGGCTCTTTCAAAGTACGCCAGAGCGCAGCACGCAAAGGAGTCAATCCACGCAGTGGAAAAACTATCCAGGTGCCAGCAAAAGATCGCGTGCGCTTCACACCTGGCAAGGAACTCTCGGAGGCCGTCGTCAAAAAGTAGTTTGTAATATCCTATCCCTCACTGCCAAGGCTTTCTATGCAGAGCTTCCGGTATAGATCAGTGCCAGACGTGACGCTGATCTATACCGGAAGCTCCAGCAGATGACCGCACAACCCTGTTCTCCACGCACAACATCGATCTATTTGTATGGCTTCGGAGGCCATCGATAGCGATCAATGTTGTACATTTCTACCGATTTTTAATTGACAATGTAACTACTGATATGCTACGCTTCTTTTGTTGCTAACTGTCTATGTACCCTTTCTCTGGATAACACGCGTCATTCATGATAGATAGTGGCCGCACGGCCTATTCTTAAAGAAAGGGGCCTACTTGCGTTTTGTGTAGTTGTATCGACAATCCCCTCTCGCGTCCCCCAAACGTGATGAGTAGAGATGGAGGTAACCATCGATGGTGATGAAACGTGAAGTTACCGTTACCGTGAATGGGCAAACACACCATTCCGAAATTGAACCCCGCATGCTCCTGGTGCACTATTTACGAGAAGTTCTGGACCTTACCGGAACGCACATCGGCTGTAACACCTCGCAATGTGGTGCCTGCGTGGTATTACTCAATGGCGAGGCCGTCAAATCCTGCACGGTGCTCGCGGTTCAGGCCGATGGCGCTGAAGTGACCACTGTCGAGGGGCTGGCTCCCGAAGGCGGTCTGCATCCCATTCAAGAGGGCTTCTGGGAAAAGCATGGCCTGCAATGTGGCTTCTGCACGCCCGGCATGATCATGGCTTCGTACCAGCTCCTCAAGAATAATCCCAACCCAAGCGAAGCCGAGATCCGCAAAGGGCTGGAAGGCAATATCTGCCGCTGCACTGGCTACCAGAATATTGTACGCGCTGTCCAGTACGCCGCAGAAAAAATGCATACCAGCACCTCCGAACCGGTGAATGCCGGGGATTAATCTCAATCCCACAAAAAAACACTTCCCGTTCAACGTCTTACATGTCGTTTCGTTTCTCAATGTACGAGAAAGGACATACATCTATGGGCATCGCTGCTACGCTTGGAATGCCGGTCAAACGGCGTGAAGATCCTCGTTTGATTACTGGTCAGGCCACCTATGTTGACGATATCAAGCTCGTCGGTATGCTCCATATGGCTGTACTGCGCAGCCCCTACGGCCATGCACACATCACTGCAATCAATACGGATGCGGCGCGCCAACACCCTGGCGTGGTTGCCGTCTATACTTCCCAGGATCTGAAGGGCGTCGTCGGCAACGTTCCGGTCGCGGCCCCACTTCCTCCCCACATCACCAACGGCATGGGCCGTCGTGGTCCACTGGCCGAGGGCAAAGTACGCTTCTTTGGCGATCCGGTGGCGGTTGTGGTCGCGGAGAACCGCTACATCGCTCGCGACGCGCTGGACCTGATCGATGTCGATTACGAGCCGCTTCCCGCCGTTATGGACGTTGAGAAGGCCATGCAGCCTGACTCACCACTGCTTTACGAAGAATTCGGCACCAACGTGCCAGTTTCCATCCACCCCGCAAGCGACGAGATCGACAAAGTTTTCGCGGATACCACGGCCAACGGCGGAGTCATCGTCAAGGGTCGACTGGTCAACCAGCGTCTGGCCCCGTCGCCCATGGAGACGCGTGGGGTTGTGGCCGAATTTCGCAAAGGAGACAAAGCACTCCACGTCTGGAGTTCCTCACAAATTCCGCATCTGCTGCGCAACTTCCTGGCTGAACAGCTCGGTTTACCACAGCACCAGGTTCGCGTGACCGTTCCTGAAGTGGGCGGCGGCTTCGGCTGTAAGCTGAACATTTATCCCGAAGAGGCGCTCGCCTCCTACGCTTCAATGAAGACCGGCCATCCGGTGAAATGGATCGAAGACCGCGATGAAAATCTCTCCGCCACCATTCACGGACGAGACCAGGTCAACTACATCGAAGCCGCAGCAACGAGAGAAGGCAAGATCACCGGCTTCAAGGTGCACATCATTTCGGACCTTGGTTCCTACCTTCAGTTCTTTACCGATGTGATCGCCATCGCCTTTACGATGCCGATGGTCAACGGCTGCTACGATTTTCCTGTGACCCACACCAGTTGCGATATCGTCTTCACCAATAAGGCCGCGACCGACGCGTATCGCGGTGCAGGACGCCCGGAAGCCGCATATCTCGCCGAGCGCGCTCTGGACCTGGTTGCCTACGAATTGGGCAAGGACCCGGCCGAAGTGCGCATGATCAACTTCGTCAAGCCCGAACAGTTTCCGCATAAGATGTCGACCGGGGCGGTCTACGATAGTGGGAACTACGGGGTGGCTCTGCAAAAAGCCATGGACCTGATCGATTATAAAACGTTGCGAGCGAGCAAAGCGCTGAAACGGGCCGAAGGGAAATTGTTGGGCGTGGGTGTCTCCTCCTACGTCGAGATCTGCGGCATCGGACCAAAGGGTACCGTGCCGTTCGGCTTATACGAAAGCGCGCGGGTACGCATCGAACAAACCGGCACTGTAATGGTCTATACCGGCACTTCTCCGCATGGGCAGGGCGAAGAGACGACGTTTGCCCAGATTGTCGGCGATGAATTCGGTATTGCGCAAGAGGACGTGCTGCTGCTGCACGGCGATACCGATTCCACTCCCGAGGGTCGCGGCACGTATGGCAGCCGTACGACCTCGGTTGGCGGCTCGGCGATCCTCAATGCTTCTCGACGCCTCAAAGAGAAGATGAAGGGTATTGCCGCTCATATGTTAGAGGCCAGCGCCGACGACATCAATTTCGAAGATGGTCAATTCTCGGTAGCCGGTTCGCCACAAAAAGCGGTAACCTTCCAGGAAGTGGCAGCGGCCGCCAATACCTCGAATACCCTTGCTCCTGGGGTCGAACCGGGCCTGGAAACCACCGTCTTCTTCGAGCCCGAAGCCTGTACGTTCCCTTTCGGCACGCATATTTGCGTCGTTGAAGTCGAGGAGGATACAGGTGAAGTCAATATTGTGCGCTACGTTGCCGTCGATGACTGCGGTCGCCAGCTCAATCCAATGCTTGTCGCCGGGCAGGTTCATGGTGGCATTGTACAGGGCGTGGGACAGGCATTGTTCGAGGAGGTTGTCTACAACGAGGACGGTCAACTGCTCACAGGCACCTTCATGGATTACGCGATGCCGATGGCGAAAGAACTACCGATGCTCGAACTTGACTCCACGGTTACGCTAACCCAGGTCAATCCTCTCGGCGTAAAGGGAGTCGGTGAGGCAGGCACTATCGGCTCAACGCCAGCAGTCGCGGCAGCCGTTGCCGATGCTCTGGGCCTGGCCCACATCGATATGCCCATGAGACCTGAGAAGTTGTGGAAGCTTATCCACCATCAATAAGGAAACCAACCGGCTCATAGTTGACATTTAGTAGTGAAAGCTGACAAGATGTCAACCAGAGTCTTGTTATCGTTCTAGAGGAGAAACAACTATGTCTGTTCCAGCTGTCTTTGACTACCATACAGCGAAGACCGTAGAAGAAGCCATTGCGCTCCTTCAGGAGCATGGCGACGAGGCAAAAATTCTCGCCGGAGGCCACAGTCTGCTTCCGGCGATGAAACTGCGCCTCTCGCAGCCAGGTCACCTTATCGATATCGGTCGCATCGACGGCCTCTCTTATATTCGCGAAGAGAGTGACGCCATCGTCATCGGCCCGCTGACCACGTATACGACGCTCGAACGCTCAGAACTGCTCCGCCAGTATTTTCCTATCATCCCCGAGGGCGCGTCGATCATTGCCGACCAGCAAGTGCGCAATCGTGGTACCATCGGCGGCAGCATCGCTCACTCGGACCCCGCGTCCGATATGCCCGGCATCGTGCTGGCCCTCAAACCTGATATTGTCGTGCAGGGGGCAAAGGGCACGCGGACGATAGCCGCCAACGATTTCTTTGTCGGCACGTTTACCACGGCGCTGGAACCCGACGAAATCGTGATCGCTATCCGTTTCGCCAAGTCGCCAGCACATACCGGTAGCGCCTACCTGAAACTGGCAAACAAGGCCTCCCATTACGCGATTACCGGTTGCGCTGCCGTTATCACCCGTGCTGCTGATGGCACCTGTGCAGCAGCCAGCCTGGTGATTACGGGAGCAGGCATGGAGACGACGCGCGCCAAAGCAGCCGAGGCCGCCCTGGTTGGCAAACCACTCGACGAGGCCAACATTGCCGAGGCTGCCAGCCATGCCGCCGAAGACGTTGAACTGGTTTCGGATATTCACGGTTCCAGCGAATATCGCGCGAAGATGACCGCCGTGATCGCACGCCGCGCCATGATGCAAGCGTTAGAGCGAGTATAGTGCACAAGCGAGGAGTGAAAAAGCATATAGATGGTGCTGTATGTGTCCGGGACACATACAGCACCATCTATATGCTTTT
>DATAYF010000515.1:0-5760 GCA_036272735.1 Ktedonobacteraceae bacterium
CACTCGCGCCAATGTCACGCGTGGGCGCTTGCACCTTGTCCAACCTATTGCCAGGAGCACGCCAAACATCAGCGATGAGGTGGAAGATGATGCTACCGAAACTGACCTTGCTGTGTATAACACACGTCCGGTCCACCAGCACGCGCCTGCGCACCACGCACACGAGAGCAGTAACGACAAGCAAGAGCAACGGTCTCTAGATGTTGACGTGGCGGAGCGCGAACGCATCTCGGAGGGGCTTGATAGCAGTGGTAAACTACTAAAGGCATTGCAACCAGGCAGTAATGAAGTGCGCCTCCTGGTGGGAGTAGGGCTTGATCCTGGTCTTATACGGAAACATGCTCCCAACGAAGACACCCTCCTGGCTATACAGGGCACCCACACCACCGATAGCGGAACGGAGCCGCTGGGACTCTTTGTCGTCGCCGATGGCATGGGTGGGCATGCCAACGGACAAGCAGCAAGCCGCCTGGCCATTCAAACCATGAGCGATGTCGTCGTCCCTGTGCTCATGCGTGGCTCTGATAGTGGGGATAGTGGCGATTTTATGGAACTGCTCAAAGATGGTGTGCATCGTGCCAACCTTGCCATTTACCAGCGCAACCGCGAGCAGGCGAACATGATGGGAACGACCCTGACCGCTGCCCTGGTCGTCGCGGAAACGGCGTATATCGTCAACGTGGGCGATAGCAGAACGTACCACTATCGTCAGGGTAATGGTTTGCATCCAGTCACGCACGATCACTCGCTCGTGGCGCACCTGGTCGAGCACGGCGAGATTACACGCGACGAAATTTACACCCATCCTAAGCGCAACCAGATCTATCGCTGCCTGGGAGATCATGCCGCAGTCGATATCGACACATTTATCGTAGCATTGCCGGTAGGAGACCTGCTCCTGCTCTGCTCCGACGGCTTATGGGAAATGGTGCATGATCAAGAGATGCAAGCAATTGTCGAAATGTGTGCCACGCGTCCAACGCAGCTCAGCGCAAAGCTTGTGCAAGCCGCGTTACAACAGGGTGGCGCGGATAACATCAGTGTTATCGTCGTCCGTAGTGCATAACCAGGAGCTGTTTTTTCGTAGCGCTATCGTAGCAAACAGTAAGCTCTTATTCCGAAAACCAACGCCACTGCGTGGCTAGCACTGCGTGCTCAGTTTTTCGGAGAAGTAGTAGAGGAGAACAGGTGTACCCATGCAAGAAGAGCAGACGCGCGTTCCCGGACGCTATGGCAAAGAAGAAATTGCGCACAATGAATTGGAACCGTGGCCCAATGCGCACCCTGATCGCAATTATGTGACGCATCTAGAAATACCAGAGTTTACCTGTCTCTGCCCGCGTTCAGGCTTTCCCGATTTTGCCACCATCGTGATCGACTATGTGCCCGATCAGTACGTGATGGAATTGAAAAGCCTGAAGCTGTACATCAATGGCTATCGTGACCGCCAGATCAGTCACGAATCGGCCACCAACACGATATTGAACGACCTGGTCGAGCAGATGAACCCACGTTGGATACGCGTGGTCGGGGATTTTACCGTACGCGGCAATGTGAAAACGATGATTTTCGCCGAATATGAGCAGCCTGCGTACACCGGTCCACGTCCAGAGTTTCGTCGCTACTATCAGCAGTGATATGTTCATTCAAGCAGGAGGGAAATCGTGACAATTACGCCAGGCATCAAACGCAAAGCTGTACTCATCGTCAGTGGCGGCATGGATAGCTGTGTGCTCGCCCACTACTACGCCGCCGCCAGTTTTGATCTGCACCTGATATCGTTTGATTATGGACAAAAACACGTCAAAGAGCTAGAGTACGCCGAGAAATACATTGCCAGCATGCGAGCACGCTTCTCAGACGGCGAACAAGGTCTGGAAATACAACACGACGTGATCGAGCTGCCCATCTCGCGACTACTGACGAACTCGGACTCGGCCCTGCTCAACAAAGATGTGCAGATGCCGTATGGACACTATAGCGATGATAGCATGAAGGCTACAGTTGTGCCCTATCGCAACCCCAACATGCTGTTGCAGGCCGCGACCGTAGCCTGGGGAGAAGACGCGAGTGTCGTTGCTTATGCTGCACACCAGGGCGATTACTCCCAATACCCCGACTGCCGCGAAGTGTTCATCGACGCCTTCAACACGATGCTGGAAACGGCCATGTTGGGCAAAACCATCAAAGTGGAATCGCCATTTATGTTTTTCACCAAAGCACAGATTGTGCGCCTGGGTGCCAGCCTCAACGTGCCCTTCGAGCTGACCTGGAGCTGTTACGAGGGTGGGAACGAAGGGTATGGCGATAAACACTGTGCACAGTGTGGGACGTGTTATGAAAGGCGGGAGGCATTCATACTTGCTGGCATTCCCGACCCGACAGAGTACGCGGCAGATACGCATTTTCACTAGTGCAAATACTCCTATTTGATAATGTTCCATGTCAAGCAAAATTGGTATAATAGGTGCAAACCTTGAACGTATGACCAACAGCAAAGAGAGACAATGCGAGGAAGAACATGACACGCTACGCCATCGTTACGCGCGAATTTACGTTTGAGGCGACGCACCATCTGCCCGGTCATCGTGGCAAATGCCGTCGTCCACACGGTCATTCCTACCATCTTGAGGTTTCGTTACGCGGCCCCATCAAAGACGCACCCGGAGAGTCAGACGATGGTATGGTGATGGATTTCGATGATCTCAAGCGCATCGTCAATGCCACCATCATCGAGGAGCTATCCGATGCGGTGCCGCGTGGCAGCAAAGCTGGTCCCATTGAAAGTGGGGGTATGGATCACAACGACCTGAACGTGATTACCGGCATTCGCACCACCGCCGAAAACCTGGTGCACTGGACCTGGGACGCCCTGGTCGCGGGCGGCGTGCCCGATGCGCTGCTCTATCGCATTCGTCTGTGGGAAACCGAGAAGGGCTACGCGGAGATTACGCACGCAGAGCGGGATGAGGAGTAAACGAACAGTATTGAGCATCACTATTCAAGGAATGTTTTTCTAGCCAGGAAATCAGCCGATAGAAAGGCACAATCATGGCAGAGCGAAAAATTGCAGTTTCAGAAACTTTTGGGCCAACGGTGCAGGGTGAAGGGGCCATGATAGGCAAACCAACTGTCTTCGTACGCACGGGTGGATGCGATTATCGCTGCAGTTGGTGTGATAGCTTGTACGCCGTGCTTCCTGAATACAAAGCGGAGTGGACATCTATGACAGCCAGTGAGATCTTCGCAGAAGTACAGCGACTTTCGGGGCAGCAGCCGATCCTGGTAACGTTGTCGGGCGGCAATCCCGCTATTCAACCGTTAGAAGAGCTGATCGACCTGGGGCATGCACACGGCTATAGCTTTACGATAGAAACCCAGGGCAGCGTAGCCCAGGCATGGTTCGGCAAACTTGACTATCTCACCCTGTCGCCCAAGCCCCCAAGCAGCCAACAGGTCACACGCTGGGACCGCCTGGATCGCTGCATCGCGTATGCTATGGAAGGGCACGAACACCATACACCAGATGTGTGCTTGAAGGTTGTGGTATTCGATGATGATGACTTCGCCTATGCACGCTCTGTCGCGCAACGCTATCCTGATATTCCTATATACTTGCAGGCTGGCAACCATACTCCACCACAGGTCGCGGAGCAGATCGACATTCCCGGCGTACTACAGCGGCTGGACTGGCTTATACAACGCGTCACACAGGAGCAATGGTACGATGTTACAGTCCTGCCACAACTCCATACCTTGCTGTGGGGGAATAAACGAGCAGTATAAACCCATTATTAGTAATGGAGGAGTAGAGAGAGGATGATGGATGTACGGCACCCCTTGTATCGTAAATGCCATTTTCCAGCGTAAAGTAGTGGGGTGAACATCCCAAGAAAACCTTATCAGCTAAAGTGAGGATTAGAAATTAGATGGCGTTAAATATAGATCCCAAAAAGGTACAACACAATGGTCATGCTACCCACGCGGAACCACAGACACAAAGGGTAGATTATCCCAGACTGCTCGAACTTGGGCGCGAAATACTGCTTGCCATCGGTGAGAACCCGGACCGCGAGGGACTCAAGGAGACGCCGCGACGTTGGGCAGATTCATGGCGCGAATTTATCGAATACGATCCAGGAAAAACCGAAACCACTTTCTCGTCGGCCGCAATGGATCAGATGGTGTGCGTCTCTGGCATGCGCGTGTGGAGTTACTGCGAACATCACCTGCTCCCATTTTACTGCGATGTCGCTATTGGGTATATTACCGCCGATAAAGTATTGGGACTCTCCAAATTCGCTCGTATCGCTCATCAGTTCGCCCACCAACTTCAGCTTCAAGAGCGGCTGGGGCTGCAAATTGCTGATGAAGTTGGCAGAATCACCGGTAGCGAGGATGTTGCGGTGGTGCTGAAGGGGCATCATTTGTGCATGGAATCGCGTGGCATCCAAACTCCCGGTACCATGACCTCTTCGGTGATGCGTGGGGCCTTCCGCAACCTGTTCGAGACGCGCATGGAGTTTCTGCGCATGGTCGATGAGTAGTTATGATTATGCTTGCAAGAGATTTGCGCTAATGAGTAGTTATGATTATGCTTGCAAGAGATTTGCGCTAAAAGGAAAAGTTCCTTTACCGCAATTTTTTTGCGACTAGCGGCGTTCCTATTATTGGCACAGATAACTATTTCCTCGATCAACATGAAGGAGCCCACAAGCGATGGAACGCCGCTTTTTTATGGTCATGCTGCTGATCTTGCTCGTTATCTTCGGCAGTTGCATGTATCTCTTCACTTTTACGCCATTAAACCACCAGATTCTCGGGACGTTGGGGATGCTTCCACCAACCTATACACCCACACCCAGCCCCACACCCAGCCCCACACCTACTCTAACCCCTACGCTCCCGCCCACACCCACGCCTACGCCGAAGGGCATGTTGCCGCAGGTACAAGCCAGCGCACTCTACCTTATGGACCTCACGAACGGGCGCGTGCTCGCCAACGTCGGGGGCAACCAGGTATTACCTATGGCGAGTACGGCCAAGATTATGACGGCGATCATCGCGCTAGAAAACGGCAATCAGCTCCAACGTATACCCATAGGGCAGGATGCATTTGACCGTGTTCATGTGGATGGCGCAAGTAGTGCAGGACTCGATGTCGGAGATGCTATTCCATTGCAAGATCTGATGTATGGATTATTGTTACCATCGGGAGCAGATGCCGCCACGGCCATAGCCGATTACATTGGCGGTTCCACTAGCGGCTTTGTACAAATCATGAATACCTATGCGCAACGCCTACATTTGTGGCACACCCACTTTGTTGACGTTGATGGTTTGTCGTCAGGTACCGGTACATTAAGCACGACAACGGCTGCTGATCTGACAACGCTGGCACGTTACGCCATGAATAATCCCACGTTTGCGCAGATTGTTAAACAGCAATATTATCATGTTCCCCCAACGCTGTATCACCATGCCTACGATTGGACCAGCACCAATGGCCTGCTAAGCACCTATTCAGGCATGATCGGCGTAAAGACGGGCCACAGCGACGCGGCCGAGTATTGTATGGCATTCGCAGCGATACGTAACCAGCAATATCTGATTGGCTCTATTCTGAATAGCCCCAGCGAGGAGCAACGCAACCAGGACATCACTGCTGTACTGGATTGGGGCTTCGACAAGGTTGGTGCAGGACATTGAGGCACCGATGCATTGCACCCATGACCCGTTTCGAGTCAACAGATCATGGTG
>DATAYF010000516.1:0-8074 GCA_036272735.1 Ktedonobacteraceae bacterium
CGTTGACCTGCTGCTTCATCCCCAGCGCCTGGTTGCCACGCTGCGCCGCTAGCGCTCCATAATTACTATGCTACTTCTTAGGGACGCAAGAACAATTAATCATCCCGGAGAGATGATTGAGAAGGCTTGATATCGACGAACCATTTCCCCAAAGAGGGTAACCGCTGAATGTGGGTTTCTACCGCTTCCATGGCCTCCTTGGTCAGTTTCACGCCGGTCTGATAACGAGTCGTCACCAATTCAACCACAGGATGTTTGCCTTTCCAAGTCATGGTGCTGGCATACTTGATAACGGCGTCAACCGAATCAAGCAAGGAGCCATTCCAGTGCTGCTCCAGAATACCCCAGCAACGCTCGATCGGGTTGTATTTGCTGTGGTATGGCGGATAATAGGCCAGACGTATGGTAAGAGCATAATGCTGGACAAACTCTACCAGGCGCTGCATGAATTGGGTACGTCGACTGTGGCTCTCCGGGCCGTTGTCCAGATTGATAAGCAAGGTTGTGATGTGGGCAAAGCGCTCTTTGACGCTCTCCCACCAGTCGACCAACCGATCTACCAGACAATCGCTGGTCACTTTGGAAGTGATCCCATAGAGAAAGAACTCATCGGAGGCGGGTAGAAAAATCCCGACGGGTGTGACCGTTGCTGTCGCGTGAAAGTCGTGATCGGCGGCCTTGGTTGGCACGCGACTCTTCCCTCCGCGAGCAAAGGGACCAACCTTCACGGTGGCCTTGGCATCCATCGAGATCCGTAACATATGCGACGTTTCGTCCGCTTCCTCGTTGATCTGCTTCACCTGGGCAAAGATCGCATCGGTTTCGGGCAGTTTTTTTGGGGCTGCGTTTTGGTCACCTTCTTCGGATAATAACCCAGTTCGTTCAGTTTGGTCGCAATGGTCTCCGCTGTCGGCAAGTCGGTGTCACTGTAGCCCTTTTGCGCGATCAACTGGCGGCGCACTTCTGTTGCTGTCAGGCGCGTGTACAGACGGCTCGTGCGAAACTGTGGGTCCGCTTGGCTCTGCCCATCTACAATGGCGGTGATATCCTTGAGCAAGTTGGGTAAATGCTCTTCACTGCGCTTGCGACCTCGTGAGGAGTACGCATCAATACAGACGATCCCGCATTCCAGTTCATGCTGGCCTTTACGGATTGTCCCACGATTCCATCCTAACTCCTGTTCTGCGAGCCGCTGCCCTCCTTTCCCCAATGTGTGGACTGCCCTCGCCATAAACAAGCGGCGTGCGCTGCCTTTCAGCTCTTTTGCCGTCTCTATGAGTAACTCTTTGACCTCCTCCACCAGTTCTATCTTTCTGCCTCCCAGAGCCTTTTTGACTCCAGTATATAACTTATGAAGCTCTTCGACAAAATGGACAAGCGCTTGCAGGGTTTTCTGGCACCAAACGCTCCTGAGAGCAATGGTTGAGGTGTTTCAAAACCGTTGGTTTGCTGAGACTCCCTCGGACGCGAGCACACAACTCTGCGCCGCCCTGTCGCATCACAGAACGTGTGCGAGCTTTGTCTACGCTGCACACGTTCCCAGCCATGCGCGCTGTGCCCCAGTGGTTGTGGCTGTTCCTTCAGGCTGCGTTGGAATTGAAGAACTCCACCAACACGGGAGCAATCGCCGGCGCAGCGACCTCGTGCGTCTGGCCTTCCAGAGTGCGATGCTTGCCGTTGGGGAGAGCCTTCGCCAGCGCCACTGCCGTTGTAGACATGAACGGGAAAGAGGCAGAGCCATCCATGACGAGCGTCGGCGCGGTGACGCGAGCGGCTTTTTCGGTGGGGACCGCGCCATCCTCGCCAAGAGCAGCGGCATCGTAGGCCAGGGTGTGGGCTACAGCTTCCCACATCGGCCACATTGGTTGCTGGCGTGCCTCCTCAAGGTGTTCCGGCGGCATTCCCACGAACATCATAAAGAGGCCCAGCGCGTCGCCCTTGCGGTCCTCTGCAAGCACTTCCGCCAGCTGCTTTCTATAGGTTCTGAATGCTTGCTGCCTGGCATCATCAGAGTCATAAGGAGCCTCGTACAGAGCCAGTTTCTTCACCTTGCTGCCGAGCTTGATGGTCGCCTCCAGAGCCAGAGCGGCGCCGGAGGAGATCCCGTACAAGAAGGCCTCACCACCGGCTTCGTTGATGAGGGCTTTAATATCCTCAATTTCCCGCTCAAGGGTAAACGGCTGCGTATCGGTGCTCTCGCCTCGTCCCCGGCGGTCGTAGATGAAGACGGTAAAGTGGGGCACTAGTAGGGCTGCCAGTGGCTCCATAAATCCAAACGCCCGAGATCCCAGCGCCCCATCTACCAGGATGAGCGCCGGTCCGCTGCCTACCTGATCATATGCGATAGTCGTGCCATCGGCTGACTGCACTTTCTTCATAGTATCTCCTTTAGCTCTCTTTTTCTGAGCTTTCTATCACGAGGAGGGTGACAATTTTCTCCACGAAATCGTATGGGATAGGTTTATCGAATGGGAACTGTATGGTCCCCTTTGCTCTTGTATAGTGCGATAGTTCTTGCTGGAAAGCTTCATCGCCTACTGGTATCGGATACAAGGAGAGATGATATTTCCATCCGGCGAAGAACACGACATGTTTGCCATTGAGGTTGAAGGTAGGCATCCCGTAGCTCATGGTCTCTTCGGCTTCAGGAGCCGCTTTGTGTATGGCCTGCCTTACTTTTTCAAGGACCGTCTGGATCTCCCCTGGAAAGGTAGAGATGTATTTGTCAATAGTCGTGAAGAGCTTTTTGTCTGTCATCTGTTTCTCGCCTTTCGGCCTGCCAACTTCATCGCAGGCCTCGCAGCCACGAACACCCACACGCAGTTGGAGAGGACGATCAGCCTGTCGGCCCATCCATCTAATCCTAGTACCCCGGCTGGGAGTCGCGTCGGTGCGTGCTGAGGCAACTGGCCGCCATATACCTGGGCGAATTGAACCGTCATCAGAACCAATGTTGCCACTAGCAGGACAACGCTTATCCAATTCAGGTTCGCAATCCAGAGCAGCGGCGATCTCGCACCACGCCACGCCTGGGTACGGCCAAGGCTTACACTCAGCAACACTGCCGCGATGGGAAAGCCGCCAATCCCAAGCACCCCTGCGATACTGTGCCCAGGGTCATGAGTGATATCAAAGACGGAAGCCAGAGCCTCGCCGAGACCCGCAATGACCAGAAACCACAGGCCGACTTTCCCGGCTCTGGTTTTCACCTGTGACCAGAGCGCGACCGCCAATGCCCATGAACTAATCCCCCAGGCGAGGAACATCAGCGACAGCAAAGAGCCGTATTGACCAAGTGCATATTCACTCACCATACGAAAGGAGGGATCAAATTCTGGGCTCAGGACGTGCAAGCTGACAAGCAACAAGAGAGCCGCAGCGGCTGCTGCGATTGCCAGAAGGGCGAACGCTCCTTCGATCTTCGGCGTAGAACCAGTGAAAACTCCGTTTTTCATAGAATTCCTTTCCTACAGAGAATCCCTCAACTCTTGCACATACTCGACCAGGTAATTCCAGGTCATGTTCATGCCTTGCGGCATACCTATGTCAACAGCGATTTTCAGAGCTTCTGCACTGCTGAACTGGGCATGAGTAGTCACCCTCGTTTTCCCTCCCTCTTCCGTGAAGGTCACGGTGGTCAGGTGCTCGGGCATCCCCTCGATGGGGTTGGCATGTTCATCGGCGAAGGTCGTGGTGTAGACCAGCTTCTCCGGCAGCTCGATCTCCCGGTACACGGCTCTAGCCCACTGTTCTTGACCCTCGGGCGAACGCATGCAGTAGTGCCAGATGCCGCCAGGCCGCAGGTCGATAATGCAGACGGGGAGGGTGTAGGGCTGTGGTGCCCACCAGCGCTTGAGATGCTCCGGCTGGGTAAAAACCTGAAACATCAGCGTGCGGGGTGCGTTGAATTGCCGTTCCATGACAATTTCCTGTTCCCCAATACGGGGACCCAGAGAGTGGTAATCAAACATTCTTGTCCTCAACTCGCTCGCTAGTGTGTTGCTCGGTGGCCTGCAATTCCTGTAGGTAGTCGTCCAGACGGTCGAAGCGTTCTTCCCAGAGGCGACGAAAAGAGTGCAGCCAGGCCTCCAGCTCCTGGAACGGTTCGCGCTTTAACTGATAAATTCTCCGGTTAGCCTGCGGCTGGATCTCCACAATGGCCGCCTCGCTCAACACTTTGAGGTGCTTCGATACCTGCGGCTGTGGTAATCCCAGACGCCTGGTGATCTCGCCGACGGTCAGAGGGCCATCGCGCAACAGTTCGACAATGCGGAAGCGATTTGGCTCCATCAGAGCAGCCCAAAGTGTTTTCATGATCATAGTATGCCCGAAAAGGAATATACTTGTCAATATATATTCCTGAAAAAGAATGCTTTGATCTACCACGAAAACACGCCCAGGGAACAGTGATGAGGATTATACTCGGCCGCTAAATGAGGCTGATTGATAAGTTGCAAGATCGGCTGTTTTTCTGCGACATACTGGTCAGTTTAGAGAGACGTGACGGGCATCAGAAGCGCAAGGTTGGCATAAATGGTTGAGCCATCTCAAAAACAATGTCTCAAAACTTTTGATCTTTGATGAGTAGGCGAGACACGTGGAAGGGTTTACTAAAACTGATCTATTTTAATGCTCAAGACAAAGCTCTTGTCTATTTGCTCAGCGGGTTTCATATGCCTCTATCATCTTTGGGATAATTTAGTTTTCGCAAGCCCCTAAGTGCGAAGAGTTGACAGATTTTAGGGTGAAGAGTGATCAAGCGGTGCGAAGAGTGATCAGCTCAAGCATTTTCCATTGGAGAAGCCGCTCCACATCTAAGATATCAAGCGAAAATAGTGTAAATAGTTTGGTCACAAGGATGTTTGCAGGGGGGTGGCAGTTTTTTGCGCGAGGCTGAGTCCATATCGTTTCACATATTGCATTGTGTCATTTTACCCAACTTTTCGACAAGATCTCTGTAACATATCCTGCCTGCGTGTGCTACACTGTGGCAAGTCGGCAGAAACTTTCTATCACGTGCAATAGAGTTGGAAAAGGACTTAGATGAAACTGGATGAATATGCCTCTAGAGCGCAACTGTATGATGTCTCCTTTCTCAGTGGACAGTATCATCTCGGTTCGGTGAGTCTCGTCAGGGATCTAGGGGGAGCCTACAATCTCAATCTCTTGTTGCAAACAGAGAGGGGTAAGTATGTGCTTCGTCTCTATCGCCCTTGGGTCACGCCGTTGCGTCTTTCGCAACTGCATCAGGTGAAGCGTCTCCTGGCTCGTGCAGGCTTTCCAGTGCCTTTGCCGTTGCCGGCCATCTCTGGCGAGACGATACTGCGCTACCACGATCATCTGCTAGAGCTGGAACCGTTCATCACTCATGATGGAGAAGCTGACACCTGGGAACGCAATGCCATAGCTTTCTCCCTGCTAGGAAAATTACACGCCTTTTTGGTAACAGAGGCGATTAACATCCATCTGATCGATCCCATCGTGAGCAATTATGGCACTCCCGAGATGCTTCTCGCCTGGACACATCAGGCAGCAGAAGAAAGCTCCCAGTCATTCCAACAGGTCAAGACTCAGCAAACACGGCAAGCTCTTTCTCTGTATACAGAGACAATACAAATGCTCATCACTTTGCAAGAGCAGTGGGACAAGATACAAGGACATCTCCCGAGGCAGTTGACCCATGGCGATTATGGTGGAGGGAATCTGCTGTTTCTCCATGAGCAGCCAGTAGCGATGCTGGACTTCGATTTCATGCGGATCAGAGAGCGGGTGTTTGAACTTGCTTACACCTTGTATTGGTGGCTCAGCAAGCAGGGAAAGGGGCACATTGCAGCTGTGAGTTGCTGGCACCGAGTCAAAGAATTGCTTGCCTCCTACAATGAAGCAACCCTCATGCCACTAACAGCACAGGAAATACGAGCACTCCCCCTGGAAATGGCACGTGTTCCCTTGTATTGGATTGCGGAAACGCATTTGTTTCCCAACCCGGCCAACGAGGTCATCAAGCACGCCGAAAAAATGACAGACGCGCACTGGATACTTGAACACACTAGCCAATTGACTGATCTGTTTGTACAGACAGTATGACCAAAGGAGATACAAAAAGATGTTGCGTCTTTTGTCTCTATTTTGAAAGCAGTCTCAGGCCCTTGAGTATTAACCGATACTGTTGCTAAATTCATTTGCGACGCTGGAATAGACAGAACATGCCTGCTCAAGGTGAGCACACAAAAATAATTTAGCAACAGTATCATTAACCGTACGGAAAACCACGCTAAGGATTCACTGTCTCCTCTTAACCATGTATTGAGCGTAAGAGGTATACAGTTTGTATGCATGATAACGTTCCTTATGCCATAGACAAGAGAAACATACTTTCCTCCTTCTTCACTGAACGTTCAGCACAATTTTCCCTTGATGGTGGCGCGTCTCCAGTCGCTCATGAGCCTGCTTTGCCATGGCGAGGGGAAACACCTGATCAAGGTGAACCGTCAACTGACCGTGGTCCACGAGTTTCGTCAGTTCGGCCAGTTGTCGCCCATCAGGGCGGAAGTAGAGGACGTGTGTGTCAATGTGACGGGTGGGTCTCACCTGCTCAAGATCCACAATGCTGACGAGCCGTCCCCTCTCGCGCACGACCTGCATACTTTTTGCCGCGGTCTCTCCCCCAACGCAATCCAAGACGGCATCGATACCCTCAGGACAATCTGCGTGGACAGCTTCTGCGAAGTCCGTTTGCGTATAATCGATGTATTCGCTGGCTCCCAACTGCTGAAGGTACGAGTGATGCTCGCGTTTGGCCGTAATGAGGACTCGCGCACCTCTTTGAGCCGCCAACTGGACCGCAAAGGTGCCCGTTCCTCCTGCCGCACCGGTAATCAGGAGCGTTTCTCCCGGTTGGATCCGTAACGCATCGTAGATTGCCTGGTACGCGGTCAGTCCGTTGACGGGCAGCGTGGCCGCGTGTGAAGCGTCCACAGATGAGGGCGCGGGTGCGACAAGCGCAGCCGGAACAGCGACCTTCTGGGCATAATGTCCGATGCCAACCTGATACGTCGCGCAGACGACTTGCGTCCCCACCGTCAAATCTGTGACGGCGCTCCCAACCTGTTCAATAATTCCTGCTGATTCCCAGCCAGGGATGAGCGGAAAGTGTTGTCCTTCCAGGGTTATGCTTCCTTGTCGCACTTTCACATCCCACATCCCGACACCAGCTGCCTGAACGTTGAGCATGACCTGATCTGGAGCACAGGGTGGCACAGGCAGATCGATAAGCTTGAGCTGATCGGGGCCGCCAAAGGCGGTAATAGCGATGGCTTGCATCCGTTGTTCTTTGTCTATCAATGTGTCCTCTCCTTTCTGCAATGCAGCGTTCTCTCTCTCTTTCCTCTTGTTTTCCATGTGCTCAACCCCTTTGTCGGGGAGACTGCCTTTCTCTTCCTGGAGAAATGAGGGGAGCCAATGATCGGCTTGCGGTTATATATTCATATATAGGGCTGGATTTAAGGTTGCTGCTATCAGCCGCAAAGTAGGTTGCGATTTGTCAACTAGAGAGTGCCTATTTCTATCATAAATGCGGCGGCGGAGGACCCCTTGCTTCGAGCGATGGGGATGAATGCCGCCGTTCCTTTCAGCATTTTCTTGTTGACTTCCTACACTGTGTATGTTAAAATGTAGAGTATGGAACAGAAACGCGCGTACAAATTCAGGTGGTACCCAACCGACGAGCAGAAGCAGACGCTTGCTCGTACCTTTGGGTGCTGCCGATTTGTCTACAACTGGGCATTGCGTAAGAAAACCGATGCCTACTATAAGGACAATCAACGCCTGTACTACAAAGACCTCTCTGCCTTGCTGCCTGCGTTGAAGAAACAGGAAGAGACGGCATGGCTTGCTGAAGTTGCTTCTGTTCCTCTGCAACAAGCGTTGCGCCACCTGGATCGCGCCTTTCTCAACTTCTTTGAGGGTCGTGGCAAGTATCCCACCTTTAAGAAGAAGCGCCATCGTCAATCTGCGACCTACCCTGGCACTGCTTTCACCTGGCGCAATGGTGCTATCACTCTTGCCAAGATGA
>DATAYF010000517.1:0-8274 GCA_036272735.1 Ktedonobacteraceae bacterium
CCATATCGTGGTAGAAGACCTGCGCATCGGAAACATGGTCAAGAACCATCACCACACGATCAGCATTTACGACGCTGGCTGGGGACAATTCCTCGCTATCCTCTCTGCCAAGGCTGAAAGTGCTGGGCATAGAGTCATTCGAGTGAGCCCCCGTTACACGTCGCAGAAGTGCCATCACTGTGGTGAAATTGTCCAGAAGACCTTGAGTGTTCGTACGAATGTGTGTCCTTTCTGCGGATGTATTAAAGACCGCGATGTGAATGCCGCCAAGAATATCTTGCGTGAAGGGCTAGGGCATAGCCTTCAGGAGTCAACGTACACCAATGGGTGCCGCGTTTCCTGAGAAGCCCCCCGGATTTATCCGTGGGGAGTTGTCACCTCGATACACTCAGTTGGGATGGTACTCCTGAAATAACGTTGGGACGCCCGGCAAGCGGGGGAACCATGTGGCAACGTGCATGGGTTAACGCGGTGGATCAACTCGACTTCACACAAGCGGAACCCTATCGGCTCGTGCAGAACGCCGGACGAGGCATGCTTATTCAGGGCACACGTGAATGGCAGGATTATTGCGTGAACCACAACCCTCTCTCCGCATATGGCTCAGGCAGTTGGTCTGGCGGCTCGTGTACAGGGACTACGCCGCTATTATGCGTTGCTATTAACACAAGAGGGATCTGCCTGCCTGCTAAAGGTATTGGATGGCGAGCAAGTACTTGGCACATCCGGCCTGCGCTGGGAACTCGACCGCACGTATGCAGTACAAATACAGGTTAACGGGTCACGTATTCAAGCCTGGATTGATGGGCAGCGAGTTTTTGATGTGCAAGATCGTGACAGACCTTTACTTGGCGGAAGTATCGCTTTGATTTGCCAGGAGGGACGTATGGCAAGCGATGCCATACACATACGACCTGCGCGCGCCGAGTAAAAAAAGAAGCCAGTTTCCTGGCTTCCTAACAAGCGTCCGGCGGTTTGAAAAGATAAGCAAGAGATGCGGTACATGGTCACTACTTTCTCGCCAGCACAATCGCGATAGCCAGCACCAGGCCAAAGGCTAGATGCAGCAGTGAGGTCAGCTTAATGCCAGCAATAAACGCCTTGCGATTCTGCGCCCGCGTGACGAGAGCGACATTGCGAAAAGCCAGCGGGCAGGTCAGCCAAACAGCCAGCGCAGCCAGCGGCAACAGACCAAACAGCACAAACAGCGTGGTCGTCACATAGCTAGCAGTGAGCAAAACGGCATGGTAGAGCTGACCAAAACGCAGGCCAAAGCGTACCGGAATGGTCTTCTTATTGACGGCGAAATCGTCCTCATAATCGCGTACGTTATTCATATTGAGGATAGACACCACCAGGCAGCCAACGGGAATGCAGGCCGCAAAAGCTTGCCAGGACCACTGCTGAATCTGTACGTAGTAGGAGCCCCACGTCATCAAGAAGCCCATAGCAATAAACACCATAATGTCGCCCAGGCCACGGCTGGCGAATTTAAAGGGTTTCGCGCTATAGGAATAGGCAACCAGCATACCAGCCAGGCCGAACAGAATGATCACCGGACCCACGAGCACAATCAGCACGATCCCCAGGACAGCCGCGATAACAAAGCTCAGAATGCCCCCACCAAGCACCTGTTTGGCCGTCATCTCATTGCGAAAAATGACGGTCATCGCGCCTAGAGAGCCAGCGTGGTCCAGGCCATAGCGGTAATCGAAGTATTCGTTAAAGTAATTTGTGCCGATTTGTAGACCCATACAGGATAAGAACGTCAGCAAAAATATTGCCAGGTGAAACGTGCCCTGATACACCGCGACCGCCGTTCCCACAAGCACAGGGCTTGCCGTCGCGGTGAGCGTCATAGGGCGACTTGTTTTGATCCACGTCTTCCAAAAAACCTCGCGTACAGCGTCCCCTTGCATACTATGTGCCTCTTCCATAATGAAAATGTATCCTTCTTAGAAAGTAGAGATGCTCATTGATATGTAGCCCGTAAAAAATTATCGATGTCATCAACGATATGTTATGAGCCCACCTAAAATATAACACTAAATAGACGCTGCTAACAGCCGATGATAAATCAAGAGAGTAGTTATAGCGTGTTCACAAAAGGAGCAAGCGCCTGGACACCATACTATCACAAGCATCGCGGTGTATACCACTCGATAAGGCAAAGCGTATCACTTGCGTAATGTTTTACACACGCTAGAAGGAAGTGCAAGCCCATGCAGGCAATCCCACCGACGCTTAAAAAGTGGAACGAAATAAAAGGGCAGGCAGCGGTGAGCATGGATACCGGGAAAAAAGTTGGCACGGTCGAAGATTTTTACTTCAACCCCAAAACGAGTTCCATTGTCGCATTGCTCGTAAAGACCAGTCTGCTCGGTCATCGCGTACTACCAGGCAACGCGATCAGCGCCATCGGTACTGATGCAGTTGCCTTTACCAACGAAAATTTATTGGACATGGAAGGCAGCCACAAAGAATTACTCGCGTTGCCGCAGGGCCATACATTGCTCAATTATCGCGTGCTCAGTAAAGGTGGAAACGTCCTTGGGAACATAGGGAATATCTTATGCAATGTCGAGACACCAGGGGAGCCACGGGTAGCCGCATTCGAGCTGGCAGGAGATTTACGCTCGCGCCTGAGCAACAAATATCAATCCATCCCGGCGGACAAAATCGTCAGCTATGGACATATGTTGTCATCGTTGCTGATGATGTAGCACACACGCTCGAAAATCTCTAGCATTCATCAAGTTTTTTTTAACACAACAGTACATATCTGTAGATTACTGAGGCAGAAAATTACCCATCATGCGCAGGGCAGACATCTTGTCATCGAAATTAGCGTCCATCATTCCCAGTTGATTAGAAAGACAGAAACCGGAGAAAGGAAGACAACTTATGGCAGACATAAAACTCTCACCCGACGCCACAAAAGAAGCCACGAGAAATGCGCAAGGTCAGTACTTTAGAGCCACAGACCAGGTTCCGCAAGAATTATGGTACTGGGCATCACTCGCGTCCATTATAGGCTCGGCTCTTTTATTCGTAGGAGGAAAAAGAGATTGGGGCCTGTTTGTTGGTCAGTGGCCGCCTGCGTTCTTACTCTTTGGTCTCTATCATAAGCTCCTGCACCCATCGACAACATTACGCTAATGCGTCGAATGTATGCTTGAGAAGATTAGCAAAGCCGACCTGCTCTGAGCCATATATTGGCTCAGAGCAGGTCGGCTTTCGTCAGAGATTACTGCAACACGATGTGCAGCAGGAAGCCCGCGATAAAAACCAGGGCGACGATCACATGCACCAGGCGCAAGCGCTGAAAACGCCGTTTGTGCCGCACAGCATAGGCAATCCACAAGCCCAATGCCACCAGGCAGAGCAACAGGCCCCACGCGATCAGCCCGGTAGCTATGCCAGATTCATTGAGCACTTCCTGTAACGGTAGCCCAAGCATCGCGGGCACGAAAAAGAACGCGTGCGCTGTCGCAGTGACAAGCACCAACCAGCCAAAGAACAGGTGCTGATTGCGAAAAAAAAGTAATATGGTACGCGACCAGCGAGCGAGCGCGGGCAACGCTTTTTTCTTGATGAACAGGTACCATCCGCGCCCATCCGCGCCCATCCGCGCCCATCCGCGCCCATCCGCGCATCACCCATTGCCCTAGCGAGTACAGGGTGACCAGCACTGCTACCACACCAAAGGCGTTGCTCCCAGAACCGAACAAAGCAAACAGGCCGACTAACTGACCTTGTAAGAGCACACCCAGGCAGTAGAGCAGACTCAAGACACCAAGTGACCAGCCTACAAAGCGAACCTGCCAGCGTAGCGGAATATCTAGCAAGCTAGCAACCACATACCCAACACACAAAGCGCCTACGCCAAACAACATCGCCTGCCAGATGCTACTTGCGTCGTACCACACACGCGCTACTGTATACATGTGCCTGCCCCCTGGTTAGAACCAATCAGAGCGGGTAATCCAGGTGTTGCCGGCAGGGAACAGGATTGAAAGCACAGTTGGCACGTCTTGCGGTAACGCTGGTTCCATGGTTGGTGCAAGCTGAGCAATCGAGCGATAGCCGAAGAGCAACTGTACCAATGTCTGCGCTGTCAGGTTGACGACGTGAGCAGCATCAGTAGATGGCTTGTCAACCACCTGCACTGTATCCTTGGCTATATGCAATACCACATATTGTTCGGTGGGCGTATCGGTATGGATGTTGAGCACAATATTGCCGGACCAGCGCGCCAACGAACGTTGCCAACGTTCCTGCCAGGCTGGGAGCATCGCCTGTGCTAAGGCGGCAACATCCACAACGCGTCCCATCCAACCGGCAGGATTTTGGCGATAGGTCTGCCCCATAATGGTCCAATGATAAAACGAGTGCTCTGAATTTGCGGTATTCGCCACCTGCAAGTGCTCGGCAAGCCACTGCGTCACGAGAGCGTCATCAGGCAGCAAATAGCGCAGAGATTGGGGAGCTTCGGGACCCTCAAGCAAGTGAGCGTGATGCTGAAGCAGGACTAAAGCTGCCTCCCAGTCATCCGCGGCAAACTCTAAGGCTGCCCGTTGATCCTTTTTATCCAGCACGAGATAACCACGAACGCGCTCCTGCGCGTCCACAGCGAACCACGATAGGTTCGCCGTATCGGGTGAGCGCTGTTGTAGCTGGTACCGTTGCTGTTCAAGGGAACGAACGAAGCTGCCCGTGTACGTGCCGAAAGAACGCTCGTAGAGGGCAAGCAGGGCGGCCGCGCCTTGCTCCATTACGGGACGCACGCTGTAAGGACTGGCGGGCAAAGCAGTTATGGCTTCGCGAAAGATCTCTTGTACAGAAAGATCGAACACGTCGCAATAGCCGTAGCGATAGTAAAAATTTGGAATACCATCGAGCAGCAGAAGCGCGTAGTGACGTGCACGTGCAAGCTCGATCACATCGCGCATCAATGCGGCGGCAACGCCCTGATTACGAAATTCTGGACGCGTAAAAACGCCACCGACACAGCCGGTCAGCAGGCGTGCCTGGCCGATGCGCAACTCTCGTTCGTGGACGATGCACCCTCCCGCCTGCTGACCATCCAGAAACACGCAACGAAGCTGCTCTAGACGAAAGCCGGGAGCATTGAATGTACTTTCTTGCCAGTGGGCTGCTTCTACAGGATCATCACGCTGCTCGAACGCGAGTAGATCACCCTGAAAATGCGTCGCGAGTTCAGTAGCGGTAGCTGGAGGACGAACAATAAGATTTGCCATTAAAAAATAACCCCTTCTTTGTCATGCCTCTACGTTGTAACACACGTGGATAGGCTGTGACAAATGAGGAGCGAAAATGTGAATAGCTCGAAGCCTATGATGTTCGCTGCGAACACCCTATGCTTCGATCTCCTCAACCATGTGTTTGCGTCTGCTCTTTGTGTCCCTGACGCCGCTGTTGCTGCTCTTCGCGAGCCTTATTGCGCAAGCCGGGCACGGGATACGGCAACTTGAAGACGGAAAACAGGTAATAGAGCGAAGGCAGGAGGATGACCAGGCCCACAGCGACGCAGATAAGTAGAGTGATAATGACGTTTGGAGCATTGGCAGAATTGGCGATAGTAAAATGTGGTGGAATGATATACGGGTATTGTGATAGGCCCCAGGCACTCAGAATAAAGGCAGTTTCGGCAACAATCAGGATACGTGCCTCCCGATAGCGTTGCATAAACAGGGCCGCGGCTGTCGCCAGACCAATAAGCATGGCGGCAATCGCCACCGGCCAGGCACGAGAAAGTATACCCGCCCACAATGAGGGGGCTTCAGATATGGACAACAGGAGTCCCAACAACCCTAAAATAGCCGTAATCGCGCCCGCCACCAGGGCTTTTGTACGATAGGATTCCGCCAGGTCCTGCTCATGCTCATTGTTCGCCTCGACCGTCATATACACGGCCGCGACAGACGCACACAGCGTTACAGCCATAGCGCCGATGACCAGGGCAAAAGGCGTCGTCCAGGCATGCACAAAACCGGCGGGCGTACCATCAGGCCGCACGAGCGAGCCGCTGGCGACCGCCGCCGCCGCCGCACCCAAAAAGAACGGCGTAACCAGGCTGGTCAGGCTAAAGACCCGACTCCACCAACGAGCGAAGGGACCGGCGGTATCGACCGCGTAGTAGCTAAAGATGAAGGCAGCCCCACGGAGCACAATGCCCAGCAAGGCAAGCGTAAAGGGAAAGAATAATGCAGTTACCAGCGCCTGAAAAGCGGCTGGAAACACGTTGAACAGGCCCACAATCAAGAAGATCAACCAGACATGGTTGGCCTCCCACACGGGACCAAGCGAGTGATTAATGAAGTCGCGCTGGCGCGTGGCTTGCCGACCGACGGCGAATAGATCCCAGATGCCCGCGCCGAAGTCGGCGCCGCCAAGCGCTGCATACGTAATCAATGCCCACCAGAGCACAATCAGTGCCACCAGCGCAATATTCATCATACACCTACTCTTTTTAATTTCATGCTTTCATTCAACAAAAGCGGCTCTACAAGCTCATTCTTCATGCGTTCGAAAAACAAAACGCTCCAGATCAGTCCAGTAAAGTATACATTAATAAACAGAATAAGGTGTCAAATTAAGGTGTCAAAAATAGCATCCCCATCGTATTATAAGCTCATACCAAATCCGGTTGAACCCTGATCGTTAAACTCCTGGCTCTTTGTTCGCAGAGAAGGAAGATCAGGGTTCCAGGAAAAACTCAACTGTTTATGCCGAAAACCTTGGTTTGCTGCGACACAAAGGGAGGAGCCAGCTATGCACCGGCAGCCGTGAGACAATCACGTTCCGACGCTCAGTCTCTGCCACTGTAGGAGAAGCCAGAGCCAGAGCGCCGATGTGTTGCAGGATCTGTGAACTGGTTCCGGGACGCGTGTGAAATCAGCAATCATCTTCTGGGAGTTGGGCCACGGTGCCAATTCCTGAGCCTGTAGCGCGGGATCAACCTGCCGCTGGAAGAGTTCATCCCGCGTCAGGCCGCTGGTGATCTGTGCTGCCACAGTAGAACCGATGCCATAACGAAACCGCGCCTATGTGACGCGGCATTTCCGTCAACGCTATCGCTACAGTTACTCCTCGTACCTGTCGTGATGCCGAACCCAGGACATCCTCCATACTGGACCATCCTCATCTCGTCCTTTAGGTGTCAGGTCGAGGTATTGGTAGGTGACATTCACGGCATCAATCCCACGAAGATAGCACGAATAGGTGTGAAAAATCTCATCATGCTCACTGCGGTAGAACACGCTGATGCCCGGCCACTCCGGCTCGACTTCCCGCCTGTCTTCGTAATTTTGGTAATCCCAGCCGCGTTGAGCATGAATCTTCCGCCCTGTCTGCCCACTCATCCAATGGGCGACTTTTGGGCCTGTCCACAATCCGCCATCAGGTGAGGCTTGCTCAAGCAATTGACGCAACTGATTTTTTTGTTTGCCGAGAGAAGTGCTGGAGCGCCTGTATTCTGTTTCCGCTGATCGGCAAGTACCTGTGCTCCTTCCTGGTTATAGCGGCGCGCCAGTATCCGAATCCAGTTCAGGCAATAGCCTGTGACCAGCGCAACCTCGCTGACGCGCTTTCCTTGGGCTAGCAACCAGATGATATGAAAATGACTCCGTTCGACTGGATCAACCGCCTTCCGGTAGAGGTGTGCCAGCTCATCCAGGCTGAGATGAGCTTCAACCGTCACATATTTAGGCACAGGCTTCCCTTTCTCGCGTAGATGAACTCTTCAAGAGAAAATTCTTTGAAGCTCTCAGGAGAAGGAAAGGTGAGTGTGGTTTAATCATCGATCAAGCGGATTTGGTATCACATCTCAAGCCACACTAACACTATAAAGCGCATGAAAAAGGCCAGTATCTAGCGGATCATCCGCCATTTGGTAATTGGGCTGAATGATCGAACGAAAATAGTGGGCTGAGGGCCATTCCGTCGAACAGTCGCCCCAAAAAATTGGGGTGACTGTTCGACACTCTTTCCACATGCTGGCTCATTTTCAGAGAGAAATGGTGTACAACCAATGTTCATGTGTTGCCTGCTAGCTTCTGTCCTGAGAGCAGTAGAAGCACTGAGCTTCTGCTCTGTTCCCAACAGTGAGCCCAACTTCCGATGATTGAGGCTGATTCCGTCGAAGATTGAGCCCATTTACCACCATTTTGATAATCAGTTGGTAAATAAGGTGACAAGAGAGCAGGTTTTAAGGTGACGGGTGAGCAATCGGCGCGAAGAGTAAGCAGCACA
>DATAYF010000518.1:0-5833 GCA_036272735.1 Ktedonobacteraceae bacterium
GGATATGCGCGACTGGTTGTGTGATTGGCCTGTTCTGGCTCTGGCGTGCGGCTTGCCGTTGGGGAAAGATGGCCGTCCCCGCATCCCGAGCCCGTCTCAATAACGCAAGCGCGGGAAGTGTGCAGGGGCACCGCTGCCGGAAGCGCTCTTTATACTTAGTGTCTTGACCGCTATCCGTAGTCGGTTGATTGGTGCTCGTGAGTTTACAAGCAATGTTTCAGGAACGAATGTAATTAGCAAAGCGATCTACAACCGCATCAAAGGAATGGTCACGGTCTAAATACAGTACGGCGGGATTTGTCAGCCAGGACGCCATACAGAAGTATATTGTGAGGCAGAGCAAGAGCTAATGTTGATCTACGAGTACAAAGTGGATGGCAACCAGCAGCAATATCAGGCCATTGAAGAGGCCATCAGGGTGGTGCAGTTCATTCGCAACAAGTGTTTGCGCTTGTGGATGGATGACCATGCCACGAAGAATGAATTGCAGTGCTATTGTGCTGTCCTTGCCAAAAGGTATTCATTTACCTCTCACCTCAACTCCCAAGCTCGTCAGGTGGCTGCTGATCGTGCGTGGTTCTCCATTTCTCGTTTCTATGACAACTGCCTCGCCAAGAAACCAGGCAAGAAAGGCTATCCTACCTTTCAACACGATAATCGCTCAGTCGAATACAAAACTACCGGATGGCGATTAGAGCCAGATGGCAAACATATCGTCTTCACTGATGAATGTAAGATCGGGCGTGTGCGTCTAGTTGGCACCCGTGACGTTGAAACCTTTCCCATCAAGCAAATCAAACGGGTGCGTCTCAGCAGGCGAGTAGATGGCTATTATTGCCAATTTGGAGTCCAGACGGATCGGGTGATTGAGCATGTCAGCACCAGCAAGGCTATTGGGATTGACGTTGGATTAAAAGCCTACTACACGGACTCCGAAGGTCGTACCATCGAGAACCCCCGTCATTATCGTCAGGCTGAAAAACGTCTGAAACACTTGCACAAACGACTTTCTCGCACGCAGAAGAAGAGCCACAATCGTAAAAAAGCCCGTCAAAAGTTGGCGAAGGGCTATCTCAAGGTGCCAGGGACCCCAAGGCAGCGCGAAGATTTTGCCAGAAAGACGGCAAACGCGTTGGTCTCATCTCACGATTTGATTGCCTTTGAACAGTTGCAGATTGCCAACATGGTCAAGAACAAGCACCTCGCCAAGAGCATCAGTGATGCCGCATGGGGCGTTTTCTGGCCTGGGTGAAGTATTATGCGATGCTACATGCTATTCCAGTGGTTGCAGTCGCACCACACTTCACCAGCCAGGATTGCTCAGCCTGTGGCACGTTGGTCAAGAAATCGCTTAGTGTCAGAACGCACATCTGTACAGGGTGTGGCGTGGTGCTGGACCGAGACCACAACGCCGCACTAAACATCCTACAAAAAGCTTTCAGTACCGTCGGGCAGACGGGAACTGATGCACCAAAGAGTGCATGAAACGCTTCTGGACATCGGGCCTCTACGTATCATCGAGCTTCGGTGATAGGCAAGTCGGATGGAGGAAAGAAGAATTCCTTGCGATTTATCCGGGGAAGTGTCAAAATGCTAACATAGGCCCAAAGAGGTGCCACCCGAACCCTACGAGAGCGGTCTTTTTTCTATTTCAAAGGACGGCCCATGCAACAAACAGAAAACCGCAAAACAAAGGATGCGCCTTTACGCCAGGACATACGTATTTTAGGCAACGCACTGGGAGAGGTCATTCAAAGGCGCGGCGGGCAAGCTGTGTATGCGACGGTAGAGCATTTGCGTAGCGACTGTAAACGCCTGCGTGAGAGCACACAACGTCTGCTTTTCGCCTCTCCATCAGAGTCCGCACGCCTACAGACCGAAATTGATGCCCTGCTGCACGAGATCATCAGCAGCGTCGATCAGTGCGACCTGGATACCGCCATCGACGTGATCCGCGCCTTCACCACCTATTTCCACCTGGTCAATACTGCCGAGCAGCATCATCGTATTCGTCGCCGTCGTGACGACGAGGCCAGCCATAAAAATCGTCCTCAGCACGGTTCTCTCGCAGCCCTCATCGATTTTCTACGATCCAATAACCTGGACGAAACCACCGTCCAAAATCTGCTCAATCAGCTCGCCATCGAACTGGTGTTTACGGCCCATCCGACGGAAGCCACACGCCGCAGCTTGATCACAAAATCACGCCGTATCGACGAACTGCTGGAATTGCACGACCACGAAGAGATTATGACCCCTCGCCAGCACAACAACTGGCAGCGCGACCTCGAAGGGACCGTTGATCTTCTATGGCGCACCGATGCCGTACGCAGAGTGCGACCACGCCCGCTTGATGAAATCAAAATGGGCATCTACTACCTCGACGAAATTCTCTACGACGCCCTGCCCGACCTCTACGACGAGTTCGCCGACCTGCTGCACGAAAGCTACCCCAACGTCACCGTCCCGCCCTTCTTACGCCTTGGCTCGTGGATTGGCGGCGACCAGGATGGCAATCCATTCATCGGACCCGATACCCTGATGAACGCGCTGCAATTGCAGCGCGGCTACATTATCGAACACTATCGCACGGCCATCCAGCAATTGGCGCAAGAATACTCCCAATCCCTCAACCACGCGCACATCACACCGGCATTGCAGCAATCCCTCGCCGTGGATGCCGACCAACTGTCCGAGTACGATCACGAATTGGGTGCCCAGACAGCGCTCGAACCGTATCGACGCAAATTTTCCTTCATGTGGAAACGCCTGGAAGCCACAATTGCCCCAACAACACCAGGCAATGGAGCGGACTCCAAAAACAAGCCCGTACAGCAACATACCATCGCCTATCACAGTTCGGATGAGCTACTCAAGGACCTGCACCTGGTACGCGACAGCTTGTTAGCCGATGGCGAGCCTGCTCTTGCCAATGGACCACTTGCGCGTCTCGTGCGCCAGGTCGAAATCTTCGGCTTTTATTTCGTCGGACTCGATGTACGCCAGCATAGCGAACGCCACGCGCAAGCACTCGCCGAACTCCTGCGTGTCACTGGACTTATTCAAGATGACTATATGAATTTGGATGAAGAACAGCGTTTGCATGTGCTGGAAAACCTGCTGCGTGATCCGCGTATCCTGACTCGCCCTGGTATGCAGCTCAGCGCGGACACCAGCCATATTTTACAGAGCTTCCGGGCCATCAGCCAGGCACGTGCAGAGTACGGCAAAAAAGCGGTCAGTTGTTACATCATCAGTATGGCGCATACGCTGAGTGATCTGCTAGAAGTGCAATTCTTCTGCAAAGAGGCTGGTATCAATGATCTCCCCATCGTGCCGCTCTTCGAGACGATTAGCGACCTGGACGATTGTACCGCTATTCTCGAACAAGCCTTCAACCAGCACGACTACCAGACCTACCTGAACCAGTGCCAGCACGAGCAACAGGTTATGCTTGGCTATTCTGATAGCAGCAAGGATGGCGGCATACTCACATCTAGCTGGGAATTATACCAGGCACAACGCCGCCTCGCTACGCTTGGGAAGCGTTACAACATTGGTATCACCATGTTTCATGGGCGAGGCGGAGCCATCGGACGTGGTGGTGGCCCTATCTACCAGGCTATCCTTGCTCAGCCCCCCAGTTCGGTGAATGGACGCATTCGTATCACCGAGCAGGGTGAGATGCTCTCATTCAAATATGGGCTACATGAAATCGCCATGCGTAACATGGAGCTGGTCGTGGCGGGCGTGGTGCAATCAAGCATTCCCGACGAGCGTATTATCGAAGCACAGGTGCATCCGACGCCGCCCCAGGCATGGATCGAGGCCATGCAACAGCTTTCCGCCAGCGCCCACGCGCAGTATCGCCGCCTGATCTACGATGATCCGCTCTTTTTGACCTTCTTCGAGCAGGCCACGCCTATTCTCGAAATCGGTTGGCTCAACATCGGCTCACGACCCGCCAGGCGCGCCCAGAGCCGCGCCATAGAAGAGCTACGTGCCATACCCTGGGTCTTCTCATGGATGCAGAGCCGCTACGTGCTGCCTAGCTGGTATGGCGTCGGTAGCGCGCTGGAAGCATACGTAGATGAAGATCCCGCGCGGCTTCAGCAGTTACAGGAGATGTATCAGCGCTGGCCCTTCTGGCGTGCATTCCTGGATAACCTGCAGATGACGCTTTCAAAAGCCGACATGCACATCGCCCGGCACTACGCCATGCTGGTCAACGACCAAAGCGTACGCGAGCACGTCGCCAACGACATCCAGGCCGAATACGAGCGCACGCAGCGCATGGTGGTGCACATTGTCGGCGGACGCGAACTCCTCGATACATCGCCAGTGTTGCAAGAATCGATCCGCCGCCGCAATCCCTACGTCGATCCATTGAGCTACTTCCAGGTCGCGCTGCTACGCCGCCTGCGCGCGCTTGGTGGACCACTCATGCTCGACAAAGATGACGAGCCGAACGCCAGCCCAAAGGACCTGGAACGCGTGCGCCTGACCTATGCCGTCCTGCTCACCATCAATGGTATCGCGGCCGGGCTGCGCAATACCGGCTAGGGGCGTAAGCGGCAAAACGAGAGTACAATACATAGAAAAGCGTGTATGTGCCCCGGGCACATACACGCTTTTCTATGTATTGTATTTATTTTTTACTTCTTTGCAGACATTTCGCGAATAAATTTGGGTAGCAAGAACGCGTGCGAGGAAAGCGCCAAAATCCACAGAGCAATCGTCAATCTATCGGTCGTGCGCTCAGAAAAGAAACTTTTTGCATACTTAGCAATTTCCTTGTCAATTCGCTTTACAAGCAATTCAGATAGTGTTACTACTACACTATCCACTATGCATAGCATACCTTATGTATGCCCACAAAGCGTATACCCACAAAGCAAGCTCAACCTACGTTCCAATGGTGTGATTCTTGTATCTTTCTAACCTTTAGTACTAACGATGGACAAACCTGTGCCGATATGATACATTGTATCAATAGTAATACATGTGAGGAATAACAAGACAAAGTACTGCTTTTGCCGTAGCAGCGGCGTAACTTGTTCCTCAATGCCTTGATAAAAAAAGATGATATAAAGAGATTGAATCTATGAGAATTGCGTTTGTTGGCAAGGGCGGGAGCGGGAAAACCACGCTTGCATCGCTCTTTTGCCGTTCTCTCGCTTATCAGCATATGCCGGTGCTGGCGATAGATGCCGACATCAATCAGCACCTTGGGCTGGCGTTGGGTCTTGCAGAGTCTGAAGCGGCCAGCATAGCGCCGCTGGGTCTGGAAATTGATCGCATCAAAACGTATCTGCGTGGGAGCAATCCTCGCGTCCCTACTAACGCCGTGATGGTCAAAACCACACCTCCGGGGCGTGGATCACGCCTGCTGCGCATGACCGAGTATAATCCCATTTTTTCCTATTTTGAACGCGACGTGGATGGCGTGCGGCTGCTGGCGACCGGTCCTTTTTCCCAGGAGGATCTTGGACTCAAATGCTACCACTCGAAGGTGGGAGCCGTCGAACTGCTACTCAACCACCTGATCGACGGGCGTGACGAGTATGTGGTAGTTGATATGACGGCGGGAGCCGACTCTTTTGCATCAGGATTGTTCAGCAAGTTCGACCTTACTTTCCTGGTTGCCGAACCAACAACAAAATCGGTGGGGGTCTACAAGCAGTACACGGCTTATGCCCAGGAGTATGACATTGCCATCAAGGTTATCGGCAACAAGATAGAGACAAACGAGGACCTGGCTTTTCTGCGTGGGCAGGTAAGCGACAACATGCTGACCTGGGTCGAGCGATCCGCCTATGTACGCAGTATGGAG
>DATAYF010000519.1:0-10131 GCA_036272735.1 Ktedonobacteraceae bacterium
ATGCACGCACCCTCAACTATATGGGAGACAAACTACTTGATCTCCACCTTTGCGCCAACTTCGCTCAATTTTGCGGCAATCTTGTCGGCCTCTTCTTTGGAGACAGCTTCTTTGACGGCCTTTGGAGCCTCGTCAACCACAGCTTTCGCCTCTTTCAGGCCCAGGCCGGTCAGCTCACGTACCACTTTGATGACGTTGATCTTGTTCGGACCAACCTCGGTCAAGACCGCGTCGAACTCGGTCTTCTCTTCAGCAACAGGGGCCGCAGCAGCCTCAGCCGCAACAGGGGCCGCAGCAGCAGCCACCGGGGCAGCGCTCACGCCCCATTTATCCTGCAAGGTTTTGGTCAGCTCGACCAGTTCAAGGACATTCAATTTTTCGATTTCAGCAATAATGCTATCAACAGCCATGATAGAATTTCCCCTTTATGTGTATGTTATTCAGCAGATTGACCACTGTTCAATTGCTCGGCACGAGCTTGAAAAACGTAGCACAGATCGCGCAAAGGCGCGCTCAACAAACCGACGGTAGTCGCCAATGGAGCCTGCACAGTACCGACAACCTCGGCCTTGCTCTGCGCCTTGCCACCACGGATCTTGGCGATGCGTTCGAGCTGCTCAGCAGTCAGGTTACGGCCGCCCATGATACCGGCTTTGAGGACCGCAACCCTAGAGTTGCTCACGTAATCAGCAACAGCCTTGACGGCCGCAACCTCGTCCTCGTAGCCAAAGGCTACTGAAGTTTGACCATTGAAGATACTGGTGTCGAGTTCGTTCCAATGGTTACGCTCACTCGCAATGCGTAGCAGCGTATTTTTGGCGACATGGAATTCGACCTGCGCATCACGCATTTTTTGACGTAACACGCCCATCTCTTTCACATCCAAACCCTGCGTCTGAACCAGAACCGTTATCGTAGAACGGCCCAATTTCTCCATCAACTCATCAATTTTTTCAGCTTTCGCTTGTGTGGGCATGGGTCTATCCCTCCTTTCCCAAAAAATCTACAAACAAAAAGCCTTCGGTCGCACGACCGAAGACTTTTGTGAATCTTCTGCATCGCACCAGGCACGGAACATCCACCATATTACTTCGTGGCAGATCGACCGCGACAAGTGACGATTAGAGGACCCTCGGCAAGCTGATAGTACTAGACAGAGCTATCATTTCGGTGCCCGATGGCACGCTTGCTGTCTTCGGTTCGCGCAAAGAACGCTATTTTATGAATCGCCGGGCTTATTCTTGCCAAGACAGGAAAAGAGCAGACCCATTGATCCAAAAAACTCTGGCAATCGCCAGGTGATGCGTATCCATGCACTGTGACCATGCATGGAATCCGACCTCATCTCGACAAGGTTCGAAAGGTTTTTTGCACCTGGAGCACCGACCCTTTCCCCAGGTCTCCTTAACTTCAGGTGACAGAGCAGCGGCCTGATGCGTCAACCGCAGGTGTCCTGACCTCTCGAACGTAGCTCGCATTTCTGCGGCTGCGTCTGGTGAACTTGGGCTTCGTGAGAAGTCACTGAGTCTTCAGCTCAGTGGTAGTTCACTCAATATATTCGTAAGCTTCTTCTATCAATATATCACAACTTTCATCAAAATTTAGCATATTAGTTACGAGCCCTGTACAAAAAATCATCTCTCCATATTGCGCCTATACGATAAAAAATAGAGAGATAGCTAAACAAGCATACGACTTTTGGGCCTCATTTTGACTGCACAGTCAAAATGAGGTATAATGAGTCAAAATCTAACGAAGTAGTCAAACTACTCCGAAGCACTGACTGTTGCCCTACTATGGAAGTAGCAAGCTTTAGAGAGGAGTTATACACATGACGCAGTCAAAAATAATCTCAGCACGGCGTCTCAGCATGATTGGGGCGCTCGCCATTGTTGCATCCACGGTCATCAACATCATTATCAGCCTGATCGCCAGAAGTTGGTTACATACCTCACCCACTTTTGCTCCTTTAGGCATAGGTCCCATTATTTTCTGGTCCGTGGTCTGTGGCATTGGTGCAACCATTGTCTTTGGGCAAGTTGCCCGCCACGCACAACAACCCGTCCTTACCTACGTCGTCATCGCCGCACTCGTCTACCTTTGTACCTTTATACCCGATGGGCTCCTTATTAGTGGTGACCTGCCCTTCAAAGGTGCCACATTCATCAGCGTAATCACGCTGATGGCAATGCACGCCGCCGAGGCGATCATTATGATTATCACTTTTATTTCGCTGGGCTTTCGCAAAAAAATCTGACTGCTTCTGCTGGTGGGCACGTTATGATAGAATGATAAGGAACTCAGCCGAGTGGCAAGTCAATTTTTTTATTATGGGCCCAATCAGGACATGTGCATGACCTTCAGCGTCAGAAATGACAATCTCTATAAAAAGTATCTTAACGCGCTTCTCAAGCAGTATGACACGGTTAGCTTGCCAGTACATGCCAAAGCACAGCAAGCGCCACTGGATGCTGTTTTCCAACCGTGCCAGTTACGCCAGGGACCATGTACCTTCCTGGAAGACGAGGACGCCGCCGTCTCAAGGACGCCGATTAGGGTAAACAGCGGCCTTGAGGCGCTTGCACACAGTCCTACCCGGCGCATGATGGTCCTTGGTGATTCTGGCATGGGCAAAACAACCCTCCTCAAAGATCTCCTATGCCACGCCACCCATAATGCCCTTGAGAATACCAACGCGACTATTGCACCGTTGCCCCTGTTTATCTCGCTGCCGGATCTAGCTCGCAGCGGCCTCACGCTGCAAACCTATCTTCCTCGCCTGCTCACACACCTCAATCTCGACCAGGACTGTGCACCCATGCTCGTGGAAGCTATAGTCAGCGGGCAGGCGTTGCTCTGCCTCGATGGCCTCGACGAAGTCATTCCCGCGCTACGCCCCGCGCTGATCGCACACCTTGATAGCGAAGCCCTACGCAGCGGTGGCACCTGGGTAATTGGTTCGCGCCTTGCCGAGTACAAAGGCGGGCAATTCACGCCGGGCAGCTTTGCCACATGGGAACTGCAAGCACTGGACAAACAGACGCGCGACGATTTGGCCCATCGCCTGTTCCCCATACTCACGCAAACAAGCAACAAACCAGCACTCGCACCTGAACCATTCTTGCACGCCGTGGAGAACGACTACCGCCTCGCAACCTGGTGCGCCCGCCCGCTCTTCTTCAGCCTGGCAGCAACGCTCTACGTGCACGATGGCAGCCTACCCGCCAGCCCGGCCGCGCTCTATCGCGCCGTGCTCGACCTCACACTTTCCCAGCAACGCGCCGAACAATCGCAAGTATCGCGCCACATGCTGGCAGACATCGCCCTGCAACTCTATCAGAGCAACGGCAACGATGTCAGCGTTCCCGAAACCTACAGTTTTACGCATCAAGCGTTCCGCGAATACCTGGTCGCGCTCGCTCTCGCACAGCAACTTTGCAGCAACAACACGCAGGAGCAAGAGGCGGCCTGGGACTTCGCCTGGCATAAACGCTTGTATAGTCGCTGGCATGAAATCCTGTGCCTGCTAGTTGGTGTGCTCATTCAGGAATATGGTGCAGACGGCGGCCTGGTCGCTACACACTGGCTGCAAAAGTTGGCCGATCAGCACAACCGGTCAGGCGGCGATATTGGGCACCTCAGCAGAGACCTGGCCCTGCGTTCATTGCGTGAATATCCACCAACGCAGCTTTCACCTGAGCTTGAGCAAGTGGCCCAAACGCTTGTTCTCGACTGGGCAAAGCAGGTGTTGACCGAGGAGCAAAGTAAAGCTCGCGGGTTGAGCAGCGAGATTGGCCTGCTCGATCTGCACCTTGTTTTGCCAGCGCTGAGCTATTTCGAGGAGCACAAGTACACTAGAAACGACCTCTACTCGTCTTTCAGCTTTTTCGAGGTTCCGGCGAAGGTGCTAGAGGCCGCCTATCAGCACACACACGGCGTCAGCCTCTACGCCAGCGCACAGTCCGAGACTCTACAGCAGCACGCATCACAAGCAACATTGATCGCTCTGCTCATGGATAAAACGGAGCCGTGGAGCATTCGTGAAAGTGCTGCTCAGTGGCTCGGTAAATGGCGGCAACAAGTACCCGTAGAACCGCTCAGCACCACGCTCCTCGATCCAGACAACTATTATCGCGTGCGTATCGCCGCCGCCGAAGCTCTTGCTGAGCTAGGTGAACATATCCCACTTGCTCCCTTACTGGCGGCAGCACAAGATGAGCAGGATATCGTGCGCGCCGCCGCCATACGCGCTCTGGGGCATGATGGCGCGCAGGTACCACTGGCTACCCTCTTCGCTGCATTGCGTGACGCGGGCGTAGTGCGCCAGGATGCGGAAAAAGCGCTACTCATCCTACAACCCACCATTGACGATATCACGCCCTGGCTTGGCTACTTGCAAGATGCGCAGGCCGAGGTACGTCGAGCTTTCATTGAGATCTTCGGCGCCCGCATTCCCGAAGCACTGCTGCTCAAAATGTTGCGTGATCCCGCCTGGGAAGTACGCCGGGCCTCCGTTCACGCCCTGGGCACAGTCGGTGAACAGGCACGACAGGATGCCCTGCTCGCAGCACTGCGCGACGAGAATAAAGACGTGCGCGCCGAGGCTGCCCTGGCGCTGGGTAGGATGGGGGCGCGTGCTCCCATGCCAGTGTTGTTGGATGCTCTGCGCAATGAAAGCAAGCAGGTGCGACGTGCTATCCTTACCGTGCTAGAGGAGCGACACGAACCGGTACCCAGCGCCACGCTCATTCATTTGGTGCAACAGAGCAGCTTGCGTTTAGAGGCGCTAGAACTGACGCAAAAGCTCCATCTCACGCTACCCGCCGATCTCCTGCTGACGGTGCTGCAAGAGGGCAAAAACGGGGAGGCGAACAAAGCGGCTTCCCTGTTAGCTCAGATGGGTCCACAGGCCCCGATTGCGCAACTGCTGGACATTGTAGCCGACCAAACATCTCCAGTGCGCGAGGAAGCCAGCGCCATCCTCTTACAACTGGCCCCCTATGTGCCATTAGAGCCGATTCGGACAGTGCTGGCAACTGAACCAGCCAGCCCGGTCTACCATTTATTGGTACACGTGCTGCTGAGGCGTGGCATCTCGCTGCCCGTTGCCACGCTGCTCAAGGCGCTAGAACCCGAGGCACGACGCAACGCTGATCAAGAGAAAAACGCCGTCATTCTGGCGCTCGCCGACGCCGAAGCAGAACCGCTCATCGAAGCATTGCTGCAAACGGTGCCAGAAGCGCTCGGCGATGATTGGGGGCTCGATACGCCCGCCACGACCTTACTTAAACCGCTTGCGACACAGATCACGCCCGCGATGCTGCTGCACGCCTGCCAGCACCGCATCAGCGACGAGATCGTAGCCCTCAAGGTGCTCGGTGTAATGCAGCAGGATGCGCCAATTAATCTGATGCGCAGCATTATGCAAGATGAGCAGCACGATTGGCACGTGCGCAAGTACGCCAGGCGCGTCCTGCAATACATTGGGGAGCCATTGCCCATTGAAATACTCCTGCAAGAAACCGACGAGAAGTACATCGATTACGACCGCGAAATGGTCAGGGCACTTAGCATACAAGGGCCAGCAGCGCCTATTCAAGAGCTGCTCACGCTGTTAGGTCATTCACGCAGCGTTATCCAAAAGACCGCCGCCGAGGCCCTCTGTGAACTGGGTCCCTATGTGCCGACCAATGACATTATTCCAGCGCTGCGCGACCGCGTGACGCCATGGAAGAGCATCAATTCTATGCGTGTGTGCAGTATGATGGGCGAGCACGCGCCGATTGCCGAGCTTACCACCATGCTCCATACACCCAACGAGAATCATCATATCCGTCTCTCGGCTCTGCACGCGCTCGCCGACCTGCACGCTTATGTGCCGGTAGAGACAATCCTGGCGGCCATACGCGATAAAGATCAGAAGATCCGCAGGCACGGCTTGCAGGTACTCGCCAAATGGGGGGCAACGGTCCCCATCGAGCCACTACGCGCTCTGCTTGATGATAAGCACTACGAACCACGCCACGAAGTCATTCTGGCGCTGGGCAGGTTGAAGGAACGCACGCCCGTTGAGCTGCTTCTACACCTGATGCATAGCGAGAACGCCAACGACGAGCTGCCTGCCGTGGAAGCATTGAGCAAATTGGGCGAACAAGCGCCCATCTCCGAGCTACTCGCCTTCTTGCACGACGAGCACGGCGAAATCCGCCCGCACGTGCTGAAGGAACTGGGCTACCTGGGCAGGTATGCGCCGCTCGATCTCATCGTCGAGGCACTAGATCACGAGGAACGCTACACCGCGAGCAACGCCAAAGAAGCATTAGCCACTCTGGCGCATACCGCGCCTGCCAGTTTGCTCACGCTCTCGCTCGACACGCCCCACGTGAGTATACGCCATGCCATCATGCAGGCAATCGTCAACCTGGGGCCTGCGGGACCAGGCGAACTAGCCATCACGGCGCTGGCCGATCCTGGCCGCGAGGTACGCCGCCTGGCCTGTAAAGCCCTGGTACAAAGCGATATCGACCTCGCACTTATCCCGTTGGGGCCACTTCTACGACCATTAAACGAGGAGTGCAACGTCACGACCTACTATTCTGAATATCAGGGATATGGGGCCGAGCTACGCCTGCTGGCAAAATGTGGCCCCCGTATTCCCAGCGAGGCGCTGCTGGCAGTCTTCGGGCATCATCATATCAAAGCCAGCGAGAACGCCGCCCGCGCGCTCTACAGCACACATCCCGCCATTTTTCGCGCCGTCGTTGTGCCACAGGCGGAAGCCATTCTACGCGGAGAGCCAACCGGCGGCGTCTTTGCCGCGCACGTCCAGAGTCGCATCGCCGATCTCGTCAGGCAGATCGGACGCGCCACGCCCGCCGTGCTCGACCTGCTCACCGAGATGCTCGATTGGCCCTACTGGGAGGTACGCAGCACGGCCGCCGAAGCCCTCGGTACCATCCAGCGCAACATTCCTGACCGCGCACTGCACAAGCTACACGCACTACTACACGATCCACAGTCGCACACAGTGCGCATGGCTGCCGAGAAAGCGCTCACCGAAATTTTCTCGTACGCCGATGGCATGGAAGAAGAAACCGAGGGATAATAATTTTGGCTATAGCAATTTTTATAGGCTATAAGAATTATCGTGGGGAATATGCATGATGGAAAGGAACGTGCAACCAGCTAGCACCAGGCCGCGCCATGCCATGCGTATCGCCCTCAGTAGAGGTCTTATTTTCGGCGTCATCGTCGAAATCGTCGCGCTCATCGTCGATACGATAAATGGACTCGGCCACTTTACAACCCGTATCGATATGAATTTGACGACGTCCGGCATGACTTTCACCCAGGCCAATAGCATCGTTGGTGCTGTCTACGTGGCTATCAACCTGCTCATCGTCGCCATCTTCAGCTTCATCGCGGGACAAATGGCGGTCAAGAAGACGGGCCGGACCAGCACGGGCACTTTCGCTGGCCTCTACACGGGCTTAATATTTGGCGTTGTCCATATGCTGGTCACTATTTTTAACCTCGTCGTGTTCACACTCCCGCTCTACACCAACGCTCACACATCGAACCTCAGCACAATCGAAGGGCTTGTAATACTCAACGTGCTCATTCAAAATGGCATTTTGCTCGTCCTGGCGGCCTTCGTGGGAACTGTGATCGGTATGCTTGGAGGCTATACGAAAATCCCTAAACCACCGACAAACGCACCACCAGCACAAATTTCTTGACAATCGTCGGAGGATACGATACTCTGCAATTCGGCACATCGTAACATAAGAATGCGCATTGCAAGGAGTGCATCATGCAACCAATCAACCTTTTCGATTACGAAACACTCGCCCAACAGCATATGCAACACATCCCCTGGGCCTGGGACTATTACCAGGGCGGCAGCGACGACGAGCTAACCCTGCATGCCAATCGCAGCGCCTTCGAGCACCTGCGACTCCGTCCACGCATGTTGGTCGATGTCAGCACGTGCGACCTGCACACCAGCGTGCTCGGTGCACCCGTTAGCATGCCCATCATGATTGCGCCAACGTCGTCACATGGTTTCGCTCATCCCGACGCCGAATGCGCGACCGCCCGCGCAGCTCACGAGGTCGGAGCGCTCATGGTCGCCGCCACGGAATCTACGCGCAGCCTCGAAGAAATTGCGCAGGCCAGTCAGGGTCCCCGCTGGTTTCAACTCTATATCATCCATTCATACGACGAAGCTGAAGCGCTGGTCAGACGCGCCGAAGCCGCTCACTACCAGGCCATCGTCTTGACGGTGGATATGCCACGCGAGAGCAGGCGCGAGCGGGATATCCGCAACAATTTGAGCAGCTTGCACCAGGTCCACTATCCTCTGGTGGCTCGTGGCAACTATCTCCCTCTCACAGAGGACAACGGCAGCGAAAAGGAACCCTACATCGGCAATACCCTGACCTGGGAAGTGCTACCCTGGCTGCGCTCCATCACCTCGCTCCCCATCCTAATCAAAGGTATTCTTACAGCGGAGGACGCGCTGCTGGCTTTGGACTATGGCGCGGCAGGCATCATCGTCTCCAACCACGGCGGTCGTCAACTCGATGGCGTCGTTGCCAGTATCGAAGCCCTGCCCGAAGTAGTGGAGGCTGTCGCTGGACGCTGCGAAGTCTATCTCGATGGAGGCATACGCCGTGGCACAGATGTGCTCAAAGCCCTGGCTCTCGGTGCTCGCGCCGTGCTCATCGGTCGCCCCATCTTGTGGGGACTGGCCGTTGACGGTCAACAAGGCGTGTACCACGTGCTACAACTGTTGCGCACCGAACTTGAACTAGCGATGGCGCTCTCTGGCTGCCCGACCATCCAGAGTATTACCCGTTCCCTGAAGAGATAAGTGATTCAACACCTTTCTTTATATCCAAACTGAACATAACCCTCGCATCGTAATATAAAATTTCTTTCGGCAAGGAGTGCACTATGCAACCGACCAATCCAGTATCACATGCTCAACGAAGCGCCCTCAAATACGGGCTCATTTTCGGCTTGCTCGCCGCAGCAATCGATATTATCATCAGCGTCATCAATATTTTTAGCAAGTTTTCTTCGCATCTCGCCGGTAGTCTGGCACAATCGCGCAATCTCTCAACCACCTCTGTAACAATTCTACTCGGCTTCTCACTGCTCGGAGTCAATCTGCTCATTTGTGTCATACTTTGCGGCGTAGCAGGCAATCAGGCAGCAAAACGTACAGGTCAAAAGCACGCGGGAACACTGGCGGGACTGGTTGGAGGTAGTATTTTCGCGCTCATCTTTGATCTCTTCACTCTGGCAAACCTGTTTGGAGTTATTTTACCAAGATCCTTACAGGAACCACTTCGAGGTACAATGCCGTTCAAAGCGCCATTGCTTATTAGCGCCATCTTCGTGGATATTTTGGTACTTATCCTCATGGCAAGCCTAGGAGCCGCAGCAGGCGCTATTGGTAGCAACCTCGGACGGAAACGACTATCGCTGACACAACCAGTGGTGATAAGCGATGCCCTCTCTCATGACCCTTATCCTCGTACTAAAAGCAATCTCGTCAAATATGCTCTTATTTTCGGTTTGCTCGCTGGCGTAATCAACGCCATCCTTATTATAGCTATATTTAGCCTGTTTACCGCCCATCTCACCCTCAATTTTATTTTACCAACCCCCACAACCTACACAACTTCCACCTCAGACGGCTCCAACCTTTTCCTGTTCGATCTCTTAACTTTCAGCATCAACCTGCTCATTTCCGTCATAGCGAGCGGAGTTGCTGGTTATCAAGCGTCGAAACACATAAGCCGCAAGCGCGCGGGAACATTGACAGGACTCTTTACAGGCATTATTACCGCGCTTATAATTGCACTCTGCAATCTGGGGCTACTCATTGGTATTACATTTCCGGCCATCTCTCAGAGAGCGCTAGAAACGATGGGAGCATTAGTTGAAAAAAATATACAAACTCTGGAACCAACTTTGCTTCTCGTTACGGTTATCGCAGTCCTCGTTATACTTATCTTCACAGCCGGATTGGGGGCCGCGGCAGGAGCCATCGGCGGCAACCTGGGACGACGACAACCACTCCCTACGCCATCGGTCGTAGTGAGCGACATTCCATAGAAG
>DATAYF010000520.1:0-5816 GCA_036272735.1 Ktedonobacteraceae bacterium
GCCTGAATGCCAGGTGGGGGAGGGATCATCTCGGTGTGCGCATCCATAACGGGAACCATGCCACGCGCGAGGACGAAAAGATGGTTGCGCTCTTCGCTCTCCAGTTTCAGCGTTTCGGCGAGCCGTTCAAGGACCTGGTCAGAGACCATAATGTCACGTCCCTGCTCGAGCCAGGTATACCAGGAAACACCAACCCCGGCAAGTTGTGCCACTTCATCGCGCCTGAGACCGGGCGTTCGCCGCCGCCCAAACGTTGATAACCCAAACTGCTCTGGCTGCAAGCGCGCGCGACGTGTGCGCAGAAAGCCGGCGAGTTCGGCCCGCCTTTTTGTGTCATCTTTCATATGGTCTGTCCCTCCCTCTTGCTGGCTTCTCGCCACTACGCGGTTCGCCATTTCTATCTTTCTCTCGGCTCGTTGCGCCTCTTATTTAGCTCCCACGTCGACTAACCTGTTACTTTCACACATATGATAACTACACTCCTTGTTCCAATCATTCCCCAGCTCTAAAATGCTTGCTATCCAAGTGGAAATGATCATTTGATTCTCCACGGATTCTGCAAGTAAGGAACAACGCAAATGTCAAAAGTCTGGTTGATTACGGGAAGCTCACGCGGCCTGGGACGCAGTCTAGCCGAGGCCGTGCTGGCTCATGGAGACCGCCTGGTTGCTACCGCTCGTAAACCTGAGCAGCTCGATGATCTGGTAGAAAAATATGGGGGGCAGGTGCGTGCTATTGCCCTTGACGTCACCAGTTCCGAACAGGCTCGCGCAGCTGTCGCCACCGCCGTCGAAGCCTTTGGCCGGCTCGATATTGTGGTCAATAATGCTGGATACGCGAATGTGGGATCTATCGAGGAGCTCAGCAAGGTGACGAGTGAGCAGGTTTTAAGGCGACGGGTGATCAATCAGCGCGAAGAGTGAGCAGTGCCACTATTGACCGCTTGAGAAGCGGCTCCCAATCTTGCTTCTTCCATCACTATTTTGTAAATTGGCGTATCGATAGGTGGAAAGAGAGGGCTTGACTTTGAGCGCGGTCTAATCTGTATACTCTGAGAGAACCGCCGAGAACCGTTCCTGGTGACCGCATGTGGGCTGACTTGAGAGGTCGGCCAGCTTGCCGTCACCAGGAACGGCTCTCGGCGAGAATGCTCGATCGTTTCTCTTGAAAACACGTTAGAGAGGTTAAAAATGGTAAAACTCAGCTTTGGTATCAAGACGGCTCCGATGAGCACAACGTATGAGGGCATGAAGCAGATCTGGTTGGAAGCTGATCGCATCCCTTCCATTGAACATGCCTGGCTCTTCGATCATTTTATGCCGATTAATGGTGATATAACCGGTCCCTGTCTGGAGGGCTGGTCGTTGCTCAGCGCTTTCGCCGCTCTCACCAATCGTCTGCGTATCGGGTTGATGGTGACGGGCAATACCTATCGTCATCCGGCGGTCCTGGCCAATATCGGCGCGACGGTTGATGTTATTTCGGGTGGTCGCCTGGACTTTGGCATTGGCGCAGGCTGGAATGAAACAGAGCATAACGCCTATGGCATTCCCCTGTATTCCACTGGCGAGCGTATTCGGCGCCTGGGTGAAGCATGCGAAATTATCAAGCGTATGTGGACCGAGAAGGCTCCGACATTCGAGGGCAAATACTACCAGATCAAAGAAGCTTATTGTGAGCCGAAGCCTGTGCAGAAGCCAACTCCCCCGTTTGTCATTGGTGGAGGTGGCGAGAAATTGACCCTGCGTATCGTTGCGCAATATGCCTCGATCTGGAACTTCGTCGCTGGTGACGTTGAGGAATTTCGGCGGAAATCCTCTATTCTCGATGAGCATTGTGCCACTATTGGACGCGACCCGCAGACGATCCAGCGTTCAATTCAACCGCTGGTCAATCCTGAGGATCTGGCAGAGACTCGCGATTTTATTCACAATTATATTGAGGCCGGAGCAACGCATATCATCCTCACTTTGCGTGTGCTCAATATGCCCTATCCGGAGAGTATCATTCAGCACCTCGATGAGGAAGTCATCAGGCCGTTGAAAGCAGAATTTGAGGGATAGTTGCTTTTTGACAGGTGTGAACCAGATGGCACTCACTTTTTTTACGGATGCAGTGCCATCTGGTCCACAAACGGTCATAAACGAAACGAGCGAGATCTCCACTTGCTCTCTCTTACGAGACACGTTTTCAGGTGTGGAGCGGGTGAAAGGCTGCTCCACAAATGGCACGCAGGGATGTCCCAAGCTGAGCTAGAACTTTTTGGTACCGCGGGAGCGAGATACGACAAGAGAAGTTGGCTGAATGCGAGGGTCATGGTCGCTGGATAAAGTTTCCTCTCTCTTCTTCCACCTGCACCATGGAGTGATTTTCAGCCACCACAAGCTCCACTGACTGCTCTGCGCTTCATATCTGTGATTTGACAATCTCTTTGTCCTTGCCGGTGACACATATCCTGAATCTTACGCAAGTCAAGCAACGGATCAGAGAAGGTCAAAAAAGCCGTTTGGCTTGTGGAGCACATCGGCACGTTTCCAATGGAAGTGTTTTTTCTACTATCAGCAAACTTGCGTAAGTTCCGTAAAATGGCGCGTATCTCTCGGAAACGCCTTCTGGAGAGGCACGATTTTTTTCTCGCATAAAATGGCGCGATTGCATCAGAAAGGGTTAAAGATGAGCATCCTCGAAATCTTTGAAGGCAGGGTAAAAAGGGAGCTGATGTGTCTGAACAGGCCAACGTTTCTGTAGGATTGTGCTCATTGTCTGGAAGAGATCTCCGAGGCGCTCAAGATAGCCTGTTTCCGCTGTCGTCTGTGCCAAACGTTCAAACCGGAAGAGGAGGCGCTGCTGCATCGTTGTTTGTCGGTCAGAAGGGCAAAAGGATGGATCGTGTGTCGTCAGGTAACGAAGCGCGTCGAATTGGCAAGAGAGCAATGCCCAGTAGGTACAAGCATGGACTAGAGCTTGAGCAAACAGCTGATCATCGGCAGCCTCAGGACAACCAGCGGTGAGCGTTGTGCGATAGTGCTGTTCAGTTTGTTCTACCACGGCAGGCGGGACTTGCTGGCCATTCCAACAGGTGGGAAAGCTCATACGTGGGTAGACGGCATCAAAAAGGGCATGTCGATACGCACCATTCTCGAAATCCACGAACTGAGTCCTTGATCATCAAACAGACAGTTCTCAGAACAGGGATCGCCGTGCGTGTAGGTCAGGGAAGGGGCCAGGGGAACTGAGCGCTCGTATCACCTCTGCTAGTTCCGTCTCCATCTGTATGGTGCAGGGCAACGAGAGCGCCTCGCAGGTCTGACGAAGTGTCCATAACATCCATTGAAAGCTCTCAAATCCCTGCTCTCGTAGCGGTGCTGGCACGCAGGAGACCAAATGATCGTAGATGTTTGACGCTCGTTGCCAGGGAGGAACCCAGCTCCAGGAAGCTGTACGGGGAGCCAATGCTTCTCGAAGGGTATTGAAAGCCATCTGCTTCCCAATTGTAGAGGCGTGCAGCTTTCCCAAAGCGGCCCCCCACTGCATCAGAGCCTCTGCGGCCTGCTGTGCATCGCGGCCTTGTAAGAAGGTTCCCAAATGGGCAACGGGTTTGAGATCTTGCATGAGAAGCAGAGCAGGCTGGTGACAACTCGCATATAGGCGCGGCACAAGCAGAACCTCAAGCGCTTCCTGTTGGAGGAATTGCAGACCAGCCCAATCATTGAAAAACATCCATTGGGGGTGTGCTGGCTACTTCGGTCATCCGTTTTCAAATAAGCTGATCTTTGCTTGCTTTCATCACAATTCCATCAAAAGAGGAACTGCAAAATAGCTGTATTAGTGCATGGAACAAGCATGTACTTTTTTCGGAGTTACGCTGGAATCGCTTCCTTTTTTCGGGGTTAGCATGGAATTTTTCGGATTTTTAAATCAGCTTTTTGATCACTTCGAGCTCATTTCATTTCGGAGTTACGCTGGAAATCACAGTGTTGTGAGAATGTCTTTTAACCCATAGGTTTTGGAGATTTCCAAAACCTATGCTTCCCAAAAGAAATCCAGAAATAGTAGCTATGTGGGTAGCCCACAGAGAGCATCTTTATGGAACAAAGGGATGGTACAAAACAAAGATACCTTCATCTCAAAGGGAACCCGTCAACGCCCTCTTGTGGAATGTTCCGCCATCGTATTGTGGAGGTTTTGACATTGCGCTCACTCAAGAGGGATCTTTGGAAATCTGGCATCTTTATTACATGGGCCATGCTGCTCTTGGTACTCACAATTTGGATAGCTGTATCTACAGTTCATGCACAGCAGACCTGTGCTGGCTACCCTAGGACATGTGTTTACAAAACTTTGGGGCGCACCCTGGCCAGCACAGCAGCTTGACACTGTTTCCCTAAGCGTATATACTTTCGTATATACGCTTATAGTAAAAGGAGAGATATAATGCAGGTCGTGAAACTACGCAAAGTTGGCAACTCAACGACCGTCACCCTCCCAGCATCAGTAGTAGAGGCTCTACACTTACATGAGAATGATGAGATCGCCATCGAGGTTGCCGGAGATCGGATTGTCCTTACTCGTGCCAGTTCTGATTTCCAAGATTCCTGGGACGCCTATCAAAAGATTGAGCCACGCTACCGCAACGCCAACCGCAAATTAGCGGAGTAGAGGGTATGATCCGTTTTCTCCCTGAAAGCATTGTCTTGGCGATTCACAGCGATCAGATCCGCTTGTATGGTGGCACATTTGAGGTGCGAGATGGCACCGCTCTGGATTCTGCACTCCATATGCCGCAAGCCCAATTTGGCGGTCAGTTTCTGCATCCAACCGTTTTTCACATGGCTGCAGCGTATGGATTTCATCTCTGTCAGAATCATCCGTTTCTTGATGGCAACAAACGTACCGCAGGCATGGTAATGCTTACCTTTCTGCAACTTAATGGCTTAGAGCCAGTGGCCAGCGAGATGGAATATTACCAGGTAATGATGGCAGTTGCTAGTGGGCACATACAGAAAGAGCAGCTCGCAGAGTGGCTGCAAACAGTGACGCATGGCATACCACCGGAAATAGAATAAAGCCAAATTACGGTAGCGCTAGCTACCTGGTTTGTTCGTCCTTCATAAATAATGAGAGAAGCTTTTTTCCATCATCCAAGTAGAGCTTGCCTACCTGTAGTGGCTACTTAGTACATCTGCTCGCGAAGCGGATGATTTTGTCCTTGATCCTCATCTTTTCGGAGGTGTAGTTTACCGCGTTCACTCAGGTTGGATGACTGCACCAGATCAGTAGGTTATAGGCACAATATTGTATTGAAACATGGGAAGGTAGGATTACTACTATATGTGAAGTTTTTCTGCAAAACGATGCTTCCTCAATTTGACCGCCGAGGATACAAAAGCAGAAAATCATAAGGAAACGACTCTTCCTTCAAGCTCAGTTCCTTATGGTTTTCTGCAAAACTATGCTTCCTCTCGTCTGCAAAACCATGGGTTAAGTTACAGTGACTGTCTTTTAACCCATAGGTTTTGCAGATTTCTAAAACCTATGCTTTCCAACGCGCTCCCCAACTCGCCTTCGGATGCTGCCCTGTCGTACCGACGCTATCAGTTGGGGGTCAAACAGCTCGTGGTACTCTTCCATGCTATGTGCCGGCCCATGGCGACCCGGGAAACCAAAGAAGCGTTCCTGTTTGGGTTGCGCCGCGTGCGCAATCGACGGCACCACCGAAGCCTGGTTCAGAGGGGTTCTGTTTGTCTAAATATCAATATAGCGTTATACTGCAATAGTGTCTTCAAAGAGTGCAAAAATCCGAGCGAATAACAGGA
>DATAYF010000521.1:0-1734 GCA_036272735.1 Ktedonobacteraceae bacterium
ATACGTAAATATCTAGTAGGATAGTAAAAGTATGAGATATCCCTTTCGATTTGTCAAGAGTTCAGGAGGCCGAGACCAGGACTGTGCTGGCTACTTGGGGCATCCGTTCGAGAAATCAGCCTGTTGTGTACGACGGAGTGAGTTTTCTTGTCAAAGCATGTGGGATGCGCGTACAATCAACATGGTTCATGCTGCGTATGCGCTCCGACCATACGCCATTCTCACAAAGAAGAGGTTCTATTTGTGTTGCATCTATTTTCATCAACAAAGCGATGCACCTCTTTCTGCTTTCATGCGCTTCAAGAGCGCGTTTTACGTTGGATCAAACCGCCGACAACTTCCTTTGTGCTCGGCACATTCGCCGATCTGACGCGAGGCAAAGCCGAACTCCTGGCAGAAAATGCGCTCTTACGACAGCAATTGATCATCCTGCATCGACAGGTTAAGCGACCAACCTACCGGAGGGCGGATCGGCTTCTTCTGGTGCTCCTCGCCAGGATGGTCCGAACCTGGAAACAGGTGCTCTTCCTTGTCCAGCCAGAGACGCTCCTTCGCTGGCATCGTGAGCTCTTCCGCTTGTTCTGGAAGCGCAAAACGAAGGGGTGCGCGAGAAAGCCAAGGCTTGCGCCCGAGACGATCAGCTTGATCAAGGAAATGGCGGAGAAGAATCGACTCTGGGGAGCGGAGCGTATTCGAGGTGAACTGCTCAAGTTGGATATTCACGTGAGCAAACGAACCATCCAGAAGTATATAAGACCCATTCGCCGGAAACGACCGAATGGGCAAACCTGGAAGACGTTCGTGCGCAATCATGCCGCAGGAGTGTGGGCTTGTGATTTCTTACAGGTCACCGATCTCTTCTTCCGCCCACTTTTTGCCTTTTTCATCATCGAACTCCAGTCGCGTAAGGTGATCCATGTGAACGTGACACGATCGCCCACCGATCCCTGGGTCGCGCAACAACTGCGGGAAGCCACTCCGTATGGACAAGCGCCCAAGTATCTGATCAGGGACAATGATCGCAAATTCGGGCCGAATTTTGCACGCGTGGCAGCAACGAGTGGTATCAAGATACTTCGCACACCGTACCGAACGCCGCGTGCCAATGCCGTCTGTGAACGCTTTCTGGGAAGTGTGAGGCGAGAATGCTTGGATCATTTCCTGATCTTCCACGAGAAGCAGCTTCACCGCCTTCTCAAAGCGTATGTTGTGTACTTTAACCAGGCTCGACCGCATCAAGGCCTTGGGCAGCGGATTCCGGACCCGTTGTTGCCGATTGCTCCTCTCCCGAACGAAGCGAGCAAGGTGATCGATATTCCCGTATTGGGTGGGCTACACCATGATTACCGCAAAACGGCATAAACGATGGAAAATACATACAACCACGGAGTGCCTGAGAAGGCGTTTGCGCGTTTTGCCTGTTTTCCTCCTGCGTGCCGAGAGAGCGGGTCATCCCTCTGTTTCGTTGCTGAAGTCTGTGCTTTCAAACGTATGAAGCAGGGTTTTGTTTGACCTCACATTGCTTGGCGGTGTATCCCTTGGGGCAGGAGATGTGGAGGACGAGAGATTGTCTCGGCGCATCTTCCGGATTTCATGAACAGATCTTCCAAGTAGCCAGCACAGTACCCACGCCACAAGTGCGCACAATCAAGGTAGAGGTTTCTGTAGCTTGCTGCACAGCGTGTGAGTAGGGTCAATTCTTGGATAAAGCCGCGTAATTGCTGCAAAAATTGC
>DATAYF010000522.1:0-3355 GCA_036272735.1 Ktedonobacteraceae bacterium
CCGATACCATCGGGATCGATCTGGGGCCTTCCACCATCGCCATCGTCCCGCGTGTCGGGCAGGCCGCGCTGGAGCAGCTGGGGGCGGAGCTTGCTCCTGATGCACGAGCCATCAGGCAACTACAACGTCAGATGGAGCGGCAGCGACGGGTCGCCAATCCGGAGCACTACGACGAAAAAGGACGCATCAAGCGACGGGGCAAGCATCGCCTGCTGTGGAAGCGGAGCCACGGCGACGAGCGTACCCGCCGGCGCAAGGCACAACAGGAACGCAAACTGGCGGCGCACCGCACGAGCCTGCATGGACGCATGGCGCATGACCTGGTGCGCATTGGCAACACCATCAACCTCGAAAAGATTAGCTATCAAGCATGGCAGAAACAGTATGGCAAAAGCGTGGGACTTCGTGCCACAGGGATGTTCATTGAACGATTGAGACGCACCGTTGCAAGTACGGGCGGCACCCTGCTCGAAGTCTCCCCACGCACCACCAAACTCAGCCAATTTTGTCACGGTTGTGGACGGTGCGTGAAGAAGCCGCTGTCGCAGCGCTGGCACGTCTGTGCGTGTGGGCGGGTGCGGCATAGGTCCTGTGCAGCGAGATCTCTATTCGGCGTATCTTGCGGCCTATCTTGATGGAACAGAAGCCATTCCCTCATGTACCCGGTATGCGCTACCGTGGGAAGGTGCGGAGGCGCGCCTGCGGGCTGTACATGAGCGACTGCAACAACGGGCAAACGCGTGGCAGTGCTTGCCGCCGTCGCATGGGTATTCCCCGTGCCAGAGTCCGTCTGCAGCCCCTCAGCCCAAAAGTCTCGCGCGAACCAACACCAGAGCCACTCTTCCTCCTCAGACGAGGAAGGTTGGAAGCGTGGAAGGACCGCCCAGAACCTCCCGTGCTTTCGCCGGGAGCGTCTTCAGTCCCGATTTAACACCAGGCCACAGTTAAAACAATAGTGGAAGTATACAAGGCTATGCGCGCCGCAACGCTTGCACACGCTGCCTTGTTCACCCTCGGGCAAAAGCGCACTCGCTTCCGCTGGTACAGGTGGGATAATCGCAAGCTCGTCTATAGAGTTTACAGAATCCATATGAGACAGCACGTTGAGTGTAGCCTGACGCACAGGTTCTAGCTCTAAGCCCATCTGCCGCAAAATGTCTGCACCTATGCCCTCGCCTTCGCGAAGCAGACCAATCAGCAAATGACCGGTGGTCACGTATTGGTGGCCCATTTTTTTGGCTTCGTCTACCGCTAGTTCAATCACTTTTTTAGCGCGACGAGTCAAGCCAATACTGCCGATTACAGGCTTTTTCCCTTTCTCAACGATGGATTTGAGACGATCACGTGCCTGCTCAATATCGACATGCAAGCTACTTAGCACCTGAGCAGCGCACCCCTCGTTCTCACGCATCAAGCCTAGAAGTAGATGTTCCGTTCCGATAAAATTGTGCCGAAACCGTACCGCCGCTTCTTCCTGAGCCAGGCTCAAAACGCGACGCGCCTGGCGCGTAAATCTGTCAAAACGATCCATGTTTTTACCCTTTCCCTGAGGTGCTGGTAAGTCGAGAGGAGACCTTTCACTGCTTTCCTCACCAGCAGGAACACGCTGCCGCTGTAAAAAATCGTCTAAATCCTTCTGGGCAAAACGAAACTCGCTACCTACACGATAGGCTGCCAGTTCGCCCCGGCTCACCAGCCGCCGAATCGTGACAACATCGACGCGCAAAAATGCCGCCACTTCGTCAGACGTCACCAATGCCTCCATTTTTTCTCCTTTTGCCAAATTCTAACTAACAACTGTCCCTTACACATTACTATAGACTACTTTGAGTTATTTTGCAATACTTATTGGTACCAAAAACGACTACGAAATAATTTGCAGCAATAGAAATGAGAGAGAGAAAGCGCTAAAGGTCCTTTTGTGAAGGCACGTCATGTGCTGCTTATGCTATACTGCGAATGAATATGATGGATAAGGGAGAGCAGGTCACTCAAGCCAATTACCAGGAATGCTCTATTGTAAATGACAACCTTTAGATAGCGCCGCTATGACTGTTACAAGGGGAAGCAGTTTATGAATAAGCTCACGCCACCACGCCAATTCAATACAAATACCGATATCAGTAGCCAGGCCACCCAACCAATGAACCGCGTACTGCAAGCCATAAAAAAGGTTCCAGAAATTACGCTCTACTTTTGGATCATTAAATTGCTGACCACCGCCATGGGCGAGTCAACGACAGACTATCTCGTTTACCAGATCAATCCATACGTGGCGGTAGCTCTCGGATGCCTTGGCCTGGCTGTTGCGCTGACCTTGCAGTTCTTGAGTCGTCGCTATGTAACGTGGATCTACTGGTTAACGGTTGTTATGGTGGCAGTATTCGGCACTATGGCCGCCGACGTAGCACATATTGTGCTGGGTATTTCCTATCTGATATCAACTGTTGTCCTTGCGTCCGCTCTCGTCATTGTCTTCGTGATCTGGTACCTCAGCGAGAAAACGCTGTCCGTCCATACAATCTATAGAGGTCGTCGCGAGATATTTTACTGGGCCACGGTCATGGCTACTTTTGCACTTGGCACTGCTGCGGGCGACATGACGGCATCGACCCTGGGATTAGGATACTTTCCCTCGTTGGTACTCTTTGCGGTATTGTTCGCGCTTCCGGCTCTGGCATACTGGTTGTTTGGTCTGAACGAGATATTTGCCTTCTGGTTTGCCTACGTTATAACCCGGCCGCTCGGCGCTTCGTTTGCCGACTGGATGGGAAAATCGTATCTCGACGGCCTTGGGTTGGGCGATGGTAAGGTGGCCCTGGTTTTGACGGCTTTAATCATCCTCTTCGTTGGCTACCTGATGATTACGCACAAGGATGTTAAGGGCGAACAACAGTAGATGTATGCTTGTCTTTTCCCTCCGCTATCTGCTATACTAATGCTCAAATTCATGTATTACAAAGGAGGTGCCCCGATGGGTACCCTCATCATCGCTCTCGGCTAGTGTAGTTGCGCTAGTACGAGAAACTATTCTCCCAGCATCACCCATCTCTACGACTCCAACGCTCGTGCGAGTTTAGGCGTCTACTATCCTCATGCATTGTGTCTAGCCCGACTACACGTTTCTCTCAACCTCTTACTTGTACACAATTCAGGCTATAAGAAATGCGAGCGATAGACGTGGAACTAGACACACAACAGCAAGCGACCACACAGGCAAGGAAGAGAAAGTCATTCGCGATTAATCGTAATTTTCGGCTACTCTGGCTGGGGCATACCATCTCGCGCTTTGGTTCACGAGCCACCAGCCTCTCATTCGTCGCCATTCTCGTGCTCAACGCCAATCCTTTACAAA
>DATAYF010000523.1:0-18281 GCA_036272735.1 Ktedonobacteraceae bacterium
TGTAAATTTTTGGAATGAAATGGGCGAGTTCGCAGGAAGCCAGAAACAGCCAGCAGAGCGCAAGAAGCTCTCTTCTGATGAGAAGTAAAAACCTTAGTTATTCCCTATTGCACGTTTTACCGACCATTTCATTACCACAATTCCCCCAATGAAATAAACAGATTTACACTTAAGCATGCATGTGAGTAAGGATAGCGTAATACACCATGACCTACCCTCATTCAAAAAACGACACATGGAAACTACCCAATCTTCCTAGACATGCACCCGGTGAGCTACGTTATCCGTCATTAAAAGTGTATACTTATTACACAATCCCAAAAAGTAGAATTACGTACGCCCCGAATAATGCCCGTTGAAGAGGAGATGAATGACCATGAAGGTCCAGCGTGAGCAATCGTCCCAAGAGACGATTCAGGCATTACAAAACCAGGTAGATCAACTGACCGCCGAAAATATGCTACTTCAGGATCAACTGACACGCAAAGAACAATTCATCGCGATGATCGCTCACGAGTTACGTAGCCCGCTCTCGCCCATTATCAACTACGCTCAGATGCTCACACGCCAGATCGGGGGCGCACAAGGGAATCAGCAGGGACAAGAGGATAATAAGCGTAGCCGGGCTATGTTGCACAACACAACCATTATTATTAGCCAGGCCCGACGTTTGAGCCGGCTCGTCAACGACCTGCTCGACGTCTCACGCATCTCCTCGGGCCAATTTACCCTCTTGCGTGAAGATTGCGATATCGTTGCTCTCACACGAGAACTTGTCGAGCAGCTACGCCCGGTCGCTCCCTATCATAACCTGATCGTACAAGCACCGGAGCCAGGGACACCAACCATAGGACATTGGGATAGCGGACGACTTCAACAGGTACTAGGCAATTTACTGGATAACGCCATCAAATATTCGGACGAGCATACAACTATTACCACACGCATCTGGACCACGGCAGAGTCCGTCCATATAAGCGTACACAATGAGGGTGTGAGCATTCCTTCTAGCGATGCGAGTTCGCTTTTTAAGCCTTTTGTACGCCTGGCTAACGGTACGCATCGTCAAGGTTCGGGGCTAGGGTTGTATATCACCAAATCAATCATTGAGGCACACGGTGGGGTACTGCGACTCGAACCTCCCACGCAAGAAAGCACCGATGACGGCCTGAAAGGGACAACCTTCACCTTCGATCTCCCATTATAGAATATTAGATCAGGAGAAGCGCAGTAGATGTAGGGACCGATTGATCGTGTTCGTGACCGGTCAACGATGACAACCAATGTGCCTTATCGCCGCAATGTTTCGGAGCAGCGGGCTGGTTGGCCGATAGGGTACGGCAGACACGATCAATCGGTCCCTACAAATATTACGAGCATTCTTTTCACTGTGTCCCCTGAAAGCTCGCGTGGGCTGGCTCCTCGCAAAAATAGAGCAATGGCCTGCTGTACTCTTTTAGTTCTGTACAACAGGCCATACTCAATAAGCAAAGACGTCACAGGCAAATAACCCGTTTACTGATTTATAATCCGCCACCCAAGAGGCTACCGACAATAGGCAAGTTCCCTAGTCCGGGCAATCCACCACCAGCACTACCGGAGCCGCTAGCAGTACCAGCGCCAGCAGCGCCACCAGTGGCACCATAATTACCAAGGCCACTGTAATCACCATAACCATTTGCAGGCGCTACTGCGTTAGGACCATGCGCCGAATTCGGGCCCGCTGCATGTGCGGAATGGGGCATTTGCATAGCTCCAGCAGCCAGTACAGCCAATAAACAGACCAGCGTAAAGCACGCCAGAGCCATCTTTTTATGATTCTTGAGCCATTTTAGCATCGCTAACATCCTCCTAAATACTACAAGCTTTTTCAGAGCGGGCTAGTAGATATATGTATGCCCTGCCTTCCGAAAATAGCGGGGAAACTTTACGCCTATAGCGTGATCGATTGGTTATTTGCCTCTCCAACAGTTCTTTCACTCCATCTATTATAACTCGTCTTAAAAGTATCCCCTGCATAATCACTATAATTACACTTGAAGTACTATTTACATGAGATTTTCTCACCTGTTGGATCAGTATCCTGTAGAAATTGACAGGGAATGACAGGTAGTTTGCTCAGGCGAGAAAACTGGTGAAAATGGCGATGCACGCAAGGGCTGGTGCAGACTATACTACGACTGTGCAGAGGAACCCTACTGGCGCGGATCAGCGTTTGATCAGGCATCGATTGTGGAACCCGGTGCCTGACCAGGCGAGTTCGAACTCATGGTGGTGCACTCGGCCAGCCCGTGGGCGAAGCGAGATTGACCGAGACCACACCACAAGATGAGCCAGGATAATATGCTATCGGATATGGCACGTATGGAAAGCGCTGGTAGGGACTTACCAGTAGTGATAACACGTATCTAGCGTCTTTTGCTCGTAAGTTCAGAAGGGAGCAACATCATGGCACAATGGGCATACAAAGTTGCGTATATTGATTATCGAGGTCGCATCTCTTGTGAAGGGCAGGAGACATTGATCGGCGATGAGCGTCGTAGCACGTTCGCGCGTCGCTACATGAACACCCTCGGTCACGATGGCTGGGAACTGGTTGGGATTCAGCCCCTGACCGCAAATTCAGCCTACTACGTTTTTAAGCGGCCCGCACAGGAAGGCGATTACACAACAGCAACGCCAGACGCTGCCCAGCAGCAGACACCACCAACACCACCGCAGAGCAACAATCCAACAACAGAAAGCGTGTAAATTTTATATGACCGACGATAGGGGCGTGCCAGGAAACGGTACGCCCCTATCGTCGGTCTTTTCTATGCTATAATAATCCGCAGAGAAGCATCTCTATTTTTTGTCAAACTGTCAACGATGACACAAAATACTCTTTGAGGAGACATATTTCATGACGCAATCATCCTCCACTCATGCAACCGAGCAGGGTCCCACCTTTCAAAATTTCATCGGTGGCCGCTGGCAAGATTCACGCAGCGGCAAGACCTTTGTCAGTACCAATCCCGCACGCACCAGCGAAATCATTGGCTATTACCAACAATCAATCATAGAGGATCTTGAAGCGGCAATTGAAGCGGCAAGCGCAGCCCAACCAGCCTGGGCAGCCACGCCCGCGCCCACACGAGGCGAGGTACTATTCAAGACCGCGCTCATTCTCGAACAGCGCCAGGAAGAACTCGCCACGCTGATGACGCGCGAAATGGGCAAGATTTTGCGCGAGACACGTGGTGATGTGCAGATTGCCATCGACGTCGCTAAATACATGGCTGGCGAGGCCAAAAGGGCCGAAGGCGAAACCTATCCCTCAGCCCTCCCCAACAAATTTTGCATGACCATTCGCCAACCGCTTGGTCTCGTGGGCATCATCACCCCCTGGAACTTCCCCATCGCCATTCCAGCCTGGAAGTCGTTTCCCGCGCTGCTGGCTGGCAACGCCGTTATCCTCAAGCCCGCGAGCGACACCCCACTGCTGGCCCTCAAGATGGCCGAGATTTTGCAGGAAGCCGGTCTACCCGACGGCGTGCTTAACGTCATCACCGGACCAGGTGGAACACTGGGAGACGCGCTGGTGGGGCATAAGCGCATCAATATGATCTCGCTCACCGGTTCGACCGAGGTGGGACGCAGGGTAGGCGAGCGCTGTGGACGCGACCTGCGCCGCTGCAGCCTGGAACTGGGCGGCAAAAACGCCGTGATCGTGTTAGACGATGCCGACCTGGACCTGGCCATCCAGGGTATTACCCTGGCCGCCTTTGGCACCACCGGTCAACGCTGCACAGCAACGAGCCGCGTCATCGTGCAGAAAAACGTGCAGAAAGCCTTCACCGAGCGCCTGGCCGCTGCCGCCGAAAAACTGGTGATCGGCGATGGCCTGGACTCCAAGGTCGATATGGGACCGCTGGTCAACATGGGGCGCACAAAAGCGGTGCACGAATATACCGACGTTGGCAAGCACGAGGGAGCCACATTGGTGACTGGAGGCTCCCGGCTCAGCGATGAGGCATACGCGGAAGGCGCATTCTACCAACCAACCATTTTCACCGACGTACAGCCCGAGATGCGCATTGCTCGCGAGGAGGTCTTCGGTCCCTTCGTTTCCATCATCCCTGTGGAGTCGTACGAGGAGGCTATTCGCGTGGCGAACGCAACTGAATATGGGCTTTCTACCTCCATCTTTACCGAAAACACACGGCTATCCTACCGTGCACTGCGCGACATCGAGGCTGGCCTGGTTTACGTGAACGCCGGAACCACCGGCTCCGAGATCCATCTCCCCTTCGGAGGCATGAAGAGCAGCGGCAACGGGCATCGCGAACTGGGCCACTACGCCGTTGAAGAGTTCAGTGAAGTGAAAAGTATCTTCGTCTCCTACCCGCCACGCCATTAAAACCGTGGTTGCATTTATAGATAAACGTGTATGGGCTGGCAGTCCATACACGTTTATCTATGGCCTACTAGACCACCAGTGCTTCTCTATGTATTGCATTTTTTTGAGGGCAGTACTGATGGGTATGGAAGCAGCATGCACTAGCGTGACGTAGCGTGTAGGAGCAAGCAGGCGAGTTACATGTGATCAAACAGCTTGTTTTCAGCAGCAGACTAAGGTATGATGGGCTTGAATTTTGTATTCCACAAGGCTGTAGACGGTCAAGGGTTGAACACTATGTGTTTAACCAGGGTGGTGCATGGATTACGGGTCAATTTCGCGGGTCAGCCTCACATATCAGCGCTTGTGGTAGGGAAATCAAAGCTGTGCCATTTTGGAGGATGCCTTATGGCAATGCCAACCACCCAGGGCGGGACCAACGTGTTGCCTCCGTCCGTGCCGGGAAAATTTACGCGCATGCGTAAGTTAGGGGTTACGCTGGCGCGCCCTCTCTTCGCCGTGATCCTGGCGATGATCGTGGGCGCTATCGTCATTATGTTGACCACGCCCGGCTCTTTTGTCGACCGCTTCGATACGGTCACATATGCCTATGCGTCGTTGTATCAAGGATCATTTGGTGATCCACAAAGTCTCTCGTATACCCTCGTACGCGTGGGACCACTCATTTTGACCGGAATTTCGGTGGCAATCGCTTACCGCGTCGGATTATTTAATATTGGAGCCGAAGGCCAGCTCGCCGTGGGAGCTATGACGGCGGGCATTATCGCCTTTGAATTGCCAAAATGGCCCGGCTGGGCGCTCATTCCACTCATGATTATTGCCAGCATGGTTGCGGGCGCAATCTGGGGTGGCATCGTGGGCTGGTTGAAAGCCTGGCGTGGCGCGCACGAAGTGGTGACCACGATCATGTTGAACTGGATCGCCTTCTACGTGACCGATTATTTTATCGATGGTCCATTCAAAGCGCCCAACCAGGCCAACCAGACCAGATCTCTTCCGCTACAGGCCACGCTGCCACGCGTCGCCACGGTGTACAATGCCACACTGGGCAAATTTCTGCCACCAATAGCATCGCCCGATCAATACCTGACGGACGTGAGTATTTTCATTGCGCTGCTGATGCTGGTTATCTACTGGTTTGTCATGTCGCGCACAACGTACGGCTACGAAATTCGCGTCATCGGGAAAAATCCCAGGGCCGCAAAATACGCGGGCATCCCCATCGGGCGTAACCTTATCGTGACGATGGCGCTGGCGGGCGCGGTTTCTGGTCTTGCCGGTGCCGTGCACCTGATGGGCCAGTTCCCCTATCAATTGATTGCGACGACCTTCAGCACCGACCCAACCGGCTTCGACGCTATCGGCGTCGCCCTGCTGGGCCGCACCACCGCCGTTGGCATATTCCTGGGTTCGTTACTCTTTGGCGGCCTGCGCCAGGGCGGATTATTGATGCAGCTCAACGCCAACATCCCTGTTGACCTGGCGTTCATCATTCAAGCGTTGGTGCTCTTCTGCATCGCCTCCGAGTTCTTGCCGATGCTACGTCGTTTAATACCGGGCCGGTTGGGCAATCATCGTCCAGCGTTGGCACTAAATAGAGCAGGCACAAGCGCCACAGAACAGGCACAAGCGCAAGCCACTGAGACCAGTGATGGTAGTGAGCAAGCTACAAGCGTTGCGGTTGCCGATAAAGAAGAGACGCGCTCACAGCAGGTGGAGGAGAAATAATGTTTTTTCAAGTACTATTGCGCGTGCTCACGTCGAGCGACCTGTGGGCCGCGACGCTACAATTCGCGGCCCTGCTCGTGTTACCAGCGCTGGGTGGGGTGATTTCCGAACGCAGTGGAGTGATTAATATCGCCATGGAAGGCATGATGTTGACCGGGGCGTACGCAGGCGTGATGGGGGCGTTGGCAACGCATAGCGTGATCGGCGGTGTGATTACGGCGATTATCGCCGGTGGACTGATCGCGCTGCTGCACGGCATTGTCTCGATCAATTTCAAAGCGGACCAGATCGTGAGCGGCATCGCCATCAACATCGCGGCCCTCGGCCTCACTAACTACTTGTTGTTTATCCAGACCTCGGCCAAAGGTGTGTCATCGTTGGCCCAAAGTTTGCGTTTAGCCAACATCTCGCTTGGCCCCATTTCGCATATCCCGTTTGTTGGTCCGGTGTTCTTTCAACAAAACGTTATTTTTTACGTAGCTATACTGATCCTGCTCGCTATTCAATTTTTGCTGTTTCATACCAATATCGGTCTCCGTATTCGTGCCGTGGGTGAACATCCACAGGCGGCCGATACCGCAGGCGTCAACGTGCGTCTGGTCCGTTACCTGTGCGTCATCGCCAGCGGCATGCTGTCGGGGCTGGCCGGTGCGTTTCTCTCGCTGGGCATCGCCGGTATCTTCAATTCCAACATGACCGCCGGAGCCGGTTTTATCGCGCTGGCCGCCATGATCTTTGGTAAATACACGCCGTGGGGCACGGGGCTGGCCTGCCTGGTCTTCGGTCTCGGCGAGGCATTGAGCCCGCGCCTGCAAGACACCGGCATCTCACCCAACCTGCTCAGTACGGTCCCCTATATACTCACGCTCATCGCGCTGGTCGGGCTCGTCGGGCGCACGGTGGCCCCCGCCGCCGACGGTATCCCATACGAGCCGGGCACGGAGTAATTCCCTGCATTCATATTAAATACTAGCATTAGACGCGATAGCGTCGTTTATGAATGATTATGGATATTGAGGAGAAGCATCCATGCAAGAGAGTAGCGCGAGCGCGCCCATAGAAAAGCAGGTGTCGCCACTGGCTGTAGAGATGCGCGATATCAGCAAGTCCTGGTCGGGCGTTATCGCCAACGATCATGTGCAGCTAGCCGTGGCGAAAGGCGAAATTCATGCCCTGGTGGGCGAGAATGGCGCGGGTAAATCGACGCTTATGAACATCCTCTACGGATTGATCAAAGCGAATAGCGGCGACATTCATATCAACGGCCAGGCTGTGCAGATCAAGGGGCCGCGCGACGCCATTAAGCTGGGCATCGGCATGGTGCACCAGCATTTTATGCTCATTCCACCGCTCACAGTGGCTGAAAATATCGTGCTGGGACTGGAGCCCGGTGGCGTGGGAGCCGCTTTTGACCGCCGCAAAGCCTATGCCGCTATCAAAGCCTTGAGTGCCCAGTATGGCCTACCCATCGACCCCAACATCAAAGTAGAAAAGCTCCCTATTGGCCTGCAACAACGCGTGGAAATTTTGAAAGTACTCTACCGTGGAGCGGACATTCTGATCATGGATGAGCCGACTGGCGTGCTCACTCCGCAGGAAACGGGTGAGCTGTTCGCCGTGCTGCGTGGCCTGGTGAAGCAGGGTAAAACAGTCATCTTCATTACGCACAAACTGCGCGAGGTCTTAGAATTTACCGATACCATCACTGTATTGCGGCGTGGCAAAAACGCGGGCGAACTGGTTTCGCGCACCACCAACCAGGCAGAAATCGCGCGTATGATGGTCGGGCGCGACGTGCTGCTACGTGTGGATAAGCAACCGGGCCATGCTGGCCCGGTTGTGCTGCAAGCCAGCGACGTGCATGCCGAGTCGGATCGTGGGCTGGAGGTATTACACGGTATCAACCTGGAGGTGCGCGCTGGCGAAATTGTAGGTATCGCAGGCGTGGAGGGCAACGGACAAAGCGAGTTGATTGAGGTGCTCACCGGTATGCGCAAAGCCACACGCGGAAACATCACAATCACCAGGGTAAACGATGGACAGGTAGGCAAAACCACCGATATCACGACGTTCGATGCTCGCAAAGCACGCCTGGCTGGCCTGGCGCACATCCCTGAAGACCGACGCGAGAGCGGGCTGGTGATGACCGATTCTATCGAGGATAATACGATCCTGGGCATCGCGCGCTGGCCGCAATTCTCACACAACGGCATCTTTTTACGCCTCACGCATATCACTAACTGGGCTAAGAAGCTGGTGAGCGACTTCGACGTGCGCACCCCCTCGGTCGAGGTACCGGCGCGGGCGCTCTCAGGTGGCAATCAGCAAAAAGTCATCATTGCCCGCGAGATGGCCTGTAATCCGCAAGCTCTGATCGCAGCCCAGCCCACTCGTGGCGTGGATATTGGGGCCATCGAGTTCATTCATCGCCGCCTGGTTGAAGAGCGCGACGCGGGCAAAGCTGTGCTGGTCGTCTCAGCGGAATTGGAAGAAATTCGCTCGTTGGCAGATCGTATCGTTATAATGTACGAGGGGCAGATTGTGGATATCGTGGGACCCGAAACCTCGGAGGAGCAGCTCGGTATCCTGATGACCGGTGGCAGCCTGCAAAGAAGCGCGTGATACGCGTATCACTGTATGTTAACACATAGAAATACCTGTATGTGTCCCGGACACATACAGGTATTTCTATGTGTTAATTGTCATAAAAGCAACGTCATATTTTGATTTTATCGTTGCCGTTCGATGGTCTGAACTTCGTGCCATCATTGACGAACACCAGGACCTGGTCTTGCGTGGGCAAATGCACGTGTACAATCATATCCGGCTTACCGTCCCCGGTCACATCGCGAAACTCCAGGGTGACAGGCGCGCTCTCACCGCCGGAATTGGCGATGTAGACGGGAGCCACGTAGGTCACGGCTTTGGAGGGATCGCCAGCCATAAACTCGACGATTACCGCTTGACGATTGAGATTGACGGCGATAAAATGGCTGGGATGTTGCGGACTATCGTGGTTATGTCCAACCACGGCATCCATCTGGAAGGTGCGCGGAGAGCCATAGCGCAGATCATCGTAACGTTGGATACCCCAGGCCAATGCCGACGAGCCAACCATCCACAAAACGAGCGCCCCAAGCATACCCACACCAATATAAAAGAGCCAGTGCGGGTGACGCCGTGGTTTTGGCTCTTCTGGTGGTTGTGTGGTCGTTTTCGAGCGGTTGGAGCGTTGGGGAGCGGTATTTTTCGTTGTTGGTTGACGACGCGTTGAAGTGCCAGTAGTAGAGGATGCAGGCGCGTTTGCCCGACTCTGCTTTAACCCCTGCGGACCCGTGGTCCGGCTCTGTTGTGAGCCAGTCGTACGGTTCAGTTGCAAGCCCTGCGAACCGGTACGACGCACAACGCTGGAACCAGAATGGGGAGGTTCAAAGACATCATCGGAGTAAGGAGCGTCGGTCTGCGTCTGGGGATAGGTCGATGATCTCCTATTGTTCGTAGGATACGAATACGGCAAAAAAATGGCGTCATCTTGTGGCTCGGTATCCGGCCTCATACGCCGCCTGTTTTGCACCCTGTCACCATCCTGCGGCATGGCTCTCCCTTTCTCTTGCTTCCGGGTATATGCTCTGTTCTTGATTAGAAGCTTCTACTAGCTTTTTCCAGATCTCCATTGAAAAGTATCATACTATTACTTTGACCCTACCGTCAATTTACATTGCTTCAATATACAGCAGAACGTTGTATCGCTGCTTACCTCATCGTCTTTACAATAGAAAATTTACTCTATATCACCTGACGCACTATACAAGAGTTATACGTTTCGCAATACGGAACAGATACATTGATTTGTAGCAACTTGCTATATTGATGGATATCGCTCCTGTTTGCAAACAGGAGCGATATCCATCAATATAGCGCATTATGCGACGGTCACGCCTAAACGCGCGAGCAGGGGGCGGCTGGTTTCGGCACGGTACTTGATAGGCATGCGGCTGGCAATGCCGTGGGAATCGGAACCGGTGCTCAGCAGCAGATTATGCTTGTTGACATAGTCGAGATACATCTGCCTGCTTTCCTCATTATGATAGGGATGATAGACCTCGATGCCGTCGATGGGAACCTCGGCGCGCAACTGATCCAGCAGCGCTGTGTCGTAATAAGTAAAATTGCTGTCGCGTCGGCCGGGATGCGCCATAATGCAGGTTGCCCCGCTCTGGTGCGCCGCCTCGACCGCTTCTCCCATAGTCGCGAGGATCGAGTGAAAACCAGCCTCGCGAATCATGCGCATGGCTGTTTGCCAATCTGACGTGTGCTGATGTTCCATGAGCAGATAAGCATTGTCGGAGGGACGGTGCAATTTGCCATCATGCTCCGCCAACAATGCTTCTTGACGAGGAAAGTCGTAGCCGCGTTTCCGCAATTCCTCGTTCACCTCGTGAGTATTCTCTAGCTGCAAGGCGACGATTTTCTCGGTCAGCGGCTTGAGGGCGCTTTGCGCAGGATCAAAGCCATAACACAACAGGTGAGCCACGTGGCCGTGCCATTGCGTGCTCATCTCGACGCCCGGCAAGACTGGCAAATTTTTCGCGGCCGCCAGCGCCTGTATCTCCGCGACCTTATCGACGCGATCATGATCGGTTACCGCAACCAGATCGAAGCCCTGTTCCGCCAGGTAATCGATCAACCGTTGCGCGGGCCAACGGCCATCGCTATAGGTAGTATGCATATGCAAATCAACAGCCGCATCGGGTTTCAACGTGAATTGTGCAGTCAAAAATCATGCTCCTTTATATCATGTTATGTGAAATACAACATCTCCTTTAGCATGGTACCACATGAGTTGCCGCCTGCGGCGGCAAGAGAGAGGGGAAGGGCTAGGGCACAGCCCTAGAGCCCAGTCAGGGGGCGCTCCCCCTGCAATCTCGCTCTTTAGTGGCCGCCCAGGCCAAAATCCAGGGGAATGCCCCAGGTGTTGAGCAGAACCACGATTAAGGGGGCGATAATCAGCGCGGGCAACATATTGGCAATCTTGATGCGTTTGATATCGAGAATATTGAGCGCCAGGCCGATCAGGATCACGCCACCCACTGCCCCCAGCTCGATGATGCGCGGCTGCGAACCCATACTAGCGTTCGGGACCGTGACGAGTAGCGGCTTGAGCAGACCTGCCAACAGAGAAATGCCACCCTGGATAACCAGGATCGTCGCTCCGGCAAATAAGGTGCCAATACCAAACGTGCTGGCAAAAATAATTGCGGAAAAGCCATCCAGCACCGCCTTGATTGCCAACAGGCTAAAATCGTGTGAGAGGCCATCGTTTAGTGAGCCGATAATGGTCAATGGTCCTACGCAAAATTGCAGGCTCGCGAGCACGAAGGCCAGCGTAAAATTCTGCTGGCTACCTGGACGATCAAAGCGCTGTTTGAGCCAATCCCCCAGGTGATTGATGCCACTATCGATATCGATTAATTCACCGATCACTGAGCCGATGACCAGGGCCAGCAAGGGAATAAGCGCATTCTCGGTCTTGATAGCATTGGAAACGCCGAGCACGATGGTGATCAGCCCTAATCCGGCGATGACGATATGCTTTATGCGATCAGGCAAGCGCTGACCAATTAACAAACCAAAAATGCCACCGACCATGACTGTCGCAAAGTTAATGAATGTACCAACCATTCAGAGTCCCTCCTCATAGATATAACGCGGTAGTACGCTTGCCTTATTATAACAAACGACCTCCGCAAGGGAGGTCGTTTGTGGAGGGGATGCGCTTTTCTGCAAGCGCATCCCCTGGCACCGTGCATCTTTACACACGGCACCATGCGGCATGGAAGTTGTGGTGAAAAAACTACCAATGCGACGACTATCGATATACTACGCCAATTAGGGCTGGCAAGACCACTCGCGCCAGCTATAACCGTCGCGCACGAACACCTCGTGTGCGGCTGCAATATTCGCGTACGCGTTGTAAGGCGATTGGCCTGCCTGCGAAGTGGTGCTCCAGGTGCTCGGCAAGAACTGGAAGACGCCAGCAGCGCCACTCGCGCTATTCGTCGCCTGTGGGTTAAAGCCAGATTCGCAGCGGGCCACGTTAAGGGCGCTGCCTGCATTTGCTCCAAAGACCTGGCTGATCATGCCCGGAATGCTGCCACTGGTGGTGGGCGCGGCAGTGGGGGCAGATTGATGATACTGTTGTACCGGAGGCTGCTGTACTGGAGGCTGCTGTACTGGAGGTTGCTGTACCGGGGCATACGACGTTGTATGCGTAGTTCCAGAAATGCAGATACTTTGATCAACAAAAATCAGATTAGGGTTGCTAATACCGTTTGTTGATGCAAGGGTCGACCAGCGTGTACCGTACTGAGCAGCAATCCCGCTCAACGTCTCGCCGGAGCGCACAATGTGCGTCGTGCCATCACAAACCGTTGCTGCATGGGCACTCGTCCCCCCAGTGACGAACATCGTGGCAACAAGGACCATTAATCCTAGCGCCATCGACCCAAACTTTATAATTGAACTCTTTTTGACATCCTGTTGTAAGAACTTGCTTATGTGCTTATGTAAGAGCAACATAACTCCTTTCGTAGACCCACAACTTCCACTAAACGTCTCAACATGCACATCTGCGTACTCACGCAGATCTATGCGATAGATACATTTACATGCATTCGTGTGAGACCGACTCAGCATACCATGAAATACTAAGAGGCAAGCTGAAACACGAAGAACCATAGCCATAAATGGCTACCTACGGGAGAAGTGGGGAAACAATCATGCTTTTTTCTCTATTGCAGCACCGTCTCATCGCCTACTCGCACGGTAGTGTCTTGCTTGCTGGTCTGGCTAACCCGTTTCCCATCAATCATGAGCCCTGCTGCAAGCGCGCTAACGAACGAGAGGCCAGCACAGATGAGCATGACCACGCGAAAACCTGACACAAAGGACTGATCGATGGCCTGCTTGAGTTGCGCCTGGACCTGACCAGCTATCCCTCGAGTAATGTTGATACCAGCTAACTTACCGCTTTGTGCCTGGACCGCCTGCCGGAGCGCCGGGGGAAGGTGCAGAAGCGACAGGTGTTGATCGAGGCTGCTACCAAAGGCCTGCGAGATCACAATGCCCAGAACAGCAATAGCAATCAGCCCGGCTGTCCGCGAGATGGCGTTATTGATACCCGACGCGGTGCCCGCGTAGTGTCGCTCGACGGCATTCATGACCGTGGTGGTCAACGGAGCCACCGTTACCGTCATACCGATGCTCATCACAAGCACTGCCGGAAAAAATGTGATCCAGTAGCTCCCCCCTATATCCGGCACAGCAAAGAGTAGAAAGCCCACGGCGGTGATGCTGGGGCCGATCACGAGTGGTATTTTTGCGCCAACGCGCTTGACCAGGCCACCGGTCCAGCGTGAAAGCAGGAACATGGTCAGCGCGAAGGGGATCAACGCGGCTCCTGCCGCTGCTGGCGAGTAGCCCTGCACCTGGATCAAGTTGAAAGGAATGAAGTAGGTTGCACCGCTGAGAGCACCGTAGAGCAGGAATGTCAGCAGATTTGCCCCACTGAAGGTTCGGGAACGGAACACCGTCAGTGGCATCATCGGGTGGGCAATGCGTGCTTCAACCAGGAGGAAAATAATCAGGGCCGCAACACCGATCGCAAGAGCACCAAGCACAAGTGGATTCAAGAGGCCGAGAGAGCTGGACTCGATCAAACCGGCAACAATTCCGGCCAGGCTCACTGTCGCCAACAGAGTGCCGAGCCAGTCGAGCCTGCCACGCACATTCTCGTCGCGGCTCTCTGGAACACGCCAGAGCAATACCACGAGCACAATCACCGCCAGCGGCACGTTGATGAAGAAGACCCAACGCCAGGAGGCATATTGCACCAACCAGCCACCCAACACGGGACCAAGCACCGACGTAATCGCGGTCGCGCCTGACCAGGTACCGATAGCCTGCCCACGCCGCTCGTCGTTAAACGAGGCGCTGATGATGGCAAGACTGCCTGGGACAAGTAGAGCGCCGCCAATCCCTTGCACGGCCCGCGCAAGGATTAATTGACCGATATTTGGCGAGAGACCACACCAGATCGAGGCCAGGGCGAACAGAGCGGTACCGAAAGCAAAAATACGTCGCCGCCCGAAATGATCGCCCAGCGAGCCACCTACGAGAATAAGCGCCGACAGAAAGAGCGCGTACGCCTCAATCACCCACTGCACATCGGCAGAGGAGGCATTGAGTTCCTTTTGCAGCACAGGGAGTGCTACATTGACTACGGAGCCGTCGATAAAGGCCATACTTGAGCCGAGAATGGTTGCGATGAGTACCCACAGCCCGGCATCGCGAGCCGGAGTGCACTTTGGGGCCGACCGAATGACACCCTCGTCGCATGGAGACTTGACAGAATGGATCATATAAATACCTTTTCATAGAGGTGTTACATAGCTACCTATCTGCTTGCTTTTAGGTAACTATTTAACGGTAAAACATCGAGAAATTGAAGCACTACCTGTTACATACCAGCCTTCTTCATACCGCTCTCCTGACGGTTACTCAAGCTCAAACATAACCTGATCAATATAACACCAATTCCAGTTCTCACCCGGCTCGAAGGAGCGCATGAGTGGGTGTCCTGTCGCGTGAAAATGCTTCGTGGCGTGCTCGTTCTTTGAAGAGTCGCAACACCCGACGTGTCCACACATCAGGCACTCGCGAAGATGCACCCAGCTATCCCCCATTTTCAAACATTCTTCACACCCTTCAGCACTCGGCTTCACCTGTTGCATCTGATCGAGATGAGTACATTGCTTTGCCATACGTTTCTCCTTTTCCGGCACCTGGTCTTCTGCGTACAAATCACACGTGAAATTTACGGTGCACTGAATACTACAACAAAATCGCAACACGTTTCCTGACCCTTTAGGGCCAGGGGGTCGCGAAGTATGGTACAATAGCGAAGAATTACGGATAGGTCGACGCGAATTCCGCGTATTTTTTTGATGTTTTTATTGTTTGGGAGTGTGATGACGATGTTGGAACAACACAATTTGTTAGCTGGACTGAATGAGCCGCAGAGAAAAGCGGTCACAACCACGCAAGGGCCGGTGCTGATCCTGGCCGGGCCGGGCAGTGGCAAAACACGCGTCATCACGCACCGCATTGCCTACCTCGCTCAGCACGAGGACATTCTACCCTGGCGCATCCTGGCCGTCACCTTTACCAACAAAGCAGCTAAAGAGATGCGCGAACGCCTGGAAAAGCTGGTTGGCATCAGCGAAGCCAAAGAAATGACCATTGGCACCTTTCACGCCATCTGCGCGCGTGTCCTGCGCACCGAGGCCGATTACTTGGCCCCCATCGGCTTGAACAGGTCGTTTCTAATCTTCGATACCGACGACCAGTCAACCTTGATCAAGCAGGCCATCAAACAACTGGACCTGGATGAGAAGATCTACCGACCCGGAGCCATGCAGGCGATGATTTCACGCGCCAAAAACGAGATGTACGGGCCAGATCAGATGGCGGAGCGAGCTACCAAGTACGCGGAAGAGGTGGCGGCACGCGTCTACAAGGTTTATCAGAAATTGATGCGCGGCAACAATGGTGTCGATTTCGACGACCTGTTGATGCTGACCGAACAGCTCTGGCGACGCACGCCGGAGGTGCTTGAGCGCTACCAACGGAAGTGGCAATACCTGCATGTCGACGAGTTTCAGGACTGTAACCTGCCGCAGTACAAGCTCATGCGTTTGTTGGCGTACGGCACCTACGAGCGGCACGAAGGTCTGGGCAACATCTGCGTCGTGGGCGACGATGACCAGATGATCTACTCGTGGCGCGGGGCCAGCGCGGAGAATGTAATTCGCTTCGAAGAGGATTTCCCCAAACGCCAGATCATCATCCTCGACCAGAACTATCGCTCCACACAAAACATCCTGGACGCCGCGCAGCACATCGTCAAGCGCAATCGTCTGCGCAAAGAGAAGGACCTGTGGACCGACAAGGGACAGGGCGCGAAAATCAGCGTGCACACGGCCCACAACGAGGAGCAGGAGGGAAACTACACGGCGCAAGAGATCAAGCTGCTGATGGGGCGCGGCGAGGTCGAACGGCTCGGTGAGGTCGCGGTAATGTATCGTACCAACGCGCAATCACGAGCGTTGGAAGAGCAATTTCTGCGCTGGAACATCCCCTATAAAGTGATTGGTAGTCGCAAGTTCTACGAACGCAAAGAAATTAAAGATATGCTGGCCTACTTGCGCATGCTCGCCAATCCCAACGATGACCTGAGCCTTGCCCGCATCATCAACGTACCCAATCGTAAGATCGGAGCCAGGACGCTCGCCGAGCTACAGAACTGGGCCAACGCAAAGAATGTCTCGCTCATGGAAGCCATCAAGCACATCAACGAGCAGCCCACGCTGGGCAAAGCGGCGAAGAGCGCGTTGGAAAAGTTTGGGCAACTGGTTGCCGATCTGACGGAAGCCATCGATGATCTAGAACTACCCGACCTGCTGGATCGCATCGCCGAGCGCAGCGGCTACGGCCCCGAACTGCGCGCCAACGGGGACCAGGAGTTGGATCGTTGGGCCAACGTACTCGAACTGCGCCGCGTGGCCGAGGATTATTCTGAAATCGAAACACGGGCTGCACTCGACCTCTTTTTGGAGAATGTGGCGCTGGTGGGCGGTGCCGACACAGAGCAAACCAGCGAGAACGGCACGCTGATCAAGGAAGAGAACAAAGACGCCGTGACACTAATCACGCTACACGCCGCCAAGGGCCTTGAATTTCCGGTGGTCTTCATCGTCGGGATGGACGAGGGTTCGCTGCCACATTCACGCTCGGTCAGCAAGCCGGAAGAGTTGGAAGAGGAGCGTCGCCTGGCATATGTCGGCTTTACACGTGCCATGAAGCGGCTCTATCTGGTACGCGCCACGTATCGTTCGGTATTTGGCGAGACGCAAATCACCGAGCCATCGCGCTTCATCGACGAAATTCCCAACGAACTGATGACGCGCAAAGGCATCGGCGCTGGTGACACACAAAGGGGTGCGGCCCGTACCAAAGCCACGCGTAGACAAAGTTCATGGGAAGACGATATCAACCAGGACCCCTACGGAGCGGCGGGTGGTCGCGTGTTTGGTCGTGGTGCGCCGCAAAAGAGCAGCCCGAACTACACTGTAACTACACGCGTTGGCCCATTGTCACAACCACCGCAAGCAACGCCACCTACCCCCAAACCAGCCAGGCCCAAGGGACAACGCTTCAAGGCGGGTGAACATGTGCGCCACAACATCTTCGGCGAGGGCGTGGTGCTCAAAAGCGAACTGGAAGAGGAGACCGAATTCGTGGAGATACAATTCCACGGCAAGTTCGGCAAGAAGCGCCTGAGTATGGACTTCGCAAACCTGGAAAAGCTGTAGGGATGGGCGCTCTATCGCTGCGTTACTGCGGATTGACCACGCTCCCCGAAGCGCTCAAGCAGTACACCGACCTGGAACAACTAGATGTGACTGGCAACCAGCTCTACGCGCTGCCCGAATGGCTTGGCAAGCTGACCCACCTGAAAAAGCTCTATCTCGACGATAACGAGTTGATGGCACTGCCCGCATCGCTCGGTAATCTGACTGAGCTTGAAGAGCTGCACATCGATAAGAACCAGATCATCGAGCTTCCTGAAAACATCGACCGGCTCACGCAGCTTAAAATCCTGAGCGCCTACGACAGCGGTCTGGACATTGTTCCCGAAAGTCTTGGTCACCTGCTGCATCTCGAAGAGGTTAGCCTGGGAAACAACCAGTTGTACGCGCTGCCTGAGTCGTTCTGGCAGCTAACCGAACTGCGTACATTGAACATCAGCGAAAATCGGTTGTCCTCGCTACCCAAGGATATTGGCAACCTTAGCAAGCTCACCATGCTGGATATCGGTCATAATGAGCTGACCACGCTTCCTGAGCCGCTTGGCAACCTGCACAGCCTGGCTTCTTTTCTCTATATCAGCAACAATTACCTCACCACGCTACCTGCATCGCTTGGCAACCTGCATAAGCTCCGGTACCTCAACGTTACCGACAATCGATTGACAGCACTACCTGAGAGCATAGGGAATCTGGCGGACCTCGTAGAATTGAGACTGTACAATAAC
>DATAYF010000524.1:0-6007 GCA_036272735.1 Ktedonobacteraceae bacterium
GATGGCTATTTCTTTCTTGAAGGGTTTTCTCCAGATGGGAAAACATATGGTCTTGGAACAAGAGCAGAAATAGAAACCATTAAAGCAGACATTCCCATCGATAACTTTGATCCGGCTAATATTCTTGATGGGAGAAAACATATTATTAGATCCATCGTACAGAGACAAGGGCAAGGTAAATTCCGCCAGGAACTGGTAGAAAATTTCGGATGCTGTGCTGTTTCTGGATGCACAGTAATCGACGTCTTAGAAGCCGCCCACATCATCCCATACCAAGGGATCCATACAAACATGATTTCAAATGGTTTACTTTTGCGAGCAGATATTCATACACTGTTCGACCTTGGTCTTATCTCAATTGATCCACAATCTATGACAGTTCTCGTTTCGCCCAAATTAGACAATACTCCTTATAGTACTTTTAAAGGGAAACCAATTTCCCTTCCACAAGATGGAAATGTAGGACCCAGTAAGGAAGCGCTACAAGAGCATCGTAAGTGGGCAAATTTATAAAGGCAGTTACCTTGACGTCATCAAAATGACATCCAACAACTGCCTTTTCGTTTCTTTTATGAGCCTCTTAAAGAGCTTCACAAGCCCTTTCATGTGGCTGGGGTACAGGGACTCGAACCCCAATCAACTGATCCAGAGTCCTTTATTCCATCACAAAGAGGACCCAAGGACATCAAAAAGCAGGAAAAGGTGTCAAATCAGGTGTCAAAAATGGAAGATATCAGCGTAGGTCAGCATCAAAACTAAACCTACTACCCCCCTACGTGATATCATGATGGTATATGGAAGACATTGCAGATCACGACAACCTAGCTGCATTAGAAACGCTGCTTCACGTGACGTTCCATGACCAGAGCTTATTGCGCCGCGCGGTGACGCATCACTCGTGCTGCTCTGAAACAGCCGTGCGCGACTCGTACGACACGCTAGAGTTTTTAGGCGATGCGATCATTGGCGCGTACGTCGTCGAGTACATTTATCGTAAATACCCCGATGCTTCGGAAGGGGAGATGACGGCCTTGAAATCCGAGGTCGTGAGCCGCCGTTCCTTCGCGGGTATTGGTCAACGTCTGGGGTTGTTTGCGTTCATTCGCGTCGATATAGCAAACCTGCGCACGTTCAACGAGCGTTCACGCGATTCGCTCTGCGCTGATGTGCTTGAAGCGGTCGTGGGGGCGATCCATCTTGATCAGGGACCGATGGTCACACGCGAATTTGTGGCGCGCACGATTTTTCCCGTTATCGATGAGATTGATGGCTACGCGCTGGACACCAACCCCAAGGGCCGCTTGCAAAAGGTAGTCTTGCAACGCGCAGGCGCGCTCCCACACTACAACGTGTTGGAGACAAGCGGGAGTAATAACGACCGCGTTTTTGAGGTGGGTGTCTTCGAGCGAGAGACGCTTTTGGGGGTGGGCAAAGCTTCCAGCATCAAAGAGGCTGGTCGGATGGCTGCGCGTGTGGCCCTGGAGTCCTTGCTCAAAAATGAGCAGCATTGAGCGATTATGAAGACCACACAAGCACCAGATTTCTTCAACTGGTACGAGGCCAATTTACCGGCGCGAGAACGCAAACGACGCGGCCACTTCTCGACGCCTCCCTTGCTAGTAGAACGCATGCTTGATGCCTGTGGCTATCGCCCTGAAGTGGACCTCGCTCCTCTGCGGGTGCTCGATCCGGCGTGTGGTAGCGGTAATTTCCTGGTCGCGGTGGTGCGCCGTCTGGTGGCAGCGGGTGCGCGTGCTGGGCTGGATGACGCGGCGATACGGGCGCTTGTGCAGCGCAATGTGTGGGGTTTTGACCCCGATCCTGTGGCGTGTTTTCTGGCTGAAATGGGCCTGCGTACCGCGCTATCACAAGCTTCCGCGAGTACGATTGCGCCATCGTTGCATATTCATCAAGCAGATGGGCTGGCGCTGTCCTGGGAGCAGTGCGAGAACGTTGACCTGTTTCTGGCAAATCCCCCGTATCTGGCCGCCAAAAATAGCGACCTGAGCGGCTATCGTTCGACTCACCAGCGCGGTCAGGCAGATAGCTACCTACTATTTCTCAAACTCGCACTGCAAGTCGTACGACCGCGTGGCTGGATTGGCCTGGTACTGCCTGATCCCGTCTTAGCGCGTGCCAACGCGGCCAGGGAGCGCCAACTCTTGTTATCGCAGACAACGGTGCATCACCTCTGGCACCTGGCGGGCGTGTTCCAGGCCTACGTCGGTGCGGTCGTGATTATCGCGCAGAAGAACGTGCCTGCCCCCTTGCATGTTGTGACCTGGATGCGTGAAAAATGGCAGCAACCGGGAGTCGATAGCGAATCAGTAACGATCCCCCAGGCATTATTGCTCAAGCAACCGGGTTATGAATTGCGTTATCTGTTGAGTGATCAGCAGCAGACCTTTGTGGCGCATCTCTGGAAGTATTTTTGCACGTCCACCCAGGACAGCGTGAAACGTTTCGCCCCGCTGGCACAATTTGTCGAGATCAGGCGCGGCGAAGAGCTTGGCAAGGGGGCGGCGTTGTTGCGTGAGCAAGATGATGTGCCAAGTCCCGAATGGTTGCCAGTATTGCGTGGCGGCATCGACGTGCGCGCCTACAGCATTACCCCACGCCGCGCCTGGATTGCGCGTGAGGCGGTGAGCAAACCATTAGCCCGTTATCTGGCCCCCAAACTACTGGTAGTCAAGAGCACGGGGCTATTGCAGGCGGCGTTAGATGCCGATGGGCACGTGGTGCTGCAAACCCTGTATGTGCTCTCCTGGCGCGGTACTACTGGCGTGGCCAATGTCGAGGAGGTCAGCGACGAGTTGTATTTCCTGCTGGCCCTACTCAATTCACGTCTGCTGCAAGACTATGTGCGGGTGCTGTATACCGCCTACAAATGGGTGCAGCCGCAGATAGAGCAGCACGTCCTGGCACAATTGCCAGTGCCGCTGGTCAGTGTCGCGCAGAAGGTCCAGATCGTGCAGCGGGCGAAGTTGCTCATGCATGCTTGCAGCACAGCAGCCCCCGTTGTAGAATTGGAGTTGTACGAAGAACAGGAACGTGCTATTTACGCGTTGTACCACGCGGCCTTGCAAGCCAGTATGCGCTATTTTGCAGCAAGCTCTACACTGAATGATAAAGGGTCTGTAGTGCAAGCGTCTGAATAGATGCGATTCGTTGACAAAGGAGTCACTAATTATGACTGATACTCGCCCAATCCGTGTCCTGGTAGCCAAGCCTGGGTTGGATGGTCACGACCGAGGTGCGAAGGTGATTGCGCGTGCGCTGCGCGACGCGGGCATGGAGGTTATTTATACAGGTATTCGGCAAACGCCTGAGATGATCGTGGAGGCGGCGATTCAAGAAGATGTCGACGCCATCCTGATGAGCATTCTCTCCGGGGCGCACATGGCGCTGTTCCCGAAAGTGATGGACCTGCTCAAAGCAGATGGCGTGGATGATGTGCTGGTGGCGGCGGGTGGCATTCTCCCAGATGAAGATATTCCGGCAATTCACGCTCTGGGCATTCAGGGCTGTTTTGGTCCTGGTACCTCGACCGAGGAGATTGTCACCTTCGTGCGCGAGCATGTCCAGCATGAACGCCTGACGGCTGAAGTGTAGGTGCTGCGTTGCAAAATATTGTCGAACGCCTTCTAGGGGGCGACCGGCGTGCATTAGCGCGTATGGTTACATTGATCGAGAACGAAATTCCCCGCGCGCGCCAATACCTCGCGGAACTGCACCAACATGCCGGGCGGGCGCATATTATTGGTGTGACCGGCGCGCCGGGTGCCGGCAAGAGTACGCTGGTGACGCACCTGGTACGCGAGTTGCGCAGGCGTGAGCGCAAAGTTGGCGTGGTGGCTATCGATCCCACCAGCCCGTTCTCCGGTGGGGCGATTTTGGGTGATCGCATTCGCATGATGGAACTGGCGGGTGATCCCAACGTGTTTATTCGCAGCATGGCGAGCCGTGGCAGCCTGGGCGGTTTATCCGCGGCTACACGCGACGTTGTGCGTGCCATGGATGCCGGGGGCTACGATCCGATCATCATTGAGACGGTCGGCACGGGCCAGGCTGAGGTCGAGGTGATGCGTACGGCGCAGAGCGTGCTGGTGGTGGTGGCTCCAGGTATGGGTGATGATATCCAGGCCATTAAGGCGGGTATTCTGGAAATCGCCGATATCTTTGTGGTGAGTAAAGGAGACAAACCCGGAGCCGATCAGACCGTGGCCGAACTGTCGATGTTGCTGAGCCTTGATCCCCAGCGGCGCAAAACTCCCTGGCGTATCCCTATCCTGAAAACCTCGGCTGTGAAAGACGAGGGGATCGGTAAACTGGTAGATGCGGCGCAACAGCATCTACAAACGTTGCAGGAAAGCGGGCAACTTGCACAGCGGGCGCAGCGCCAGGTACGTAGTGAACTGCAAACGCTGATTTTGCAATCGGTGGTCAACGCCTTGAAAGCCGAAGTGAGCGATGAGGAATGGGAGACGCTGATCACTGAAGTGACGCAGCGCGAGCGTGATCCCTACAGCGTGGCGCAAGAATTGAGCGCACGTGTGGGTATCAAATAAATAGAAGGGGTAGGATAGAGAAAAAATGCCGGCATTTTTTCTCTATCCTACCCCTTCTATTTACTATATCTCGAAATTCTCCAATTCTGAAAGACGTGCGTACTCTGCGTCCCAACGTTCGACCGTCCAATCCTCGGTATTGGCCTGTTCCACATTGACACAATACACCAGATCTTCTTCATATTGCGGTTCAGGCGCCAGGTCGATAGCCTGAAAATAGAGGTCTTCACAATAATCTGCTTTGATGTTGACGTTCGCGAAGAGCCAGGTGCCCAGGGCAATGCGGTTGTGCAAGTACATGGGGATCAGCGTCATGGGGAAGCGTACCACCTGGTAGTGGTCCCAGTGACCAACGATGACATCAATCACCGGCTCGTCTTCAACCGTTTGAATATCCACAATATGCAGCATGACGCGATAGGGCTTACGGTTTTCAGGTTTCTGGTTGTGCAATTCCGCCAGACACGTACGGAACGCGTCTGGTAGCGATTCGTGTGTAGCTTGGCGCAAGTGGAGCACCACTGGCACTTTGTCGCGCCACTTCCTGATGGTCGTATGCTGATCGATATCGGTATATTGCGTGATGAGCACAGCAGGTATATTGAGATCGTAGAGTGCTGCCACCAGTTCCGCCCCATAGAAATGAGACGTGCCGCGTGGAGCGAGACGGTGGGTACAGATGGCGGCCTGGGCATGGGCGCAGATAAAGTCAATCGTCTCCTGCATGCTACGTAATTCCTGCCCGACCGACAATGTCCGAAACCCTGCAATTTCAGCTTCCCAGTAGGGGAGACTCCGTTCGCTCCCCTCGATGTCATCGATGACGGCAATAGTTTGAATTTCGTTGATTGGCGAAACGAACAGACTGACCATAAAAGCATTCCTCCTCCATAGAGCAACACAAACCAATTTGACAAATGATGATGCAGACTATACTCCCCTAAAATAGGGAATGCAATGCTTTTTCTGACAAATTTTGCGTAGAAATCATTCAATGAACAAATTGCAATAAATTCAATATTTTTGTGAATTTGCATACTTCTCTATGAAAAATTTGTCATGGATTTGCGCAATAGGAGAGAATTGGTGTGATGGATGGCTGCCGCGTCCTCACATTAACCCTTTAAAAATCTTTATGTGATTTTTATTGCTTTATGAAGTAATAGATACTAATATATGGAAGAAAATAATTTTTCATACAAAAAGACTTTGGGTGGAGGAAAGGTACAACCACACTAAGGGATGCAAGAATTATTAACTATCCCACCTCTCTGGTGAAAGAGATAAAATATCCACAAACCACTTGTTTAGCTGCGGCAATCGCTGAAGTTGGGTTTCGAGAACCTGCATCGCTTCCTTGGTTAGTCTGATGCCTGTTTGGTAGGTGGTCGTCACCAACGCGACCGTAGGATGTTTCCCTTTCCAAATCATAGATCTCG
>DATAYF010000525.1:0-9607 GCA_036272735.1 Ktedonobacteraceae bacterium
GCACGCAACGGGTAGAATGGCAACCGTAGTTATGCGGATGTTGGCGAGAACGTAATATATTGATATGCGCGTATGTGTCCGGGACACATACGCGCATATCAATATATTTTCAAAAAACATGCAAATCACAATAAAAGAGTACAGGCTATGTGGTGGTGTTATAGTTGATTATAGAGGCACTGCTCCACAAAGCTTGTTTGCGCGTCGTGATTGACGAGGTCGGATTGTGGTACAAATGGCTTTGAGTGTGGTTGTGTGTGCACTCGAAATATTGTTTGCTTATGCTATAGGGGATTACAATAACACACACAGGGATTGTGCTAGCGCTTGACGAATGATACTTCTATATAAAAATGCCAAGAGGTCCGCATGTTTCGTAATTTACAGGCCATCGAAATCGCCGAGGGGGCGTTACTTGCTGATATCGCGGTGATTTTTCAGCTTATCTCGATTTATACGCCCATCGGGACCAGCTTTTTTCAGTTGCCGATTTTTATCGTCTTCACTGTGCTGGTGCTGCGGCGTGGCCTCTATGTAAGCCTTATGGCGTCTGGTATTGCTATTTTTCTGGTATCTATCCTCGTGGGAGCAACCAATATCCCATCGATGGGCCTGGTGGTTATGGCCGGACTGTTTCTCGGTGTGACTATACGCTGGCGGATGCGCCATGTTCCGCTGGTGCTGCTTGGTACGACATGCGGTGCGCTGGCATTTTGTGCTGTAACCATCCTTTTTACCATCCTGGCGGGTCAACCGCTGACAGCCTTTTTGCGCCTGGTCACGGTGATCTATCAAACAAGCATTCATATTACCGACGCGGGCACGGCGCGTGTTGGTCTTGAGGGTTGGTGGCGGCAGAGCCTCTATCCTGGTGTGGCATGGTTATTCCATTTTTTTGTGACCTACTGGTTGCTTACGTTGTATATTTGTAACTGGATACTACTGTGTCCGGTTGTGGCAATTATCTATACGGCGACCAACACAACCGTTCGTTTGTTGGGATACGATACGCGTCCCATACTGAACCGGCGCGTGAGTAAATCATTTCGGCGGGTGTCGCATCGCTTATTGAAAGTAAAAGTATTCAAAAAAGTATTGCAACATATTAGTTTATGAGGAAGCGTATGGAGACTGGTCCACTTATTGATATCACAGCTATTTCCTATACGTATCCCGTGCTACAAGCGAAGCATGCCACAGTGCGTCAGCCTCCGGCATTGGATCATGTGAGTTTGCATATAGCCCAGGGAGAATACCTGGCGGTGCTTGGGCATAATGGGAGCGGCAAATCGACGTTGGCCCGGCATTGTAACGCGCTACTGGTGCCCGATGAGGGTCGTGTGCTGGTGGCTGGCGTGGATACCAGGGATGCGAGCAAACAGCACCTGGTGCGCGATCACGTTGGGTTGATCATGCAGAACCCGGATAATCAGATCATCGCGACGGTCGTGGAGGATGACGTGGCCTGGGGATTGGCCGTGCGTGGCTTTCCTAAAAAGTTGATTCGCGAACGCGTGGAATTTGCGATGCAGGCTGTTGGCATCAGCCATTTGCGCTCGTTGCCACCGCATAAGCTCTCAGGTGGGCAACGACAACGCGTGGCGATTGCTGGTATGCTGGCGTTGCAGCCACTCTGTATTATTGCCGACGAGGCAACGGCGATGCTTGATCCGCTCTCGCGCCGCGAAATTGTTGCTCTTTTGCACCTGCTCAACCGCGAATATGGGCTAACCATTGTGCATGTGACGCATTTATTGGAGGAGACAGCGCATGCACAGCGCATCATCGTGATGGAGCATGGTCACATCGTCCTGGAGGGGACACCGGCGGATATCTTTACGCAGGTCGAGCGTTTAGAAGCGCTGAAATTGGAAATCCCCGCGCCAATTGCGCTGGTGGCGTATTTGCGCGCGGTCGGTTTGCCTGTTTCAGCGTGTGCGGTAAGTATAGAAGCCATTGCCCAGGAGTTAAGCCAGTGAGCAAGCCGATGATCGAAGTCAGCCACCTTTCGTATACCTATCGTGCCGATCACACGCACAAAAAAGTGCTCGATGACGTGTCGCTGAACATCATGGCGGGTCAGTGCGTGGCGATTATCGGCTTCAATGGCTCTGGCAAAACCACCTTGATTCAGCACTTCAATGGCTTGCTGCGTCCCACAGACGGTTCGGTGCTGATCGATGGAATTGACGTTGGAGCGTCTGGAACGGATTTACGATCATTACGTCAAAGGGTTGGGATGCTTTTTCAGTTTCCCGAGTCGCAGCTTTTTGCGCGCAGTATTTATCAAGATGTGGCCTTTGGTCCTCGTCGCATGAAATTGGGTCGCCACGAGGTGCGTGCTCGCGTGCTTGCTGCTCTCGATATGGTTGGATTGCCGCAGCGCGAATATGGCTGGCGTTCGCCTTTTGATCTTAGCGGAGGGCAGCGTCGACGTGTGGCCCTGGCCGGGGTAATCGCGATGACTCCGAAGGTGCTCGTGCTCGATGAGCCTTCGATTGGCCTGGACGGAGAAGGGCGCGCGGAATTTTACCGCTACGTACGCCGCGTACAACAGGAGCAAGGGGTGACGATTGTGCTGGTTTCGCACGATATGTCCGAAGTGGCTGCCCTCGCCGAGTGGCTGTTTGTGTTGTACGATGGGCGGCTGGTGATGCAGGGAACGCCGCGTGATGTATTCACGGCGGGGGAACAGTTGCGGGCGTGGCACCTGGCTCCGCCGCCGCTTGAAGAGTTGCTTGTGCTCTTGCGCAAGCAAGGGCTGCCTGTCCCCACTGATCTGTACACGCTTGAGGATGTATGCGCCTACCTGATGACGCGAGCGACGAGCGTGAAGTATGCTGAGTAAAGGCGATTATTGCCATGTCGATAATGTTTGAAAATATTCCCTTTGGCGTCTATATGCCTGGTGATAGCCCGATCCATCGTTTGCAGGCGCGCACGAAGCTGCTGCTGTTGGCCTGGTTTGTGGTGTGGTTGGTGGTTGCTGATCACCGTTTCTGGCATTTTGCGCCGTATATCGTGATGAGCTGTTTTGCGCTTGGCAGTACGCTTATGGCCGGGCTTTCACTATCGATGCTGTGGCGGCGCATGTGGTTAATCGCATCGTTGGTGATTATCAGTGACGTGGTGGTGCTGTTTTATCGTGAGGGTACGAAGGATAAGACGTTGTACGCCATCGGTCCATGGTCTGTGCCTGCCAATTTGCTACAGAACGGGCTTATGGTTGTGGCGCTGGTTTTCCTGGCCTTGTTCGCGCTCACCTGGTTGCGTCCATTGAGGATAGGGCGGCTGAAACGTTTGCGGAGGTTCTTCGTGTTCGCGGTGCTGGCATGCGGAATTGGTCTGCTCGTACTTGCCAATCAGCAGGGTCCGTTGGTTCATCTGGGGCCACTGGCGATTACCAACTACGGTTTTTGGCTGGCGATTACTATTACCGTGTTGCTGTTGTGCCTGTTCGTGTTTTCGCTCTTGCTCACCATGACCACCTCGCCCGCTGCGCTGGTCGAGGGGCTTTCGACGTTGCTCGCTCCCCTGCGACGTTTCAAGTTGCCGGTTGACGATTTTTCGTTGATGGCACTATTGGCTTTGCGTTTTATTCCAACCTTGATCGAAGAGGTGGAGCAATTGATAAAGGCGCAGTCTGCCCGCGGTGCGGATATCGCCAGCGGCACATTGCGTGAGCGTCTGCAGAGTATGTCTATCCTGTTCTCGTCGCTTGTGCAAGGGGTGTTGCGCCGCGCCGCTGAACTGGCGACAGCGCTGGAGGCACGCGGGTATCGGAGCGAGGGAAAGCAGACGCCATTATACGAAACGTCGCTGGGAATGACTGATTACGTGGTGCTCGCCGTGGTGCTGCTGTTATCTATAGGCTCGCTTTTTGTGTGACATATCAACTCTACTGGTTTATGGTTCGGTGGAGATGAGCCGATGGTGGATCGCAAAGCGTATCAGATGGGCCAGGTCGCGCAAATCTAGCTTCTCCATAATGTTGGCGCGATGAGCTTGTACCGTTTTGATGCTCAGGACCAGTTGATCGGCAATCTCCTGGCTCGTATATCCTTCGGCGACTAAGGTGAGTACCTCTAGTTCGCGTGGCGTCAGGAGACCGAGCGACTGTGGTACGTTCTGCGTTTGTGATGGGGGTGGTGTCTGCGCTGTGTATGTGGATTGGGTGGTGAGATAGGCGCGAACCAGCGCTTTGGCTAAACCAGGGTACAGAAATACGCCACCGCGCGCCGTCGTACGTACTGCCGCGCACAACTCGGCGGGCGCTGCCTTTTTGACCAGGTAGCCGCTGGCCCCCATGCGCAGAGCCTGAAGGAAATATTCTTCGCTTTCGTGCATGGTGAGTATCAGGACCTGGATATCGGGTTGCTGCTGACGAATGACCTGGCAAGCCTTCAGCCCGTCCATTTCGGGCATCGTAATATCCATGACGACAACTTGCGGTGAATGTTGTTCGGCCTGGATGATGGTCTCGGTGCCAGTTCTGGCTTCGCCTACGACCTGGATGTCTGGCTGTGCTTCTAGCAAGAGCTTTAAGCCCTGGCGTAAGATGTCGTGATCATCGGCGAGCAAGACTTTGATAGGTGAGGTGATAGACTCGGACTCAGTGGACATGGCGTGTTTCCTTCGTGTGTTCTGCGGCGTCGGTTGACTCTGGTAACGGCAAGCGTGCTTCGATACTCGTGCCGGTTCCTGGATGGGTGTGTATATGCACGTCTCCCTTTAATACTGTAGCACGTTCGCGCATGCCGATCACGCCAGACCCATATTTGCGTTGGGTTGGATCGTATCCGCATCCGTTGTCGCTAATTTTTATCTGCACCTGCTGCCTATCCTTTTTCAGTTCGATGGTGGCCTGTGACGTGTGCGCGTGGCGTGCCACGTTTGTCAGGCTTTCCTGGGCGATGCGAAACAACGCGATTTCGTAGGCGGGAGGTAGCTTGTCCTCTGCTTCGAGACCCTCGATGTTCAAGTCGACGTGCACATGCAGGCGCTGGTCGCTATCTTCGACCAGCCAGCGGAATGCTGAGAGCAAGCCCAGGTCATCGAGCACGCCTGGTCGTAGTTGTTGTGACATCTGGCGGATATTTTCGAGGGTGTGCTGCGTCAGCCTGGTCAATTGCTTGATCTCAAGTGTAAATTGTTGCTGTGCGTCGTGGCTCATCTCCGCGTGCGTCAGCGCGTCGAAATGCTGATGCAATAGTTCTATCTGGATGAGCAGCGCGGTCAGGTTTTGGCCCGCTTCGTCGTGGAGTTCCAGGGCGAAACGACGACGTTCCTCCTCTTGTGCCTGGAGGATAAGCTTGGTCTGCTCTTGTCGTATTGATTCCAGGCGATCAAGCATACCATTGAAGGCGCGTGCTAATTCGCTAATTTCGGCGGCTGAGGACGTGGTGTTGGCGCGAGCCAGCGTATTGCCAGTAGTAATTTCGCGAATGGTTGTGAGCAGGTGAAAAAGTGGCCGAAAGCTTGCTCGTAGGACCACGATGTTGATGATCAGCGTGAGGAGTGTGGCGATCACGATGAAACTGGTATCGATGAGGTAGTGGTGCGCTTCAATATTGTGGCTGGTGACCCAAAACCCTGCTATCGCTTCTCCAACGAGCATCAAACTGTTGGCGAGTATCACTTTCTCGAACAGGGAAAGTTGCAGGCGTTTCGGTCGTGTCCCCCACCACGTTCCTGTTTTCACCAGAATCAACTCACTTCCTACTGGACACGTCTGATAGATGACAAGGATGGCCTCTGTTTCATGTAAGGTTCACAAGCACTGTTTGTTGTTGTGGCGTAAAACCATCTGCTCGTGCTTGCACGGTGATGGCCCACGGTCCCGCCATATCAGCATTGACATATACCTGGTACTTGCCGTGCCCCTGTGCTTTGACGTAGGTGCGTGTTGGTGGCATCACCATATTCGTCATCCGTGCATTTGGTTTGACATGGGCCTGGTCAATGGGGGAGCCTTGCGTATCCGTAACTGAAGTTCTACTTCAACAGGACCCGCCGAAAAATGTTGTGGCTCTGCTATGTGCACGTGCAGCATTGCTGGCAATTGTGGACGGTAGATCAGCGCGAATACCAGTACGCTCAGGCAAGTGCATACGAATAACAGCCAGAAAAAAGGTCGCACACGCATGGTACTCATTCCTTGTATTCTCATTGGCCTACTACTGATCACTAGAGTCTGTTTCCGTCTAGAGCAGAGATTACTGTTTTGAAGAACTGAACGCGAGCTAGACGCACAGCATCGTTGTTCTTAGGAATATACTATATACTCTTCAACGACTATTGTCTATGCGTAGGAATCCCTATTTTGTCTCATACGTGTGGTGCTATAATGAGGCAAGAGTTATATGAATGTGAAGGAAGGATAACGCACCCATCATGCCCGAAACCTATTATTGTTGGTACCCTCTACAAATTCGCTTTCGCGACCTCGATCCCCTTGCCCACGTCAACAACAGCGTGTATGTGATTTATTTCGAAGAGGCGCGTAGCCATTATTTCGACCAACTTGCTCCCTGGCTTGACCAATGGCCTTCCGCACACGAACACCAGCAACATACCGAAGAGGAGGTTGCCAAACTGAGCAGCGGTGATTCTCCCAACCCGCGTATCCAAACGGGGCCGCGTGGACAGCATTATGGCGTGCTCGTGAAAGAGGTGACGTGTACGTACGAATTGCCGCTGGTACGGGCCGACCAGACTGAAGTAGGCATACGGGTGGTCAAGGTTGGACGTACCAGCTTCGTGATGGAGCATCAAATCCGTGATTGCCAGGATCATGCTCGCGTCTTTGCGAATGGTCGTTCGGTGATGGTGTGGTGCAATTATCACACGGGTCGTCCGCAACCTGTTCCCCCCTCGTTGCGCGCGGCTTTCGAAAAGATGGAGCAGCGCGACTTTTCAGCTCCAAAAATGTTGTAAAGTGTGTAGTGCCTGTAGGGACCGATTGATCGTGTCCGCCTGGCCCTGCCGACCAATAACCACCGCAGATGCAACATGGCATAGCGCCGGGTCGGTTGGCTAGAAGGAGGCGCGGACATGATCAATCGGTCCCTACAGGCGTTGCGAACACTACCGTGCAAACCTTTCCTCTATTTATAATGCATCCCCTCACACAGGTATTGATTAGCCCCGGAGCCACATATGAGTATTCGGATAGTGCGTTTGGTGTCGACTATATGTTTTCGATTGAGACAATTTTCGATATATAATTATACGATTGTATCGAAACTTTTTTAGGAAGGTAGGCGTATACAGTATGGTTGCGCTCAAGCAAACAAACACGTTGATTTAGCTATTGTTGTGGTTGTGTTGCGTTGCTACGAGCGCAAAGACAGGAGGGAACTATGAAAATTGTGCATATTGCTCCACCGTGGCTTGCCATTCCGCCGCAGAACTATGGAGGAACGGAAGCGGTCCTGTACAATTTGATAGAGGAACAGGTTGCGCAGGGACACGATGTTACGCTGTGTGCACCGGCCGATGCTCAGACGTCCGCTAAGGTGGTGCCATTGCTTTCGCACTCGCTGATTGGCGCGGGCATTCCGTGGCAGGCTCATCTCAAAGCATACTACTATCTACAAAAGTCTGTTAAATATATTCAAAAGTACACTTTCGACATTGTGCATACGCACCTTTCTTCTGCATCAGATATGTACCTTTTCCCTCTGATGGCTGATATAGAGATACCGCATATTATGACGTTGCATAGTCGTTTTCCTTTTGATCGTGCTGGTCCCTGGACGGGCGAGGCCGATAAATTGTACATGGAGTGGGCGTTGACGGTGCCGATGGTGGCTATCAGCGAACAGGCGCGTGCAGAGGTACCGTATGCATTGAACTTCATCGGTGTTGTGCATCATGGGCTGCCATTGGAGAAGTTTACGCTTCTTGATGCGCAACCAGAAGGCTACTTTGCCTGGTTGGGTCGTATGATGCCTGAAAAAGGTGCCCACCTCGCCATCGAGGCGGCCCACTTAGCCGACGTGCCTCTTGTGCTGGCCGGCAACGTGGACCCGCACATGCCCGAATCGGTAGATTACTTCGAACGGCTGATTAAGCCACAACTCGATGGTGAGCGTGTACGCTATATTGGTCCGGTCAATATGCCGCAGAAGGTTGCTTTGTTGAGCCATGCCCGTGGCTTCTTAAATCCCATCACCTGGGAAGAACCCTTTGGCATGGTCATGATCGAAGCGATGGCGTCGGGTTGTCCTGTTATCGCATTTGCCCGTGGGGCTGCGCCTGAGATTGTGGTGCATGGTCAGTCGGGTTTTCTGGTGCACGACGTGGATCAGATGGTGCGCTATATTCAGCGTATTGATGAATTAGATCGGAAGATAGTGCGTGCTCACGCTGAGCGCAAATTTTCTGTGCAGGCCATGACCGAGAAATATACAGCTCTCTATAAAAAGGTTATTGCTGCGAAGTATCGCGTTGTTACGAGAAATATGAGCATACCGTTGCAAACTGCTGGCTCTCCGTTTTCACTGCCAGCCATCGAGGCGGCTGAGACGCGGTACCCGACTGCACCGGCGGCCACAAGTGGTGTGGAGGCAGAGCCGTTGACCAACGATCAGTGGGTGGGATTTGATCCAGACACGTATACGCGTTCGGGGTAGGTCGCTTGTTTATTAGGTTGATGGATTGTCGAGGGTGTGGGACCGAGAGGGAGGCAAGCTCCCTCTCGTCTCTTGCCTCAATCGATACTGCCCCCTATACGTACGGCTCTTTATGTGTACGCATTGTGATATACTGGCCCCATCTGATCGCACGTGAGTTGATTGGTTGGTTGGCAAAGCAAGGAGCCGGTGTGCATGCTGTATATTGGGCGCCCAATGTGGGGCTATAAAGGATGGGTTGGCGAACTTTTTCCGGCTCATACGCAGCCGGGCGATTTCTTGCGTGTGTATAGTCAGCGTTTAACGGCAGTAGAGGGAAATACGACATTTTATGCACTACCTGCCGTCGATACAGTGGCGCGTTGGCGTCAGGAGACGCCGGAACTATTTCGTTTTTGCCCCAAAGTCTCACGAAGTATCAGCCATGCGCCCAGTCTTGATGCAGGCAAGCAAGAGACCGCGCTCTTTATTGAGCGCATGCGTGGATTAGGGACGCGGCTTGGCCCCATGTTTTTACAATTGCCGCCCGCCTTTGCGCCTGCGCAACTTACTCAACTACAGATATTTCTTGATGGTTGGCCTGCTGACGTGCGCCTGGCGGTCGAGGTCAGGCATCCAGATTTTTACACACAGCAGCATGCCACCGCGTTGGATGAACTGTTGGCTCATTATCATGTTGCACGAGTGATGATGGATACGCGCCCGATTCGAGTTGGATCAACAGAGGAACAACGTCTGCTACAAGCGCGTGAACGTAAGCCCAATCTTCCGTTGCACGTGGCTGTGACGACGGATTTTGTGTTTGTGCGCTATATTGGCAATCCGCGCCTGCTTGTGAACGAAACCTTCCTTGATGCATGGGCTCAACAACTTGCTACATGGTTGCAACGAGGCATAACGCCGTATGTATTTTGCCATTGCCCCTTTGAAGAGCATTCACCAGCGCTGTGTGCAGCACTGTATCGGCGTGT
>DATAYF010000526.1:0-10624 GCA_036272735.1 Ktedonobacteraceae bacterium
ACCCTCTATGCATGAACACTTAAAGCAACTGTCTAAACAAAATCATTCTAACGTCTTCGCCTGGAATAGGAGTGGAGGTCCACTCAAGGAGCTCCTTGTCACTCTAAATGTGCCAGACCCAGGATATGTGTCAAATTTCGATCATATTTTCAAAGAGGAACTCCATCCCCGAAAATGATAGAGTTCCTCTATCATCATCGCTCAACAATCGACCGCCCACCGGGATGGCAGTGATCTCACATCGGACGGCACTCGACGGCAAAACGGCCAGACGGGAGCTGCCCGGCAGCCTCAACCATGAGTCCCGCCTGTTGGGCCAACACTCGAAACTCTGTGAGCGTGCGGTCCTTGCCTCCAAGCAAGACCATCTCCGGCGTGAGAAAAGAGCTCAGACTGTCATCTGGCAACACTCCACCCAGGATCACCAGGCGACCACCAGGGCGTGCTGCCTCGGCACAACGGCTCAAGATCAGCTGCGCTTCTCGGTCGGGCCAGTCGTTGAGAATAGACTTCAGGAGATAGAGATTCGCCCCGGTTGGCAGCGGGTCGAAGAAGCTTTGCCCAACCGTTCGGACACGTTCCCTCACGCCAGCCTTCTGCAAGAGCGCCTCCGCGCGGGCCACCGTCCCGGGAAAATCGACCAGCGTGCCCTGGATCTGAGGGTGGGCACGCAGGATCTCCGCGAGCAACGCTCCTGTCCCGCCACCAACATCCACCACGGTCTTGACCTCCTCCCAATCTCCCGTGAGCAGCACCTCCGGATTGGGAGTGCCGTGACCTGGCGGCCCCATCAGCGCGTCAAAGCTCGCCGCGATGTCGGGATGTGCTTCCAGATCCTCCCAGAAGGGCAGGCCGAACATTTCGTGGTAGGCGGGCTTTCCTGTCCTGACAGCAGTCAGCAAGGTGCCCCATGCGTAGGCTATGCGGCCACCGATGTCATCGAGGTTCAGGCCGAAACGCTGCAACTCCTCAGCGGCCTTGTTCAGTGCAAACTGACCGGGCGCTGGCTCGGCAAAGACGCCCTTGCCTACCAGATGCCTGAGTACCCTCTGCAAGAAGTCTGCATCGCACTCTGCTGATCTGGCAAGCGCCTTAATGTCAGTAGTGCCGACGGCGATGTGGTCGGCGATTCGCAAGGTCGCCACCACGTGGACACACCAAGGTGTGCAGAGATCGCTCAGCTCGCTGAGATTGGCGCTTGCCACTGGTGTCTGGTCACCTGTCATCTCTTGTTCCTCCTCATTGGTTTCTTGATTACTCACAAACACGCGCCGCGACCCGATCTGGAACGGCACGGGAACGCGTCGTGATCTCCACAGCGCGCGAGAAGCCTTGGGCCAATAGTATGACTCCTATGCTAGCGCAGGGCAAAGCAACCTGTCTTGTAAAAATTTGTCCCGGGTCAGGGAAGAGGAACATGGTTGTGATGCTCACCGCGCTGCGCCAGATAGGCGCTTGGAGTCAGTCCGGCAAAAGTCTGAAAGTCGTGGATGAAATGTGCCTGGTCAAAGTATCCGCAGTCCAGTGCAAGATCTGCCCAGGAGACCCGTTGCCCGTTTTCGATCAGGGACAGCCCTTCCTGAAAGCGAAGCACACGGCAAAATACTTTCGGTGTGAGTCCGACAGCTTCCTCGAACAGGTGGATGAAGCGCTTGGGACTCAAGCCAAGCTGTATGGTCACCTCCGAGATGGAGCGAGGCGCGCGCCTACCTTGGAACTGTGTAAGCGCGAAAGTGATGGCAGGATGCCGCGTCTGCTCCCAGGATGCACGTGCCAGGAGGAATCGTTCGAGGATGCGCACCATGTTGTCTTTCGTCTGGGCCATCTGCAATTGTTCGCGCAGGCTGACGGCATCTGTTCCCCAGAGCGTAGAAAGGTCAACGACCTGGTTGGTCAATTCGGTGGCAGGCATTGGCAGAAATAGGCGCGCACCACCTGGCTTGAAGCAAACGCTCATGGTCGTCACCAGAGTGGTCGTATCAATGACAGAAAACTGCGAAAAGGCACCGTGGAGCACGCCGCCGTGGAAGCTCTGAAACTGGTCAGTGCGCTGGAGGTTCGCAACCCGAAGCGTGTCATGGCCCAGATTGATCACCAGGGCCACCCTGCCATCGGGAAGGCAGCGTTCCTTCTTGGAATGTAGTGATGCGTCTCCTTCACAGAAGCAGAAAGCCTCAATGTAGGCCGCAAGCCTAGGAGAAGGGAGAAAACGGGACAAGACAGCCAATAGGAAACTCCGATCGATGAGGATCTCTCTCGCCATCCTCACCAGAGAGTAAGCTTCGACTTCGAAGACCTCACCCCCCACGATATCGATCTGAAAAGGATGCCATTGTTCCAATATATACCTTATTCTCGGATCAAAAACAAGGTGCTGACGCATATGATTACCGCTTTGACGCAATTACTCACGTAAGTTGGTGCGCTGAGGTTGTTTCCCCATCCCCCGCAACGCAGGGTTAACCAGCAGCGTGAGCGTCGTCAGCAGATACAACGCGCCCATTACCAGCAGCGTCGCCTGCAACCCTAGCCAGGCGACCACGTACCCAATGACAAACGTACCAAGCGGAATACCCGCAAGCACACCAGCACCCATCGTCCCAAAAACCCTGGCACGCATCTCGGCTGGTAGCCGTTCCTGCATCACCGTGAAAAAAATCGGGTTCACAACAGCGATAGCCAACCCGGCAATGATCTGCCAGGCTATAAGAACTGGCAACCCAGGTTGCAGCAGGAACACCCAAAAACCGAGTGCTCCACCAATGATGTACCCTATCCCAGACGTCAGCCGTCGTGGCAGCCGGTGACCAATGGCTCCAAACAACAACGTTCCGAGAAATGCCGCACCTCCCGAAGCCGCAACCAGCAACCCGAAAGGGACCACACTATGAAAAACATCTTTGATATATGCCGGTTCTACGACAGAAAAGAACGCACCATCGATCATGTTCGTGATCAACACGACCACCATCAGCGACAGCACCAACGCATCACGTCGTATAAAGCGCACTCCCTCCCACAACGCCACCAGATACGCCTGTTCGTGCTCTCCCGTTTTCATTTCTGATGAAATCGCTGGCACGACGACGCCAATGAGCAATGCCGAAACAGCAAAGGAAGCAGCATCGAACCAGAGCAGATTGCTCGTCCCGATCACAGCAATCAGGACAGCCGCCAGTGGTGCGCCAATAAGTCCCGATACACGGTTGATGCCATCCAAAAATGCATTGGCTCGTTCCAAGCGCATCGTTGCCAACGCAGCCAGGTCAGGCACCATAGACCGGCGAGCAGTCACACCCGGCGACTTGAGCAGTCCACCTAGAAACACCAGCGCCAACAGTTGCCAGAAGGCTAGCCCCACGCTGTTATAGAGCAAGGGAATAAGCAGCACCGCCACGCCACTCGCGATATCGCCGATCACGCTTGTACGCTTGTAGCCCAGGCGATCTACAAAGGCACCTCCAAAGAAAGCGGAGAACACCGCGGGCAATGCTGAGAAGAACGCGGTAATACCGGTTTGTATCACGCTACCCGTCGTCTGTAGCACAAACCACGGAATAGCAAGCAGTGTGAACATATCCCCAACGTACGAAATAGCGCTCCCTGCAAAGAATGCGACCATCGGCAACATCTGCCTGGTCTGTTCCGCTCGTGGTACCTTCCCCTGTGTTTCCTCTAAACCGTTCATAAAGCATCGCCATAGGTATGAAGCACCTCGTAGCTTTCCTCGTCCGAGATAATATCCAGTTTGGCGGTATCGGTGACGCTCTGAAAACGCGTGAGGATCGCTGCACGTCCATCCACCTCCAGACGTTGCCTGGGAAGCGTACGTATCCGTGGATGTCCCTTCAGGAACTGCTGTCCTTCGGCCGATTCTAAAATCAGGCCTTCTAGTGAAGTGATACACGAAGATCGACACCGTCCACACAAAATAGCCACCACACGCTCATCCGAGTGCCGTACCCACATCTGCATTTCCTGCTTGTCTCGCAACCACCTCGGGAAATCCCTGGGCGTCATAATCGATGCCGCTATCGCCGCTCCACAGCTTGCGCAGGCCGCAGAGCCTTCGCGCAAACCTGTGCGATAATAGTGATCACACCAGGCTGCAAGCCGCGAGTACAGGGGCTTGTATCCCTTGACCCCTCTGAGGGCAGGCAGAGCGTCGCTCCTGTTGAAAACCTCGTCTCCTTCGGAACTGCATACCGGGCACCTGAGCAGAAGTTTACCCACGCTCGGGTCTCGTTGTCCTAGCAAGTGCTGTTGTCCACAACTGGGGCACCACAGAGGCGTTTCCTCCCAATCATTCGTTGGTAAATTGGGAATATAGAGGTCCATTTCCTGGCGCATCTTCTGCGTCAAGACACGACGTAAGACGAGCTTGCCACGATGCAGGCGCATCGCTACCGCATTGCTATTTGTCCCAAGCTGGTCCGCAATCTCAGCAAGAGGAGATTCTTCGATATAGCGTTGAATCAGTATCGTTCGCATCTCTGGCGGGAGCAGCATGAGCGCTCGGTCCAGCAGTTCGATCAGCTCTTTGCGCTCAAGGGCGACCTCAATGTCAAGGTCATCGGCCGATACGTCTGCGAGGTCAGGCAGCAATAGCTCCTGGTCTGGCTGTAGTTGGATCAGATGTGCCATATCGTGTTTATGAGTACGTAGCCAACGCAGACAGCAATTGCGAGCAATGCCAAAGAGCCACGATCCCCGTCGTTCAGTATCACGTAACGTATGCTCATTTCGCCAGGCCTCAAACAGCGTCTCTTGTACCAGGTCTTCGGCAACGTCTCCATTTTTCGTCATTCTGGCACAAAATCGCACCAGTCGCGCTCGTTCTTGTGGCGACACAACCATACTGGCTGCCTCTATAGTTTGCCTCTCCATGTCCTTGCCTCACAGATGATAAAGGTCACTACCAGTATGTCGCATTAGGGGCACAAAACATAACGCAAATTTGGCGCAGCGTTTGATAGCGAAAAGCAATGTAAGCCAGGGTATGATGGAGCCAGGCGGCACAAAGACAGCAAAGTACATGATAACATCAGTGGTATTAGCAGTAACCTAGAGAGTGCCAGGTTTTTGGACCGACAACGCCATCAACTTGTAGACCGTTTGCACTTTGATAATCCTTCACCGCTGACTGCGTCAATGATCCAAATATTCCATCTACCGCAAGAGGGGGTGAAAAGTTGTACGGAGAGTTGGAGAAATCATGAGCAGAATAATGGGTATTGAGCGATCGTTGCAATGTTTTGACTAACGATCCAGTAGAACCTGACTCAATAGTTGAGGGACATACGGGAGGTGACACTGGAGTGGGAGTGGCAGGCGGAGGAGAGGGAACATGAGTAGCAACAGGTACAGAGGTAGCAGGTGCTGCAGTAGGTTGGACGACAGGAACAATTGGATGTACCGTGGGGCGACGCGCGGGGCGACGCGTGGGGCGACGCGTTGGAGTCGCCTTGACGACATGCCTCACCGTAGGTGAAAGCGTCCCCTTTTCAACAATCTTGTTTTCATTAGCAGGTTGATTTTTGTGTATTACAGGAGCGGGAGTCATGCTTCCACTACTAATAGCATAAGCAAGTGTACTAGCTATAAGCAGCAATACGAATGCAACTATAACCGCACCAACCCTCTTTTTCTGGCCATATCGGCCAGGTGCCCTCGTGGTTACGGGCTCCACAGCAGGAGCATTATCAGCAATTGTATCCGAGTTGGCACGCGACGATGGGACCGATTCGTCGGGCTCAGGAATAGCTGCTGGTTGAGGCGTGCGTACGCTCGTGGTGACCTTTGCCCTGGCACCCTCTTTATCAGCAGCTTGTACTTGTGTAGACTGTACGTTGTGAGAAGAGATTACACAACTCACCGCTTCTAAGGCGCTAGCAAACATCCGCACACTCGCAAATCGTTGCCCGGGATCCTTGGCAAGCGCTGCCAGCACAGCCATCTCAACCCCTGCTGGCAGATCGGGGACATATTGACGAAGTGGCGCAGGTGCGGCCGACTGATGTTGAGCCCACAGCTCAGATACCGTTCCATGAAAAGGTTGATGCCCACACAACCACTCATACACCATGATCCCTAATGAATATTGATCACTCGCCAATTGTGGTTTCCCTTGCAATTGTTCTGGAGCGACATAGGTGATGGTTCCGACAACGGCACTTTCTACACGCTGAGAATAGGTCGTCTGAGCCATCAATGCTACCCCAAAATCACTGAGTAAAAGATTATTCGCCTGGCCTATGAGCACATTACTTGGCTTTAAATCACGATGGATTAAGTTTTGATCGTGAGCATATTGCAAACCAGCAGCAATCTGGTTGACATAATCCACAACAGTCGAGAGCGGCAATTTCGTATTAGCAGAATGACGTTGCCGCAGGGTTCCATGGGGCGCATACTCCATAATCAGAAACGGGATACCTTCTTCGATACCAAAGTCGAGCATACGGATAATATGTTGATGGGAAAGACGCTCTAACGTACGCGCTTCGTTGAGGAAGTGTTCGTGATACTCGTCAACCAGGCGTGCATATAAAATTTTGACAGCAGCAAAACTCCCAAGGTGAATATGTTCACCCAGGTACACATCTGCAAAGCCTCCTTGCCCTAGCAAACGAATAAGGCGATAATGTCCAAATTGTTGCCCAACATAGTCCGTCATGTGCTAAAACCCTTTTCTCTTCTAGTTTGTATAAAGAGGATGCACTCTTTTCATCTATCTCTCTTTATCTCAAGACCATATATGATGTATAAGAAATTTTCGCCTTATTATCTTTCTCACAGTACTTCGGTATTAATTATCTGTACCTGCATTGCTGGTGCTCCACGGTGTACGATGTAACCGCGTCCAGCAAACAACCTGTTGTTTATCCTGATCGGGATAGGTATGTCCTTTCCCCCCAAGGAAGAGTTTGTGGTAGATGGCTCGGTAGTTCTCGGAGCATACCTGGGCTCCATAGGTGCTGCGTTGTCAAGTGAGGCATCTGTAACTATTGGGGCCACTTCACTAGATAATCTCCGTATTTCAGACGAGGCAATAAAGGTCTCTTCTGGATCTTTCTCAAGTGTCAGCAAGTTAAGGGCCAGTAACAGCTTATCTCTCGCTCTCAAGTAATCCTGAGTGGCGTCAAATGTCCGAAGGTTAGCGAGAGTGCGAGGTTCTTTATCTGGTGAAGAGGGTTCCAACATAAGGCGCAATACTTCCTTTACACGCCCCTGAGAAACCAGGGTTAACGCAAGGTTGATAGTAGATTGTACCCGTGAAGATTGGATTGCTTCATGATTCTGCACCAGGACGACATATTGACATTGAGGCAATTCTTTATAAAGGATTGGCATAAAGTTTTCGTCAAAAATGCTTTCACTGACGGTTACAACCTCTACTTTGGCAGACTGTAGATCCAGGATAAGTTGTGCCGCAATGTCTCGCTCACGTCGAGGCGATTTTGCCGTCGCATAGCTAACGAAGATGCGAGTTGATGCCATACGTTCTCCTTGAGATAGTCATTTTATATTTACTAATTTAAATATAACGATAGTGTGATGCGTACAACTTCAAAATATGTTAGAGTGACAACTCCCTGGGTTAAGATCAAAAGCTTCTCAGGAGATTTACACTTCCTAATCAATCAGAAGCCGAAGGACATTTCTTGCACCATTTACAGGAGTGCCATTGTTCCTCTAAGATCTTCTTGACGTTATGTAGACAGTCGATGAAGATAGTTTATACCACATACCTTAAGTATGGAGACAAATTCCCAACTTGTCTACATACTCGCGAATAGTCCTGTGTTGGCTGGTATATTTGGGCCTATAGACAGGATATGGCGGCCAGCGACTCACTTAAACCTGATATCCGGCTGGCTCCATTGGAAAGTGAGATCTCACCTTCAACTTGTTTCGCTTTTGGTCGCTTAAAAAGAAGAGACGGTACCAGTTTCGCAAACACCAATAATCCCTTGCTCGCCTGTGCCATTACTGATACAATAAAGTTCAAAAACTGCTAAGGCATTTTCTGCCTACTCTCATATACATTCCCTTGTCCCAAAAAACGTGCATTTTTCATTATTTCTAGGATTTTGATGAAGAGGAGTATGTTGAGAAGCTATGGAACAATATCTACAGCCAGCAACGAGACTTACACCGGCTCTGGTAATTTACCTTATAGACGCGAGCGCATCGATGAATGATCCTTGTGGGCCCAGGCTAGCAACGAGCAAAATAGACCTGGTCAATGCGACACTGCACGAAGGCATCAAAGCGATGGTTTTGCGTTCAATGAGGGACTCAAGAAGAATTAACTATCCCGGAAAGCAGGCGGAGAACACCTGATATCCACGAACCACTTTTCCAGGGAAGGCAATCGCTGAAGCTGGGTTTCTACGGTGTCCATTGCTTCTTTGGTCAATTTGACCCCGGTCTGATAGGTGGTCGTCACCAGTTCGACCACAGGATGTCTCCCCTTCCAGGTCATAGTCCTTGCATACTGGATCACAGTATCTACCGAATCGAGCAAGGAGCCATTCCAGTGCTGTTCTAAAATTCCCCAGCAGCGCTCGATGAGGTTATACTTACTATGGTACGGCGGATAATACGCCAAACGTATCGTGATATGATAGCGCTGCACAAACTCCACAAGGCGCTGCATAAACTGGGTACGCCGACTGTGGTTCTCCGGGCCGTTGTCCAGATTGATGAGCAGGGTTGTGATGTGGGAGAAGCGTCCTTTAACGGTCTCCCACCAGTCGACTAAACGATCTACCAGACAATCGCTGGTGACTTTGGAGATCACACCGTAGAAAAAACTTCATCGGAGGCTGGCAAGAAAATGCCCACTGGCGTCACCGCAGCAGTTGGCTGAAAGTCATGGTCGGCGGCCTTGGTTGGCACGCGGCTCTTCCCTCCTCGTGCAAAAAGGCCGACCTTGACCGTAGCCTTGGCGTCCATTGAGATCCGTAAGACATCCGAAGCTTCATCTACCTCTTCATTCCTGTGCTTTATTTGGGCAAAGATGGCATCGGTTTGGGGCATTTTTTTTTGGGGTTGACTCTTCGCCACCTTTTTCGGATAATACCCCAACTCGTTCAGTTTGGTTGCGATCGTCTCCGCCGTGGGCAATTCGTCATCACGGTAGCCGAACGTTCCGATCAACTGGCGACGTACTTCTGTTGCCGTCAGGCGAGTGTACAGACGATTGGTGCGAAACTGGGGGTCTGCTTGACTCTGTCCATCCACGATGGCAGTAATATCCTTGAGCAAGTTGGGCAAATGCTCATCACTGCGCTTGCGGCCCCGTAACGAGAACGCATCGATGCAGACGATCCCATGCTCCAGTTCGTGCTGCCCTTTGCGAATAGTCCCACGATTCCATCCCAACTCCCGTTCTGCCAGGCGTTGACCTCCTGTTCCCAAGGCGCGTACTGCCCGTGCTAGAAACAAGCGGCGTGCGCTGCCTTTCAGGGGCTTCGCCGTCTCTATGAACAACTCTTTGACTTTCCCCACCAGTTCCATACTTCTGCCTCCCAGAGCTTTTTGGGCTACCGTATATCATGGTCGTCTTCGGAACAGCGGAACGTGTTCACTACCAGGAGCGTGCTTTCGTTCTGCTGTTCCGAAGACGATCATCATCTCAAGACCATTCAAAACTGGGTGCTGGCTCTCCAGCACCCAGTTTTGAATGGTCTCCTGCCACTGCAACTCTTCTACAACTGCACGAGTTTCATTGCTTGGGCGAAGTGTGGGTCTTCCAGGCGGAAGCCGTCGGGATTGGTACCACGTGCCAGCGCGAGATGGTAACTCAAGAGTTGTAGCGGGATCAGGCAGGTAAGCGCTGTAAATGGTTCGGGGACAGGTGGGACATTGCACACGCCTCCCGCAACCTGTTGGATGGTACCGTCGCTGACGACGATGGAGGGTGCGCCAACCGCCTTGATCATGGCCGCTAGTTCGAGGACGCGGATCTGGGCTGGACCGCGAGGAGCGATGAGGATGAAGAGATCCTCCGGCTCGACACACTGGAATGGACCGTGCAACATGGCCTCAACCGCCATACCCTCGGCCTGGAGATACGAGGTCTCCTTGATCTTGAGCGCAATCTCTGGAGCTGTGATGCCGGCTGGTCCGCCACCTACAATCCAGATACGGCGGTGCTTCAGATGAGCGTTTGCCAGATCTGCCATCCACCCGTCTGTCTCCAGGCAGCTTCGTAAGATGACGGGGAACTCTTCTTGCAGGAAGGTAGGCATGTGGGGCTGCTGCCCGAGTACTTCGGCCAGGCAGGACAGCGCGGCGATGGCACCAGTGTAGCTGACCGTGTGCGCCGAGGATTTATCCTGCTCGGTTGTCTTGATGGTGACGTCAGCGTACTGCATAATGCTGGGGGTACCCTCGCCTGTGATGAGCAAGGTATAGCAGCCAGCTTCTCTGGCGCGTTTGATGGCCTCCAGGCTGTAGCATTTGTTACCGCGGTGACTGATGACGATCACACAATCCCTGGCACTCAGATCGGGGCCGTAGAGGGCAAAATCGAACGAGTGCATCGCCCGGGTGCGTACCGCTCCACTGTAATGCCTGAACAGATGGTAGCCTACCACGGCTGCGTGGAACGAGG
>DATAYF010000527.1:0-9439 GCA_036272735.1 Ktedonobacteraceae bacterium
GTACACGCTGCATGCGGATCTGGTTGGCGCGAGAAATCTGGTGATGAGAACGCTCGTGCTTCGACAGGATTGGAGCACGACGGGGCACCTGTCAATTGCCCCTGATACATCGGACAACGAAGCCAAAGCAGCGCGCCTCACAAGGTACGCTGAGTTGCGGTGGAGTCCAGATGCAAGCCTCCGCTCTCAGAGCGGAGGTCATTGACTTGTGGTATTCTAAAGAGTGATCGTGTCCTTTTTGGAGTATAGCTATGGCTGAACAGTCCTCCCTTTTTGATTCTGATGACGCGTCTAGTACGTCAGCACGCAAAGCAACGACGCCAGCTACGTCCAGACCAGGTACTTCCGCTGAGCCGTTGGCGGCGCGCATGCGCCCACGTTCGGTAGATGAGATCATCGGGCAGGAGCAGCTTTTGGGGCCGGGCAAATTGTTGCGCCGTGTCATTGAAGCTGATCGTGTGACCTCGATGATCTTATGGGGGCCGCCCGGCAGTGGCAAGACCACGCTAGCCGATGTGATAGCCCGCCATACGCATGCACGCTTTGTGACCTTGAGCGCGGTGTCTGCTGGTGTCGCTGAGTTGCGCAAAGTTGTTGACGAGGCCGGGAAACTGCGTCAGTTCAGTCGTCAGCGTACCATCCTCTTTATCGATGAAATTCATCGTTTCAACAAGGCGCAACAAGATGCCGTGCTGCCGCATGTCGAGCGTGGCGTCGTTACCTTGATTGGGGCTACCACTGAAAATCCCAGCTTCGAGGTCAATGCCGCGCTGCTATCGCGTGCGCGCGTCTTCGTACTTAAAGGGTTGAGCGAGGACAATCTTATAACCATTCTTCAGCGCGCGTTGGCCGATCAAGAGCGCGGTTTGGGTCAGCTTGGCCTGAGTGCCGATGAAGATGCCTTGCGTGGTATTGCGGTGTATGCTAGCGGTGATGCGCGTACCGCTCTCAACGTCCTGGAACTGGTGGCGCAGGGCACGTTGAGCAGTGAGCGTACGACAAAGCATATCACAGTGCCGATGGTGGAGGAGGTGATGCAGCATCGCGCGCTGCTGTACGACAAAAGTGGTGATCAGCACTACGATATGATTTCGGCACTGCATAAAGCCGTGCGCGGCTCTGACCCTGATGGGAGCCTCTATTGGCTCGTACGTATGCTTGAGGCCGGAGAAGACCCGTTATATATTGCACGTCGTGTTGTGCGTATGGCTTCGGAGGATATCGGTATGGCTGATCCCCAGGCACTTGGGGTATGTGTTGCGGCCCAGCAGGCGGTGCATTTTGTGGGCATGCCTGAAGGCGGAGCGATGCTGGCACAAGCGGTGGTCTACCTGGCGACCGCGCCAAAAAGCGCCTCGGTTTATGCCGCTTACGAAGCCATTCGCGCCGAGATTGCGAGTGGGTATAATGACCCGGTACCGCTGTGGATACGCAATGCTCCTACGCAACTCATGAAGGGTCTGGGCTATGGCAAAGACTACAAGTATTCCCACGATTACTACAAAGATATGCAGGTCGATGATCCCGAACGCCCACCTGCCGCCAAACTACAAGAATACTTGCCGGAGCGCCTGGTTGGGCGTAACTTCTACGAACCGACAGAGCAGGGCAAAGAGGCCAGCATCAAAAAGTGGCTGGCAAAACGCTATGCGCAAGCAGCGCGCGATGAGCAGAAGAATCGCTAGTGGTAAATGAGGAAGCCGACAATGCCAGCCAGGGCAACGATAAGCAGGATGGGTATTTTCTTCGTCAAAATTAAACCGATGGCAGCGACCGCGATGGCCCAGGTCTTCCAATCCGTGCCAGAGCTTTTCATTACTGACCAGGAGGCCGTTATTTGAATACCCGCGACGGCCAGCGTGATACCGCGCATAAATGCTGGCACCCAGCGTTGATGTTCGATGCGCGAGTAGGTCGCGGAAACGAGGAGTATCAATAGCGGCGGAATCGTAATCGCCAGGAGCGCTAGAAACGCGCCCAAAAAGCCGTAGGTGAGGTAGCCTATACTGATGACCCACAACCCGTTTGGTCCAGGGCTGATCTGCCCAATCGCAACCGACTGTCCAATCTGCGTCTCTTTGGCCCAATGGGCATGAAGCAGGTCGCTATGGACACTCGGTAAATTGCTCAGCCCGCCTGAAGAAAAAAGCGAGCCCTTCAGAAATATCCAGAAATATATGAATGGATTGATCATGGTTTGCCTATTTCCCTATTTCCCTATTTTCTTACTTTTTTACTTCCTGAGCTTCCTGCTCAATTTCGGTCTGTTGCGTATGTTTGCTGCGCCACGGTGTAAAAATGAGCATACTGATGATGGCAGCTCCCATCAGGACCAGCATGATTGAGATATTGAATAAATTAATGGCGATGAGGCTTGCGCATACGATGGCGAGGCAAATGACCAGGTGCAGCCAGTTTTTCTTATAGGCTGTTTTCAGTTCTGGCTGTGCGAAGTTGAGTCCGACGACAAGCAAAAAGCCAGCCGTGGCTGGGATCATGCCTTTTAGCACTGCCTGGGTTGCGGCTTGATGCTCAATATAACTAAAGCCAATCGTAAGCAGGCAGGTTATGGTCGCGCTCGGTACCAGCATGCCGCACAGCGAAACAACGACACCAGCAATACCACCGAGTTTTTTGCCGATCAGGATGGTCAGGGCCACCAGATTGATACCTGGAGTAAAAACACACTGGCTCCAGAAGAGCGCAAAATCTTCCATCGTCATCCAATGCCGCTTAAAAATAAATTCGCGCTGAATAAGGAGGCTGGTTGAGCCTCCGAACGATTGGAGTCCAATAGCTGTCCAGATCCTGAAGAGTTCCCAGGTGCTTGGACGAGGTGCGGATTGTAATGTTTGCATAATGAAGAAGCCTTTGTTGTGTTAGCAGTCGGATAGTAATGGTTTTCTCTCTCTGTTATACATTATCCTTGATCTATTCGCCAACTGTTGAGCGATGATGCAGGGTAATTCGGGGATTTTTATGGGAGAGGTACTATGCGATTAGCGTTTCTATCTGCTGCACGAGGTCGTCGGTTTCGAAGGGCTTCAGGAGTGTTGGTAAATGTTGGATGTTTACCTGTGGGTCTAGCAGATCGAGAGGCCTGGCGGTGATGAATAACACAGGAATGTGACTAAATTCCGTCATGCTGTGAAGGTGGTGATACAATTCTACGCCCGTCATCATAGGGAGCGCGTAGTCGAAGAGGAAAAGCGAGGGCAGCGTTGTTTTTAACTCATCAATCTGCTGCAAAACTTCTCTTGCATTTTGAAACACCCTGGTTGGATAAGGTGTTTCCATCTCAATTAGAAGGGTCAGCACTTCGCGCATAGCATCGTCATCTTCAACAAGGAGAATAGATTTCGCGCTCGTTGCTGGCGTAGTTTGCATCATACAGCCTCTAACTTTGACCTTTCACAACATGTTGCTGATTTGCTCCTCTGGTTACTAGCTACACGCTCAATCATGCCACTCTGTGACAACACGACAAGTTGAAAGTATTCATAAAGATATTTTCCCTGCATCAGCACCCTCGTTTTGTTGTAAAATGAGCTATGCGCAAAGAACTTCTGTCCTGGCTTGAGCGTGAAGGGTTGCTGTTGTATGCTGTGACTACCTCAGCAGCAGAGGAATCGGATGAAGTGAAAGTGACGGTGAAAGCTCCGGTCCTTGCCCTGAGTCGCGCTGACACTGATTTTCGTGAGTGCCTCGATCCGGTACTCTTTGGGTATCCTACAACAAGTCTTGAGATGATGAACCTGCAAGATATGCACGAGTTTGTCTTGTCCTGGTTCGAAAGAGCAATTGCTGCTGGTATGGCGCGCTGTTTTGTGTGCAACAAAGTGTTGGATACGAGCGATGAGAAGCCTTGGGACGTTGTTTTTATCACCTCCGATATGTATTGCTGGCTTCCGGTACACTTTGACTGCAAACGCTCCATCAGTCGTGAATTGAAGGGGCGTAATCCCTTTGAAATTACCGCGTCTCCACCTGAATTTTTTGATATGCGCTTAGCATAGAAGGGCTGTTATGGATAAAAATCAGATCGCTGCTCTGCTTGAGGAGATTGCGACGCTTCTCGCATTGCAGGAGAAAAGTAATACCTTCGAAGTACGAGCGTACGAAAACGCTGCTCGCACTGTTTCCGCGCTTGATGGCGATGTTGCTCAGCTTGCGCGCGAGGGGAAGCTGAAAGGCTTGCCTGGACTGGGACCGCGCATTCTACAACGGGTGCTGGAAGCTGTCGAAACTGGCAAGATCGCTTATTATGATGAGCTACGTGCCGCCACGCCCGCTGTGAAATTGGAGATGTTACGCATCTCTGGTGTCGGACCTAAGCGCATCAATACTATTTACAACGAGCTGCATGTGAACAGTATTGCCGAGTTAGAGCAGGCATGCAAGGAAAATAAGGTTGCGACCATTGCCGGATTTGGCAAGAAGACGCAAGATAAAATTTTAGAGGGCATTCGCTTTTTAACGCAGCACGCGGACCGCCATCTTTACCCTGAGGTGGAGGAAGAGGCCGAGCGCATACGACTGGCCCTGGCTACCTTGCCGCAAATTGTGCGCTTACAGGTTGCCGGAAGCCTGCGTCGTCGTCGCGAGACGGTGAAGGATATCGATATGGTTGCCAGTGTGGCGGCAGATGCCGATGTGGCGGCGCGTCGGGCTATTATGGATTTCTTCACCAGCCAACCCTCTGTGCTGGCGATTACGGGCAAGGGTGATACCAAATCGAGCGTGGTCTTGAGCGGTGGCGTCGCCATGGATCTGCGTGTCGTCAATGATAGTCAGTTTCCTTACACGCTCCATCACTTTAGCGGCTCGAAGGAACATCATATTGCGCTACGCCGTCGCGCTTTGAGCCGCCATATGACGATCAACGACTACGGCCTGTTTAGCACGGAAGGAGGGGGCGAAACGCTGGTACCGTGCCACGATGAGGCCGACATGTACGCGGCGCTTGGTATGGACTATATTGAACCAGAGCTGCGCGAAGATATGGGCGAGATCGATGCCGCCAGTGCACATACGCTACCTACGCTGGTACAAGAGCGTGATTTGCGCGGCGTGTTGCACGCACATTCGACCTATAGTGATGGCAAAAATACCATCCGCGAGATGGCCGAAGGCTGTATGGCGCGTGGGTACTCCTACCTGGGTATGGCTGATCATAGCAAGGCGGCGGCCTACGCGGGCGGTTTGCACGAGGATGACCTGCAACGCCAGAGCGATGAAATCGACCGTTTGAACGAAGAATTTGCGGGTCGTTTCCTTATTTTGAAGGGCATCGAGTGCGACATTTTGAAGGATGGCGCGCTCGATTTCGAGGATCGGGTGTTGGAGCGTCTCGACTTTGTGGTGGCCTCAATTCACAGCAATTTTAATCTGCCACAAGCAGAACAGACCGCGCGTTTAGTACGCGCTATAACTAATCCATACGTAGATATAGTAGGTCATCCCACTGGACGCATTTTACTTGACAGAGCAGGCTATGCTTTGGATATGGATGCGGTTATCGAGGCGGCGGCGGAACATGGGACGTGTATTGAGATCAATGCTCATCCTTCGCGCCTGGACCTTGACTGGCGCTTTGTCCACAAAGCTCGCACCAAAGGTATCAAGATTCCAGTCGATCCCGATGCTCATACGGTTGCAGGAATAGACGTTATGCGTTATGGTATAGGGATTGCACGCAAGGGTTGGCTACGTGCCGCAGATGTGCTGAATACGTTGGAAACCGAGGCGTTGCTAGCGTTCTTTAGGCAGAGGAGAAGCCAGTCTCATACGCGCGTTTAGGCATTGGCAGCCTTGCGCTCTGCACGTGTAGGTATGTAAGATCTTATTCCAAAGCCCAGCGCCACTCTGTGCTCAGGGTTTCGGATAAGTAGTAAAAACGGTTATAGAAAGTATCAGGAGGGAAACTCGTATGGCACAACGCATAGAACTTGAGGTTGCACCTCGTACCGTGATGGGCAAGGCGACTAAACGCTTGCGTAAAGAGGGTATTATCCCCGGCAATATCTACGGACACAAACAGGAACCAGTGCCTGTACAGGTCGAGGCTATGGCATTTGATCGCTTGCACCGCGAACATGGGTCCCGCAATGTTTTGTCGTTGCGCTTACCTAAAGGTTCGGCTCAGACGGCGATTATCAGCCATGTGCAGCGCGGCCCGCTTGGTCACATCCTGCATGTAGATTTCACCCGCGTCAGCCTGCGCGAACGCATTAGTACCAAAGTACCTTTGCACTTTGTTGGTGAAGCTCCAGGCGTCAAAATCCAGGGCGGTGTGTTCCTGCCACTTGTCGAGGCGCTTGATGTCGAGAGTGCTGCCGCCGATATGGTGAATGCTATTGAGGTGGATGTCTCTTCGCTGACCGATATCGGCTCGACACTGCGCGCGAAGGATATCACGTTACCGGCCAATTATACGCTGCTCATTGATCCAGAAGAACCCATCGTCAAGATTGATGCGCCTCGTGTCGTGGCTGAACCTGTTGCAGAGGAAGCTGCTACTACTACTGAGGCCGAGCCAGCCAAGGAGGAGTAGCCCTTCGCTACAAGGAAATGCATAAAATGCCTGTAGACGGTATCTACAGGTAATGCGCACATTAGCTGGAAAAGAGAGCGATATCTATGCGTATCATGATCGTGACCGATCAATATCCACCGATGATTGGTGGCGTACCGACGGCTACGCATGGCCTGGCCGTAGATTTTGCCGCGCGTGGGCATCAAGTATGGGTCATCGCCACAGGCTACAACGCTCGCGACATCAAACGGGTCGAGGACAACGTGCATGTGTATCGCTTCTCTTCTTTCGAATGGCCCACTTACAAAGAGCTACGCATTCCTTTCCTGCCGTTTGCGCCTATTCGCAATTTGATTAAACGCAGCGATCCCGATATTATTCATATTCATTCTCCAGTGGTGTTGGGGAATATTGCACAGATTCTGGCGGGCGGCTTGCGCAAACCGGTCATCGCAACGAATCACTACTTGCCCATCAATATGGGGCGCGCGCTCTCTTCTGATCCCATCCTGAGCAAGCCTTTTAGCGATATCACCTATTCGTACCTGGTGTACTTTTGTAACCGTTGTGAATATGTGACCGCTCCTACAAAGACCGCGTTAGATTTGCTATACACGCATGGATTGCGTGCTCCAGCCAAGCCGATTTCTAACGGCATCGATATCAAGTTGTACACGCCCGGCCCGCGTCAGCCCGCAATTCTCACGCGTTTCCATCTGCCGACCGATTGCCCCATTATTCTGCATGTCAATCGTTTGAGCGAAGAGAAACGCATCAATGTGCTGTTAGACGCGGTGCCTCGATTGCAACATAAAACGCATGTTGCACTCGTCAGTACGGGCCCTGCTGAGGCGGAGCTACGCGCTCAGGTGGCTCGCTTGCATATCGAGGAGAGGGTAAGTTTTCTCGGCTACGTACGCGACGATGATTTATTAGCACTGCGCCGTTCATCGGACCTGTTTGCTATTCCTTCGGAGGCTGATTTGCAGAGCCTGGCGACGATGGAGGCGATGGCCTGTGGCCTGCCCGTCGTGGCCGCGAACTCGTATGCACTACCCGAACTGGTGCATCACGAGGAGAACGGCTTTCTGTTCCAACCCAGCGATAGCGCTGAAATGGCTCACTACCTCGATCTATTGCTGGCGGATGCCGATTTGCGTGCCCGTATGGGAGCCGAGAGCATCAACATCGTGGCGCAGCATGATCGTACGCATGTGCTGGACGAGTGGGAGGAACTGTACCATCGCCTGGCAATGGAGTTTAAGGAGACCAGAGAGCGCCGACAACAACTTCGTCTATTGCGTAAGTACCGCCATATGTCGGCCGAGGAACTACAAACGCTCAAACCCAGTCGCATCAAGCGTATTGATACTCGCCGCAAAGGCACGAAATCCAAGCGCAGCTAATACATAAAGGATTATTAATGGTTTCGCGAAACCATTAATAATCCTTTATGCGTCATGAAAACCTTGCGCAAAAGAACAGTATTACATAGAAATGCGTGTATGGTCTCGGAGGGCCATACACGCATTTCTATGTAAATTCTATAAACATTAGTGGCTTGTTGTGGCTAGACACCCAGGATTTTGTAAATATAATTTTGCGTCTCGGCTGGGATGAAGTTCATCCAGTTTGCGCCACCCTGTTGCACTGCGGCATCGACTGTGCCACCGCCTGCGTTGTATGCAGCCAGTGCTTTCGCGTAGTCGCCGTTGTAGTGGGCATTGAAACTAGCCATATACTGTGCGGCCCCCTTCAAGGCGGCAATCGGGTCGTAGGGATTGAAGCCGAGCCCGGCCGCTGTGGCTGGCTCAAATTGTGCTATGCCTACAGCCCCTGCTGGCGAGGCCGCGTTGGGATCAAATCCGCTCTCCGCCATGATCTGCCTCACGAAAGCGGTTGGTGGAATACCCGCGTCGCTTGCATCCTGCATGGCAATCGCGACGTACTGGCTTGTGGGGAGGGCTATATTCGGTGGCCCTGCTACCTGTACCTGTGATTGTGTTGATTGCGCTACCTTTGCCTGCTGGTCGCCACCGGTTATCTGTGCGGTAAACGTGCTCCAGTTTTGCTGCTGGACGTGTACCCAACTTGACAACGATCCGGGGAGTGGTACGCCAGTGTCGGCCTGTGTCAATGGTGAGAGGACGGCCAGCGAGAAGAGCATAATCGCCAGCAGCGCACTCCCTATAAGCCCCATGCGCATATGTGGATGTAAGCGTCGCCCAGCATGGGCGCTTCTGCGAGCTTCTGCGAGCCTTTTTTTCTTGCCAGGAATGACGACCGGCTGCCTGAGCTTTTGCTGTGGGGCCGTCATCGTCGCTTGCAGTGCTGCTACCAGCGATTGCGTCTGTTGTATATTGAGCGCTCCCGTTACCGGTGTGAGTTGATCTGTCCTCACTACTTGCTGTCCTCCGGTGAACGGTAACTGATCGGTCGGCACTGATCGCGTGTGTAGAAGCGACGAGAGTTGATCTGTTTGTCCCGCGTTTTGTGTGGAGGTCTTTTGGGTGGTGAGAACTGGAAAATCCTCTGTCAATACACCATTTGGCAACTGCGTAATGGGTGGGGGCGTCTCGGTAAAAATATCTGGGTAAAGTTCCCCGGCCAAATCTTTAGCCTTTTCAGGCCGACGTGACCAACGAGAATTGAACTGCGGCATATCCTACCTCATTACTTTTCTATAGTATTTGCACGTGTCTACTGGTGAGTCTATCTGAATAGACCATGTTGAGTCAATTCTTCGCGCCTGAAGGGGGGTGAAAAGTAATGTGATTTTCATAAATCTTAACCAGAGACAAAACGTTCTCACTGGACAACCGCATACATAAACAGAGCTTTATGGTTTCGCGAAACCATAAAGCTCTGTTTATGTATGCGGTTGTCCAGTGAGAACGTTTTGTC
>DATAYF010000528.1:0-12900 GCA_036272735.1 Ktedonobacteraceae bacterium
AGCTTTTGCCGCAACTGCTGGACGCCAGGCAGCGGGTGCGCCGGTCGGGAAGCCACTTTGCGGCTACCAGAGTCATACAGTGGCTGGCGCTCTCGGCAGAAGAGGCGGGACAGTTGCGCCTGGCCTATCAGGAGAGTCTGGCCGCCCTCGACCTGATCGAGCAGACGGCGAGCTATGCCCTGCTCAAAGGGTACTTTAAGGATGTCCTGGCGATGGTGTTGTATCAGTGGAATCGGCTGGAAGAGGCGCGTGGCTGGCTGCGAACGGTCATTCAGGATGCCGCTACCTGGCAGCAGAGTGATTTACTCCTGTTGGGATACATCCGCCTGATGCAAGTCGAGCTGGCGAGAGGAGATCTGTCTGCTGTCCAGCAAGCACTGCAAGAGTTTGAGCAGTTGGAAGGATATCAAGGATATCACCGCCGGAACTGGCTGCCCATCATGCGAGCACAGTGGTGGCTGGCCCAGGGACAGATGAAGGAGGCAGCCGACTGGGCGGTGAGCTTTCCAGAAGGGGCATGGGAACGCAGCTTGTATGACGCTTTCCCGGTCGTGATGCGGGTGTATTTTGCAGAGCTTCGTTGGACAGAGGCGCTGGAGCTGCTGGAGCGCTTTAGCGGGAGTCTGGGTCGTTCGGCCAACAGCAGGATCACCCTCACATATCTGGCCCAGTACATGGTGGCGCTGCATCACGCAGGCCAGAACGAGCAAGCCCACGAGGTCGCGGCGCGCCTATTTGCCTTGACCGAACCAGAGGGCTACCTGCGCGTGTACCTGGATGAAGGCGAACCGATGCGCCAGGCACTTGAGGCACTGCTCACTCCACACTCCCAGCAGCATGAGTTGGCTCCTTCCACCAGAGCCTATATCTCAAAGCTGCTGGCCGTTTTCGAGCAGGAGCGGCAAGGCGCAGGCACATCCCTGGCGGCACCCACTCCCAAGCCTGCTCTTTCCTCTGCGCAGCAGGCATCGGCTGTTTTCTCCGCGCCGGGTGCTTCCCTGACCCGGCGTGAGCAAGAAGTCTTGCGCCTGCTGGCCACCGGAGCCTCTAATCAGGAGATCGCCCAGACCCTGGTGATCGAGCTGCCCACGGTCAAGAAACATGTCAGCAACCTGCTCGGCAAGCTGCGAGCCTCTAGCCGCACGCAGGCGATTAGCCGGGCACGTGCCCTCTCACTGCTCTAACCTGATTCCTCCCAACAGGTGCCCTTCCTCCTCATACAACTACTCCCTTTGGCATACTTTTGACGACTGTGGAATGGCTCGCGTTCTGCTATGCTTTTCCCAGAGTGGTGTTCAGGAATGGTGATCTTCCTTCCGAGCACGGCGCGGAGGCAGTGAAACGCGCAGAATGCGGAGGAGGCAAATGTACTACGCGATACGTGTCCAAGGACACCTGAGCCCGTCCTGGCAAGACCGCTTTGGCGGACTCTGCATCGAGCAGCAGGAGACCGGGACGACGCTGCTTTCGGGGACGCTGCCGGATCAGTCCGCGCTGCATGGAGTGCTCCTACAGATCATCCGTCTCGGTCTGACCCTGCTCTCGCTTGAAACGAGCGAGGCGCCGAACGAGACAGGGGATGATCTCTGAGCCGCGCGCAAAGGGAATGCAGAAGCTTTTCTGGTTGCGTGAGCACGGGTCGCGAATAGTCCTCCCGCATACGCGCGGAAAGCCGGTCAGATTTCTGCTCGATGGTTCTGTCCTCGGAGTGACGCGCGAAAACACTCCTGGAGTCTGACTCCCGCGAGCTGACTGCGGACAAGCGTGAGAAGGACACACAACAGGCTGTTTAACGACAGGTGAAAGGTAGGTTATGACAATGGCTAATGAAAAAATTCTGATGGTGACGATGTCAGTCACCGATATGGCGAAGGCCAAAGCGTTCTACGCGGAGCAATTGGGCTGGTCCGTCACCCAAGACTACGGAGAAGGCGATCGGCACTGGGTCACGCTTTCGCTCCCAGGAGGAGGCGCCACTCTGACGCTGTCGACGATGCATGGAAAGCTGAAACCGGGGACGATGACGCTCTATCTCTCGACTTCAAATATTGAAGCGACGTACAACGAACTCAAAGCAAAGGGCGCCGAGGTCCACGAAGTGAAGGATGACCTGTATGGGCCGGGTTCTGGCGTCAAGTGGTTTAATCTTCATGATCCCGATGGCAACCGATGGCTGGTGGTTCAGTCCTAGTCGCATCTGCGATCTATGGGCGGCCATCATTCCCATGATCGAGGCGCCTCGCCTTCCAGGGAGCAGGTCACAACGAATCAGACGCGCGCTGCCTTGCCATAGAGGCAGCGCACAGAACAACGCGCGTTCGAGAGATACGCGATAAACGTGAAAAAAAGAAGACGTTTTACCCATCCTTCTATGTACTACTGCTCCTTTGTAGAGCCAGGAGCAAAGACGCAAAAAGCCTGTACAAAGGCGTTCGGCCAGCAGAACGCCTGGTGAAAAGATCTGGAGCGAAGAGAGAGTATGGTTCAAGAATATATCGAGATTCGTGGCGCATGCGAGAACAACCTCAAGGATGTCTCGCTGAGGCTGCCTAAGCGCAAGATCATCATTTTTACCGGCGTGTCGGGTTCGGGGAAGTCCTCGCTGGTCTTTGATACCATTGCCAATGAAGCGCAGCGACTCCTGTTTGAGAATTTTAGTATGTTCGTGCGCAATTTCCTGCCGCGCTATCCCCAACCACATGCTGATGCGATTGAGAACCTGAGCATGGCAGTAATTGTGGACCAGAAGCGTCTAGGAGGTGGATCGCAATCGACGGTGGGGACCGTGACGGACATCGCGTCCGTGCTGCGGTTGCTCTTTTCGCGCATCGGCACACCGTCTGTCGGTTCTGCCAACGCGTTTTCCTTCAACGATCCCCAGGGCATGTGCCCGGAATGCAATGGCCTGGGCCGTAAGGTCGGCATTACCCCGGATGCGCTGATTGACACCACCAAATCGCTGAACGAGGGTGCGGTCATCGCCCCTGGCCTTGCCAACCTGGAAAGCGAGCTGTATGCGCGTTCTGGCTTCTTCGACAACGACAAGAAGATCGCCGACTATACCCCAGAAGAACTGGACCTGCTGCTCTACAGCGAACCGCGCAAACACACCGGCCTGCCGTACAATACCTATGAGGGTCTGGTGTACAAGTTCAATCGCAAGTTTGTGACGCGCGATATCCAGACGCTCTCGCCGCGCATCCGACAAAAGGTCGAGCCGTTCTTGAAGCTCGGCCCCTGTCCGCTCTGCAAGGGGGCCCGGCTCAACCAGGAGGCGCTGAACTGCAAGATTAACGGCTACAATATCGCCGAGTTGTCGGCGATGGAGGTGGACGAGTTGGTGGAAGTGGTGAAGGGGATCACCGACCCGGCGGTGGCACCACTCGTGCGCACCTTGACCGAGCGGCTGCAACATCTGGTGGAGATTGGCTTGGAGTATCTGAGCCTGGATCGACTGACCGATACCCTGTCCGGCGGCGAATCGCAGCGGGTCAAAATGGTCAAGCATCTCAACGGCAGCCTGGTCGATGTCCTCTACGTCTTTGACGAACCGAGCGTCGGACTGCACCCGCGCGATGTCCATCGCTTGAACGAACTCCTGGCGAAACTACGCGAGAAAGGCAATACCGTGCTGGTGGTAGAGCACGATCCCGATGTGATCAAGGTCGCCGATTATGTGGTGGATATGGGACCCCATGCCGGCAGCGAAGGCGGCCAGGTTGTCTACGAAGGCAGCTACGCCGGCTTGCTTCAAGCCGATACCCTCACCGGCAACCATCTGCTGCAGAAGAGGCCGCTCAAGGAGTCCTTCCGCCGGGCGAGCGGCAGCCTGCCGATTGTTCATGCCACCATCAATAACCTGAAGGACGTGAGTGTGGATATTCCCACAGGGATCCTGACAGTCATCACGGGGGTGGCCGGTTCTGGCAAAAGCTCACTCATCAATGAAGCCTTCCTCAGTCAGCACCAGGGAGCAGTGGTAATTGATCAAGCATCCCTGGGCACCTCCAGTCGCTCCAATCCTGCGACCTATACTGGTATCATGGATGACGTGCGCAAGGCGTTTGCCACCGCCAACAAGGTCGACGCCGGCCTGTTTAGTTTTAACTCAAAGGGGGCCTGTCCCAACTGTCAGGGGCTTGGGGTGACCTATACGGACCTTGGCTTCTTGGAGGGAGTGAAGCTTCCGTGCGAGGTGTGCGATGGGAAGCGCTTTAAGGACGAGGTTCTGGCCTATCTCTGGCACGGGAAATCCATTGCGGAGGTGTTGAACCTGACCGTGCAGCAGGCGCTGGCGTTTTTGCAGATCAAAGAAGTGCAGCCCAAGCTGCAGGCGTTGAGCGATGTGGGTCTGGACTACCTGACGCTGGGCCAACCCCTGAGCACCCTCTCCGGGGGCGAGTGTCAGCGCATTAAGCTCGCCAGCGAACTGCACAAACGGGGCAGTATCTATGTCATGGATGAGCCGACCACGGGTCTGCACCTCTCGGACATCGATCGCCTGCTCACCATCATGGATCGGTTGGTCGATGGCGGCAACACCGTCGTCGTTATCGAGCACCATCTCGATGTGATTCGCCACGCTGACTGGATCATTGATATGGGTCCGCAGGGAGGCAATAAGGGAGGCAAGGTTATCTTCGAGGGGACACCACAAGCACTCCTGGGCGCAAAGCAGTCGCTAACGAGTAAGTATGTGGGATAGACGCTGTTGGCCCAAAGACGCCTCATGGAAAGGAGCCTGTTTGTGTTTGACGCTCTCAAATTGAAGGTCGAACGTCACCCACTGCGTTCCCATGCCTTTCAACGCTTATGGTTGGGGCTCAGCATTTCCTATCTGGGAGACCAATTTACGACGATTGCTTTACTCTGGTTCGTCTTACAACTCACTGGATCAGGAGTAGCGCTCAGTCTCGTGCTTTTGTGTTTTCAACTTCCCGCCATGCTGACTGGACCATTGCTTGGAACAGCGTTGGATCGCTGGCAGCCTCGTCTGGTAATGGGACTAGATAACTGCATGCGTGCACTGCTGATCGGGGCCATTCCCGTTCTCTCATGGGTGGGCGTCTTGCAGTTGTGGCAGATCTATGCGCTAGCTTTGTTCGCAGGAGCGCTCTCTCCTGCTACAGGGGCAGGCGTGCGCGTCATCTTGCCACACCTGGTCCCAGAGGAGGCTCTTGAACGAGCCAATGCCCTTGCTTCAACCAGCTTGCAGTTCGCGTCGCTGCTTGGTCCCGTACTCGCCGGAATGCTGGGTGCCTCGGTAGGAGGAGCGTTTGCGCTGTTGATCGACGCGATGAGCTTCCTCCTCATGGGGCTCCTCGTTTTTTCGCTGCCTCCCATCGCTCGTCATACGACGAGCGAAGCGTCGGAAGTGCAGCACACCTGGTTGAGTGGCTTTAATCTGCTCGTCCGTACCAGGGAGATCCGTCTGCTCACAAGCTTATCAGTGCTCTTCTTTTTCTCGTATGGTCCTCTTGAAGCAGCCCTGCCTCTCTACAGCGACAAGATCCTGCATGCTGGCGTCCAGGGATACGGCTTGCTCTGGACGGGCTTTGGGGTAGGAGCACTGATCGGCGCGTTGTTCACCAGTTTCGTTGCTGCCCGGTTCCGGCCAGGGTTGAGCCAACCGCTGATCGCTCTCCTGTGGGGAGGATTCCTTTGCCCGCTGATGATCTTCCATTCGTTGCCCCTGGCGCTTCTGTGCCTAGCCCTGGGCGCGTGTTCCTGGGCACCGTATCTGCCGATAGAAGCCTCGCTGTTGCAGCGACTCATTCCGCCGACCATGCGAGGACAGGTCTTCGGTGCGCGTCTTGCTCTGACGACTGTGGCGGCCCCACTCGGAACATTGATGGGCGGGCACCTTCTCCAATACCTCTCTCCTGACCTGGTGATTGGCCTTTCTGGCATGGCATGTATGCTGGCTGGGGTAGGAGGATTGCTTTCTCCAACGATGCGCGGCTTGGACAGGAAAGCGATCAGGTGAAGAAGAGAGCGTACCCGTAGGAGGAAAGGTAGCGTCCCGGCACCGGGAGAGTGCCTGATATCATTGCCGTTTGGAATACCCGCTACATACAGGCGGCACTCGATCATCTGCAAGCCACAGGCTATCCGGTCCAGGAAAGCAACCTGGAGCATCTGTCGCCGATTACCTCGGCCCATATCAACTTGCATAGCTCGCATCATCTGGATTTGCAGACCCCCAAAAAGCGGAAAGGACAACTGCGCCCCTTACGGACAATACCTCCGCTTTTCTGAAGAGGCTTAACGTTGTAAATTTCTCCGGCGGGTCTAATAGGCCATTACACGCGTCTCATCATTCAGGAAAGAAAAACTCGTTTTCCGCAAAAAGCAAGTTGTTGCATTCGTATATACTCATGAAAAAGGCTAGTGCAATGGACCGCCGCAAAGAATGCAATGGAAAGTTCACTATTACAACTTTGCACTGCAGCAGTGTGGTCTTTGCACTGCTGCGTCTGGGTTTGCACTGCTGCGTCTGGGTTTGCACTGCAGCAGCCAGAAAAATGAGGAGCAAGCGAACTGAGGAAAGGTTACTGCAAAATCCCACCACACGGTAGCCTGAAGAAGACAGAACCAATCAGCGAGGAAAATCAAAAGTGGGAATATGGTGGCCCCATTCGTCAAGACAGTGGAAAGGCAATTCTAAGAGCTACTCTCCTCCTTTTTCTGAAATGATTCTTAGTACGATTGGAAGAGGTCTATCATAATAGCTGGTGATGTCCACTCCGTAGATAGCCTTGATACGAGCAATGAGTTCCTGCCGCCCACCAGGAACATACATGTGTTCCCATACCTCAAGGGTGCTTTCATTGGAAACGAAAGAAGTGCTGTAGGAAGTTCCTAAAATCCGCTCCCAAAAATCATCAACCAAGGGATGGAACTGTTCAATCTGATCATTTGAAGCAAATGTAGGAACTCGTTTGCCACTTCCTGGGAGCGGAAGAGGTTCTCCACGACTTTGGAGCGCGTGCACGCGCTCTTTAAACTTCGGGAGCAACTTGTGTAAGGCTTCCTCTTCCGTTTGACTATCAGCAATTAATGAAGCGAACTCTTCGATTGATGCCCAATAGCCAGGACGATCTCGAAGCTTGCCAGTTTGAATGTCATAGTCTTCAAAACGATACGTCATCGTCGTTCTTCCCCTCTGCCATGATAATCAACTGCCTGACAGCAAGGTGGTCTCCTTTAACAGGATTGCTCAACATACAAGCTCCTTTCCTCCTTTTCGACACCCTGTGTTCTTTCATAAATAGACGGCGCTCATGCCTTGTGAAAATACACATCGGCAGGAGTTTGGTAATCAAGTGCTTGATGAAGGCGCTCTTGGTTATAAAACGTGAAATAGCGCAGTAATGCTTGACGTGCCTCTCGCGGTGAGAGGTAATCGTGAATGTAGACCTCCTCATATTTGACGGTGCGCCATAAGCGTTCGGTAAAAATGTTGTCCAATGCTCGCCCTTTGCCATCCATGCTGATCTGGACATCAGACGCTTTCAACAACGCGAGATACTGCGGGCTGGTAAAATGGCTCCCTTGATCACTATTGCAGATCAACGGCACCGCTTGCCCTAACGTGCGTTGGACGGTGGTCAAGACAAAGGGCAACTCCAACGTCTGATCGAGTTCCCAGCTGATGACATACCGAGAATACCAATCCAGAATGGCCACCAGATACATCCAGCCCCCTCGCAAGCGGATGTACGTGATATCTATCCCCCAAATGTGATTCGGATAGGCACTGGTGATGTGACGCAGTAAGTACGGATAGACTCCTTCCTTGTGGTCGCGTTGACTCAGTTTGGGTCCTGGATAGATGGCCGCAATGCCCATCTCGCGCATATACCGACCGACTGTTTTCCGATTGATGCCCATCCCTTCTCGCTGTAACTGCGCCGCGATCTTGCGAGCGCCATAAAAGGGAGACTGCGTGTACACTTCATCGATGCGATGTTTGAGCCGCACTTCTTCTGCACTGGGAGGGCGCGGCTGGTAGTACAAGCTCGCACGACTTAGACCCAGCAGATCGGCTTGCAGACTCAGCGCAAGCTCACTCTCTGTCCGTTCAATCAGGCCAACTCGTTCCTCTCTCGTCAGATTTGTACCTTTTTTTTAAGCCACGCCACCTGGGTACTCAACTTGCCAATTTCGGCGTACAGTTCGGTGAGCTGCTGCTCATGGGCCGCTTTCAGTTCCGCTGTACTGTTCTGTTTCTCAAAGAGGCTTGGCAGCCCTTCCAACGCAACTGTTCGCCAATTCTTCAGTTGGGTTGGATGGACTTCATACTGTGCGGTGATTTGCGCAAACGTCTTCTCTTCCTTCAAGAGCTCCTGAACTACTTTTGCCTTGAAAGCTGCTGGATACTGTCTTCTCATCATGTCTTGAGTATATCTTATTTCAGCCACTTTCCGTGTTCAGATTCTTAGGGCCATTATAGAATTTCATGATCATTCGTTGCTGATTGGTTGCCTATTGCTTCTTCAGGTGAAGCGATTTCCAGATAAATGGTGAGTTTACCGTACAGCGCTGGGCTGGATTGTTCGATTGTACGACCGATAATTTCCCAATTGGAGATCAAGTACTGGGTATGCCTGGAGCATTCATCGCTGTAGGTTTCTCAGGCCATGGCATGCCCTTTGCAATAAGGTTTGGACAATCCCTAGCAACAACGGTAAAAAATGGCACGGAACCATCCGAATTAGACTTCTATTGACTAAAAAGACCTTCCCTCAACAAATGGGAACTGCTAAATAAAGGTTTATGGAAGATATAGAAGAGCATAAACATAACCTCTTACCTGGCTAGGTAATCTTGGATGGTGCGCTTGCTGGTTTGGCTCCTGGGGGGCAATTACGCGCTTTTAGCAATCATCGGACTTTCCTTCGTCTCCTCTCTTCTCTGCGGAATTGTGGTTGTTTGTCCTGAACTAAGCATCAGTACCTCACAAGGTGCATTTTTCAGAACGTACTCTACGGTTGGATCTAATGGACATGTGCTACCATGTGTATGCGTTGGACTGCTTGCTATCAAGATCATATCTATGGGCTGCTCTTCCGCTTCACGCACGATTGCTATACCAGTCTGGCGTGCTTTCAGGATGCGCTTTGTTAGCTTGTTCGTATGGCGTTTGACGATCTCTTCAGCGCGATCTAGCAGTTCACGCGCCCGATCTTCATCTTCCTCAAGACGAGCATTCAGGGGAAGCATAAAAGGAACGTTAACCACTGCTAGCAATTCAATGTATCCGTCTCGATACTGTGTTATTTGCGCTGCCAGTGCTACAACACGATCATTCAGATCGTTTGCCCCCAAAAGAGGGACAAGGGTACGACGCATCTGGCTCACCGATCTCACAGCCTGTGCAGCAATTCGTGTACGCTCAGTCTCCTTCGGTACATGTAACATCCAGCCCAGAACACCCGCAATGGAGACGAGGAACATAATGGCAATCAGTACACCAATGGTATTCATCTGTATTGGGTTGGTTGTAAGCATTTGTGCCTCTATCATCAAGGTACGTGACGTTCACTTTCTTCGACGCCATCTGAAGCCGTGAGTTTGCGCATACGTACGCAGTCGCACGATCCCCAGAGCAACAAAGGCCAATCCAAGAACCACGAGCAGCCATGCTTGATCTCCAGCCATCATGCCACGAACGAACATGATGATACCAAGCGGAATAATAAGCAGGCTTACCAGGAGCCGATACCGTTCACGCCATAGGGAGCGCTGTTTATTCATTTTGCTTCCCCTTTGTATGTTTCTTCTGATCAGGCTGAATTGGTACATCAAGTACCTGGGCGGTAGCTGGCAATCGGCTTCTTTTTTCACGTTCGTCGTATAAGCGATGCTTACGATCCAGGTTCTCACGCAGCTCAGCAGCCAACTCATGTTCGCCGGCGTCTTCATAGACGTCCGATTGTTCTTTTTCCCAATCTCGTTTTATCGTTTTGCCGATTGGGAGCTTATTGTGACCGCGCTGCAAGATGTAAATTATGATTCCTGCTATAATCCAGGTTGGACCGGCAATACGGCCAATGGTATGGGTGAGCACAACAAGAATAAGGATGCTACTAATACTTATAAAGCCAAGCACGCCAACGATCGGCACGTAGCGTGGTTCACCGTCCTTGCCATAGAAGCGGATATTAAGTGGAACTTTAAAAGGCCGAGGAGTCCATGGATCAGTAAAACGCAGCACAAGCAGCGAGACAAAGACTAGCATATAAGCTGTTGCCGCTCCAAATGCATACATATTGCCAAGGACATCATACGCATTGGTCGAGAGACCAGCCAACCAGAGTTCCAGCAGCGCAACACCGGAAAAGACGATAAGCGTTCGTATCGGTGTGCGGGTCTTTGGATGAACCCAGGAGAACCACCGCGGTAACAGGTCATACCTTGACATTGAGTAGGTAATACGCGAGGATCCAAAGATCCCAGCATTGGATGAGATCAATACAAGTGTTGCGCCCAACAGGGCCACGTAGAGGCCCGCAACAACCCCTATGAGGGGAATGTGACTGACCAGCCAGGCAACGGGATCACCATTGTGTTCAATGAAACTCTGCCAGGGCAGCATGGATAGGCTGAGGTTTGAGAAAGCGAGCGCATAAATCAAGACAGTCAGGATCAATGCAATAGAAGTACGTGGCACAACCTTGCCTGGTCGTATCGTCTCCTGGCTTGCCTGGCTGATCGATTCCAGTCCCACGAAAGAGATAATCGCTAGCGACGATCCGTATGCCAGGTGATAAGCATCAGGCCACGAAGTTGTCATCTGGTGGATTAACATCGTAGGGTTGAATGCAAGCAAGTAGCCCAAAAAGAGAAGCGCCGTTTCACTGATGACATCTATTGCTCCCAGAAGCTCATTGAAACGCGATGACTCACGCACCCCAACAATATTGAGCAGCGTTAGCATTACAACAAAAAATGTTGCTTGCAGAATCAGAATAGGTTGTACACCAGTAAAGGAGAGTCCAAATAAATGGACATTCGTGCGTACATTGAGAAATGGTAAAAAGAAGTTAATATAGCCTGCGGACGCCAGTGAAAAGAGTGCAACGTCGATAGTAAAGTCCAGCAAAACAGCCCAACCAGCAACAAATCCCCAGAAGTCACCCAGTCCGCGCATTACATAGAACTGTCCTCCGCCAGCCATGGGGTATGCAGCTGCAAGCTCAGTGTAAGCAAGGCCAACCATGACATAAACCAACCCAGCAATGAGAAACGCGACGTTTGCCGCACCCTGGGCCGCTACTATCACGAGCCCTAGTGCGACATATACATCAGCTCCTACATCCGCATAGCCCCAGGTATAGGAACCCCAGACTCCAACGGCGCGGCGCAGACCATGACTTTCTCGTGGTATCTCAGTAGTGGCTTTGTCGTTCGATGCAACTACCTCTCGTGTCTCTTTGCTTGCCATGGATCAACCTCAAGGGTTATATAAACATTAATGATGCATTGATTATACAACATCGATTTATGAAATTTGTCCGATAAACTAAAGAAATAAGTTATTCAACACTCGACTATCACTGGCTGCAGATGTTGCATCTATGATATTTGCCCTTCTCGAAAATGCGCAGCCCGAGATGTTCCTTCGGGATATTTCTTGCGAGAGGAGCTTCTTCATGATTGGGCCGCCGGATACTCCTCCTTAAAAGATAGGGGTATCCGGCGGCCCAATGTGGCTCTTCCAGAACACCAGAAAACCAGAAAACCAGAACACATGTTATACTGCTGTGTATGGCTCGCCTTCGTGGGTCGCTGGCCCCTGACGAAGAGACGCATTACCGCAAAAGCCTCGCCCAACACGCATAGCTTCGTGAGCCGTGTGTATCAGTGTAGGAGAACGAGGGATGGGGCCGCTTCTCATCCCTTTCTCGAAAGCGAAGACATGCAACAGATCATCACCGCAAAACTGAAGCTCACCACCACGACGCAACAGTTTCAGGCATTGCGCACAACGCAACTGGCCTATCGGGATGCGCCGGGTGCGGTGAGTTGCTATGCCTTCGAGCATCGCAAAACCAGTAGCAATATCACGCTACACAAAGGGATGTATGCCGAGCTTCGCGCACGCTATCACCTTCCCTCACAACAGCCTGTCGCGTGGAACGACAGGTGGCATCTACCTACAAGGGACTGTGGACCACACTCAAAAAGAATGCCGAACATTGCCACAAGAAGATCACCAGGAAACGCTTCACGGGCCTGGACAAGCCTCCCACCTATAGCTCGCCCACCGTCCAGTATACCTATAAGCGGGACTACACCTTTGGGCGAAAGCAGCAGGTCAGTCTCGGCACGCTGGGCGGGCGTACCAGTATCCCGTACCAGGGCTACGACAAGCACATGGCGCTCATTCGGCAGGGAGCCAGCATCGGTGATGCCAAGCTCTGGTACGATAAACCAAAGAAAACCTTCTATGTGCTCGTTTCCCTGGAAATCGACGTCCCTGAACCAACCGGTGAACAACTAAGCGAAGCGGTCGGCGTGGATGTGGGTATTCGCTATCTCGCCGTGACCTCTACTGCGACAGGCAAGGCAACTTTTCATCCAGGAAAACAGGTACGACATCACGCCAACCATTACGCACGACTGCGCAAACGAGTGCCTCAAAAAGGCACTGGCGGCGCGAAACGACGTTTGACACGTAGCGAGCAGCGAGCGAGACGGTTGAAATTGCAAGCCAATCATAGCATCGCCAAACAGATCATCACGCAGCATCCCCAGGCACTCATCGGACTGGAAAATCTCGACTACTATCCGAGAACGCACCAAACGCCAGAAACGCAGACGCAGGAAGAACGGCAAGGGCACTGAGGCTGTCTGGCCACAGGCGCGCAAAGCCAATCGGGTCTATTCGCAATG
>DATAYF010000529.1:0-10343 GCA_036272735.1 Ktedonobacteraceae bacterium
CCGATGGACGGGAAATAGGAACGCCGCCCTGGGCTCAATAAGGAAGGGGGCTCCTTTCCAGATTCATGTCAAACCTCTGCTGAAGTGAGCGTGGGTTTGACATGAACCAGGAGGGTTACCGTTCCCTAAAATGTGAAAGGAGTAGAACATCTCACCCGATGCCATTTACTTTACGCCAATTTGAGCAGGAGCACACCTTCTGCCAGCAGGTCTCACTCGATGCGTTTCAGCAAGTGATTCCCCCGGCACAAATCGAGGCGGCATTGTCAACGTATGGCCCTGTTGGAACCAGGAACCGCCGCTTGACGCCCCTGGCAGTCGTATGGTCGATCATTGCTCTGCACCTGTTTAGCCATGCTTCCATTGCCCATGTCTTTCAACACTTGACCAGGGGCTTGCGCTTTCTTTGGCCGGACCCGCTTTACCCACTCCCTGGGGATGCCGCCCTGTCGTATCGACGCTATCAGTTGGGGGCCAAACCGCTCGTGGCACTCTTTCGTGCCATCTGCCGACCTATGGCGATCCTGGAAACCAGGGGAGCGTTTCTGTTTGGCTTGCGCCGCGTGCGCAATCGACGGCACCACCGAAGATGTAGCAGATACTCCTGAGAACATACGGGCGTTTGGCCGACATCAGGTAGCACGCGGAAAGACGGCATTTCCGCAACTCAAAGGGGTCTACTTGGTCGAGTGTGGAACGCATGCTATTGTGGATGCCGGTTTCTGGCCCATTCACTGCTCCGAGCGAGTAGGCGGCTTACGAGTCTTACGCAGCATAGGGGCCGGAATGTTGGTTATGTGGGATCGTGGATTTCATTCCTTTGAGATGATCCTGGCGACTCTTGGGCGAGGAGCCACTTTCTTAGGCAGTCTGCCTGCTCACGTTCATCCCCAGCTTGTGCACTGCTTGCCCGACGGGAGTTCCCTGGTCTACCTGACGCCGAGCGATTGCCATGAACGCAAAGCTGGAGCGCGCATCCTGGTATGCCTTATGGAATACACCATCACCGACCCGCAACTCAAAGGCTACGGCGAGCATCATCGCCTAGTCACCAGTCTCCTCGACCCAGCCACTGCCCCAGCCATCGAGATTGCCTGCGCGTACCACGAACGCTGGGAAATCGAACTGGTCATCGATGAAGTCGATACGCACCAGCGCTTGGTCGGGCGACCGCTGCGTAGCTTGCTGCCCGTTGGCGTCATTCAGGAACTCTATGGACTGTTGCTCGCTCATTATGCGCTGCGCTTTCTCATGCACCAAGCGGCTTTAACAGCTAATCTTGACTCTGATCGTCTGAGTTTTGTTCATGCTCTTGAGGTCGTCCGGGACGCGATCAGTGACTTTCAACTGGCTGCTCCCCAGCACTTCGACCAACTCTATCGGCGCTTGCTGCACGACATCGCCGCTGTACGACTCCTAGCTCGTCGGTTCCGCAGCAATTCGCGCGTCGTAAAGCAAAAGATGAGTAATTTCGCTCTCAAACGACCGAGGAACTATCGCCCGTATCAACGGGATGGTTGCTTTGCCCAGATTGTAGTCCTTATTTGAAAGGTATTGCACTTAGCAGTCCTTGCAAATACCGTTGCACTCGATATCTGGTTTCTCGACGCAGAGAACAGTGCTCTATCCGCTGACAGAGTTCATCAAACACAGACGTCCAGACGGCTTCAGGAGAGGGAAGATGCATGCGTGAAAACTCGTTTCTGGCTCTGTCCTCAACCTGGCGAAATGTCAGGTTGAGGACAAACGCCCTCTTAATGATCGAGAAAATCGTACTTGATGCTCGTCGCCAGCGTCTGCAGATCCCGGCTCCGGAGATCCTGCATCCCGGCATCAGATTGCTGCTGGGTGAGATACCCATCTTGCACCAGGACAGCATGCCCCTTTTGCTCAGCTTCTAGCAGGATCGTACGCAATTGCGCGGGAGCAATGCCCTGTTGTTCTGCCAGCGTAATGAAATTGGTTGTTTGACCACCTGTTTGCAACTTTGCCTTGATTTGAGCCACGCTCATATGCAACTGCTGGGCCACATACTGTTTCACCGCGTCGTAATACGCCTGGGGGTCGCCTGGTCCCGATTTTGTGGGTTTGGCAGTAGGCGTCGAAACAGCGCCTACCTGGCCAGCAGGAGAAGCTTGCGATACGAAAACCTGCCAGAGGAGGAGTGTGGCCCCGACCAGGAGCACGCAACCTCCCAGAATGGCTACTAGAAGAAAACGCTTTCTCCCTGCTTGAGGCTCGGGTTTGCTCCGCACGTGTTCTATGTTGTTTTTCAGAGGCTCCATGTTTATTTTCCTTTCACTGTCTCATGCTGTATGTCCATCTTTTGTCTAAAAAAGAGAGGTGAAGTCTCTCTTTTCGTCTTGAGAGACTTCCAGTTCACATGGTTCTGTGCCCTATTCATAGCGCAGCGCTTCCGCTGGAGGGATACGCGAGGCTCGGCGCGCTGGGAGGGCGATACAGACGATGGCGACGAGGTAACTCCCCAGAAAAATCAGCGCGACCGTTTCCAGCGGAAAAGGGAAATTCTGGTACAGTTGGCGAGCAATTTGAGCAGCGAGCCAGATGGCCAGGCTGGCGCCGGTTGCCAGACCAACAGTGATGACAAAAGTTGACTCGACGATGAATAAGCCAAGAATAAGCGTGCGCGTGAAGCCCAGCGCGCGCAGCATCCCAATCTGCTGGCGACGTTCGACTACTGCTCGGCTGACAATGATGCTGATGGCGAGCGCCCCGAAGAGCAGTCCGCTGGCGAGATAGCCGACCAGAAAAAGCGTCAGATCCGCCGTCAGCGTGTTCGCATCGGCGGCATCAAGCGACATAAATTGCAGGCCATAGCGACCTGTATGGAGTACCTGCTCCAGGTGGCTGATCGCCAGGTCCGTTTGCATCCCTGGCTGTATTCGGAGATAGTAGTACGTCACAAAGGAAGATGGATGTGGCGTGATCTGACTGGCCGTGCTGGTCGAGAGAAGGATATTCGACCAGTGGACATTGGCCGGGAGCAGCCCAATGATCGTCAGACGATGATAGGGAGCCGAGCGCGCTGAACTCTCTGGAACTTCCACGGAAAAAGGCGTAAATCCACTGGAGGTCGGCAAGCCCCTCAGACTGTTATCGTAGCGCATCACCGCGTCTCCTGGATGATTTTTGACGGAATCCCAGACCTGTCGGGCTGAAGTATATCCCTGAGCGCTGGCAAACAGAGGCATAGTAGACAGATTGAAGAACGTATCATCAACCACCAGCGGGCCGCTTAAAGGCGCGGTGCCGGTCTGCTGGACAGGCTGCCCTGGCGCGTACAGGCGAACGGGTTGAGGCGCGGTGCCATCTTGATTGACCGGATCGTATAGCAGATGCATCTGGGAAACCGCCGCGACATCCTGCGGGAGCGTGCCAGGCAAGTGTTGAATGGCTGCTCCTAACTGGTGCGGTTCATCCGGCGTCAACTGGACTTCTAACTGGAAATTTCCGCTGGTCACCTGGACCTGTCCCTGTTGCGCCTGCCCCAGATTGTTCGTCAGGAGCAGCATGATCAGGAAGGTGATGCTGCTGAGAAGAGTGACCGTAATCTGGGCACGAAAACGAAAGGTCAGCGGATACGCTACACTCATGCGACTGAGAGGGGCGAGGCGGCGCGAACGTTTCAACAAGAACGAGAGCAAAGCTGCCAGCAGATCCAGGTTGGTCATCACCAGGACCACGCACCCCCCGATCTGTAACAGAAGGCTCAAGAGGATCGGTCCCTGTCCCACGTTTGCGCTATCAAAGGCGGTATTAGGCAGCGAGGCCAGAGCTGAGAACAGTGCGTTGCCGCCCACCTGTGCCCCGTACACCACCCAGCTCACGCCTATCCAGCTCCATCCCAGTCGCTGAAAGAGTGCGCGCCACAGTGGCCCATGCCTCACACGCTGGCCTGCCCAGGCCACGAGAAGACCGCCACCGGTGAGAAGCAAAACGATCCCTCCCTCATGCATCCACTCCTGACCAGAAACAAGCAGCGCGAGGCCGCAGAGCAAGCAGAGAGGACCACGCTGGCACAAGCCCCAGAAGAGTTTCCCCATCGTCTCAAGGGAACGTGTGAAGCGCCGGGCCAGGGTTTCTGAGAGAGGATGGCCAGAGGCATCACGCGGTTTCTGCCAGAGCGCGCGCAGCAGGCCAGAGAGTGAGGGGCGGGCCACGACAACGTCATCCAGATTACGTATCGCCGCGACAATATTCAGCCGACTGATCCAGAACGCGGCTAAACACGCGACTCCTGCTGTTGCGAGCACGCTCAAACAGCCGGCGCTGAGCAGGCTCTGCCAGCTCACCTGGAGATGGAGCGGCACATGGAAAGCGCTGGAGGCGATCACATCTGGCCCCAGATTGACCGTCGGCAGGTGTCCCAGCGCCCACAATTCCAACGCCACGGCTCCCACTCCCAGGGACACACCAGGCAATGCAGCCAGCACGCCATATCCGCACGCTTCTAGAAGAAAGAGCTGGACCAGGTGCTGTCTTTGTAAACCCAGCGCCCGGCTGATACCTAACTCGGCCCTGCGTTCTGCAGCGAGCAGCAAGCAGAGCAGGATCAGGAAGACCATCCCAGCCCCAATGAGCAGCCACGTAAAAGCGGGAAGAAGCAGCGCGTATTCTCGGCCCGCAGGCGAGTTGTCAAGCGCGAGACCAGAGGTGAAAGGCACTTCATTGAGTGCCCCTACGATCGCCGAGCGCAACGGGTGGATTTGCGTGCTATCAAATTGCGTGGTTCCCGCAATATGAACGCGAGGATCAAGAGGTGCGACCTGAAATATCTGCTGCAAAAGGCGCAGAATAGCCTGACTCGATCTCTGAGTCGTATTGCTGATACAGAGGACATTGGGCGCAATGGGCTGATGTAATCCCTGCTCGTACATCTGTTGAAACATGGCCAGAGGAAGCAGAATTTCAGGGAAAGGGGCATTACTTAGTAACTCACCCGAAGTCACGACGATATCGGTTGAGAGAATATTGCTGACTTTGCTCGAAAACTCGCCAACCTCCGTCTGGATGCTGAGCGTGTCCCCAGGGCGCACATCCATGATTTTTGCCACCGTGGCACTGACGATAATTTCATCAGCCCGCAGATCTGCGAAATGGACGGTGTGTCCCTGCTTGTCGGTGACTGGTCCGTAGGCCTGATCGAAGGCAGGTGGCAAACCATAGACATCGAGGCGGGTTTGGGTGAGCGAGGTACGCGCGTTTGTCACATCCGCGCCATGCCGGAGCAGGAGAATGCCCGCAGTCGCCCTAACCCCTGGTTGCTGCTTGAGACGAGCGATGGCTGCCGCAAACTGGTCAACAGAGAAATGCCCGCTCACCGCTTCATCGACCTGTCCCAGTTGCGCCAAGCGATACATTTTCTCTGAACCGGTGAAGCTATCGCTCAAACCCAATGAGGCAGTAATAAAAATGGTGGAGAGCATCAGTCCACACAACAGAATCACGGTCTGGCTGGGACGCCGTATCATGTTACGTAGGCTCATGCGTAAGAACACTAGGCGGCTCAGGCCCACAACCAGCAGCAGAAAACCGGATGTCGCCAGGAGGAGCGCAAGGGCAATGGCGTCCGGGGCAAGACCAGAAAAGAGTGTGCTCATGATTGCACCTGCGTTCTGGAAGTTTCCCGTTCATTTCCAGGAGGAGTGTTCATGAGTTGATCCACTTCGATCAGCCCATCTCGCATCGTGATCAGACGCCCAGCCTGGTGGGCAATATCCGGCGCGTGTGTCACCCAGACAAAGGTCAGGCCCTCTTCCCGGTTCAGTTGTAACATCAGGTCAAGAATCTCCTGGCTCGTCTGGCTATCGAGCGCACCCGTCGGTTCGTCAGCCCAGACCAGTGAGGGATGCGTTGCCAGGGCGCGCGCAATGGCGATGCGCTGGCGTTGTCCTCCGCTCAACTCCGCTGGACGATGGTGGGCACGATTACCCATGCCCACGCGCTCAAGACTTGCCCATGCCCGCTTGCGTGCCTCGCGGGCGGAGACGCCGCTCACCAGCATGGGCAACTCGACATTTTCGACGCCATTTAACACTGGCAGCAAGTTATATGCCTGGAAGATAAAGCCCATTTCGCGCGCTCGAAAAGCTGTCAGATCCCGGTCCGAGAGGCTGCGTAGATCCTGGCCTGCAATTCTGACTGTCCCGGAGGAAATGCTATCCAGCCCGCTCAGGCAGTTGAGCAAGGTGGTCTTTCCACATCCGCTGGGGCCCATGATCGCCACCACTTCTCCAGGCTCAATGCGTAGGGTAATTCCGCGCAGCGCCTGGACCGTAGCGTCGCCGAGACGATACTCTTTCGAGACAACACTGGCTTCAATCAGCGAACCGCTGGAAACCATACGTGATGATGCCACGTGACGAGATGTTTTTATGTTGTCCATCCTTATCCTTTCCTTTTTTCGTGAGGAGAACGAGAAGACGAGAAACACTGCTGACGAACTTCTTTCTCCCAGGCATCACCATACCCTCTGGCTATTGATCTCCACATCGTGCGTTTGGGCAGACAGCAGGTATTTTTCGGGAAGCTGCGCGTTCTGCCCGAAAGGGCAGAGACTCCTTCCCGTTCTGCCCTTTCGGGTCGTGCCTGAACGGACACGCTCTTCTGGCGGTGGTGTGTGTTATACTGGCGATAACCAACCAGCTTCCTTCAAAAAAAGGACATTCAGGAGTATTCCACGCATTCGGGAAGGAGACATACATGTTCGTTTCATCGCCACTGCGCTCCCTCCTGCTTGTTTGGGTCAGCATCGTGTATGTGTGGGGATTGGAAGAGTTGAACCGGTTTGTGCTGCCTCTGTGTGTGACGTCAGATCAAAGCTGCCAGTTCTCCCTCACTTTTTCTGCGTTCGATGTGCTCAGAACAGGCATATTTACGCTTCTGCTCTTGTTGCTTGGAGTGGCGCTCTGGTTCAGTCTTTCAGGCAAACTGACCCGGCACCCTTTGTTCATATGCGTGCTCGCACAAGTCATCCTCGTCTTTAGCGTGTATCTGCTGGCCCAGCAGGAGCCACTCACCCTCAGTTTGGCCCTGGCTCTCGCGCTGGAAATCATCACGCTTCCCAGGCTTTCTTCTGCTCAGGTGTTGCTGCTTTCTCTGGGGAGTTATCTTCTTCTGAGTATGGGCATGCTGGCCGCCCAACGCATCACCTTTGGACCGGGGATGAAATGGCTCTGGATTGATGTGCTCCAGAATATCCCGGTGTACCTGGCCCAGTTACTGTTTCTCACTGGCTATTTGCTGCTCTATCGGCAACTGGCTCGCTCCCACCACCAACTCCAGGCCGCCTCAACTCAGATTAAAGAACTGACGCGCCAGGCGGAACGCCAGCGTCTAGCGCGTGATTTACACGATACGCTGGCCCAGGGACTTGCCGGGTTGGTCATGCAACTCGAAGTGGCCAACTCACATCTTCTGCGAAGCCGAGTCGAACGTGGGCAGGAACTCGTCCAGGAAGCGCTCGCTGGCGCTCGTGCAACGCTCATCAGCGCCAGGCTCGCCATTGACGATCTGCGTGCGGAAGAACGTGCCGAAGGGAGACTGGTCGAACGGATACAGGAGGAGATGCGACGCTTTATCAGCACCACAGGGATTGTCTGCCAGGCAAATCTGGCAGATTTTGCAGCCGTACCTCCAGTGTTTGCTGAAGCTGTCTCACGCCTGATCATGGAAGGGCTTCAGAACATTGCCCGACATGCACGCGCGCGGCAGGTGTGGATCGAAGCCAGACGAGAAAAAGCGCACTACGTCTTCATGGTGCGCGACGATGGTCAGGGCTTTGATCCAGAGGCTCTGCTGTACGCGCCGGGTTCCGAAAACTGCGGGACTGGTCACTATGGATTGCTTGGCTTACGCGAACAGGCGGGGCTTGCTGGAGGGCAGCTTGACATTCGGAGCGCGCCAGGACAAGGGACCACCCTCTCGTTGTGCCTGGCGCTCAGTGGAGAAGAGACGCATGGAGATGACAGACAAACCGCTGCGTATCTTGGTGGCTGACGATCACCTGGTGGTACGCAAGGGCCTGCGCTTACTCTTAGAGGAGATGGGAGAGGGCTTTGCCCTGGTCGGTGAAGCGGGTGATGGGAAGGAGGCCACCCGCCTCACGGGCGAACTACAGCCAGATGTGGTCCTAATGGATGTCCGCATGCCAGGCATGGATGGATTAGAAGCGATCGAGCAGATTCACCAGTCCTGGCCTCATGTGGCAGTGATCATTCTCACCACATATACTGATGACGAGGCACTGCTGCGCGGCCTCCAGGCAGGAGCCTGTGGCTATCTGCTCAAGGAAACGAGCGCAGAAACCCTCTTTCACGCCATTCGGACAGCAGCGCGGGGGGAACTCCTTCTACAACCAGAAATCATGGCACGCATCCTTGCTCAGGCCCATCGTTCAGTGCCTACGCCTTCTGGAGGGGCTCCTCCCGGTGATTCCACGGCGGAACTGACCGAGCGTGAACGAGCCATTCTCAGCGCTGTCGCTCGTGGTGAACGCAGCAAAGAAATTGCCCAACACTTTGGTGTTTCTGAACGGACGGTGAAAGCGCATCTTACCAACATCTATACCAAGTTGAACGTTGACTCCCGTGCCTCGGCAGTCGCCATCGCGCTTGAACGCGGTTTGCTGTGAGAACAGCAACAGGCACAATACGCGGAAGCAAACGAGGCTCGTCTTTTTGCCTCCACACGACTCACCTGGGTATATCGAGCCGTTATCCGCATGGGCGTGCGTAACCCCCTATCGGCCTGGTAAAAGAAGTTCACAAAATGGTAAACACCATCGTCCTTACGAATGCCCGTTTCTCTTTGTTTCCTGAATCTTCTTTCATTATTTCACCTACTTACAACTGTAGAACTAGCATGATACGCTTCCCTGGTAAATCGTAATCTCGATCCTATACGCTGCTTGCGTTTCGACATCGCTTGACCTCTGGTCAGGTATGGAGCAGCAAGAGCTGTGCAGTGACGTGATCGGTGACCAGGATATTGGCCAATCCTGCTTTGAGCACTGAGCGAATCGCGGGGATATAGGAAGGGCTGCCCCCTGCTACCAGCATTACTTTGGCACCACTCTGCCGAATTTTATGCTTGAGCCGGGGGATCTCTAACCCGGAAAGAAAATACGGCGGTGGCGCAAGCACGTCGTTAATACAGCGACCATCCGCGTCAAAAATCCAATGATTGATGTCGGCGGTCGGTTGGTATGCTTCAATCGCTTCAAACTGCTCTCGTGAGAGCACCCCATGCTGGACCATCTCTTCATTCGACTGGGGCGTCCAAATTCCTGTCACTGTGACGCTTGCTTGTGCCATCAGCTCATAGGCTTCTTTGACAATCGGAAGCTGACGTGCTTGCTGCATTTGTTGCTCATCGGGCATGAACGCAGGACAGGGGAACCAGTGGTGTATGGCTCCATAGGCCTGGGCAAGATCGTGGGCAATCAGGTTCGCATCACCAAAGTTCGTATGAGCATTGGCAAACCCAATTGTTGCCACAACTCGCAGATGCGGAAGGAGCCTGGTCGGTTTTATATAGCGTACGAGGTTGCGCATAAACGTCGTGCCACCAGACACTGCCAGAATATCCTCATCGGTGAGCAATTGATCGAGGTATTCAGCCGCCGCATTGGTAATTTCAATGACGACCTCGTCGAGGACCGCATTGGCATCTACTGTGTCCATGCTTTGACCTGCTACCAAGACAAGATCATCTAATCCAAGCTCCAGGCGGACTTCGCGTGCCAGGTTGCGAAGATAGCCAGTTCGTAAATCAGGAACGACCGCAATGCGGACAATACCTCGTTCTCGCGCCTTTTGGAGTGCCTTACTCACCATTTGCCTGGAACAAAACTCCATCGCAGCAATAGCTTCCTGGGAGTGCCCATCTTCGTAGTATGAATAAGCTACTTTGCGTAGAAATCGCTCATCGGTGAGCAGCCGCGCTTCCGTTCCGTTCCCTTGCAAGATTTCTGACATATGACTCCTTTCCTTCTTGCGAGACGATTCAGCCGGAAAGACCTCGCATGCATATAGCATCCCTGCTCCAGCCATTGCACTCATTACAGATAGCATATCCTACCTGAAGATCAAAAGCAAGATGTTACAAGCATTCTATCCGGTTGCTGCTGCGAGCGAAATTGCGGTTTAGGCAGATTCATTATGGGTGGGGATGCACGATTGTCCCTTTGCTGTCAATATTTCAAGGGGATGCTCGCATAGTGTTTTGCTCCAGCCTGTTTTAATAGTAGCGTATGTGGGCATCCTGCCTATATTTTCTCACTTTTGTTCATATGCTCTCTTTATTTCTATTGTGAGCATGGC
>DATAYF010000530.1:0-4493 GCA_036272735.1 Ktedonobacteraceae bacterium
CATCGTAAAATTATCAAAGATGCGCACATGCGTACGCGTCTCTGGCGACACACGTTCGATACCGTGTGTCTCAATCCCTGTTTCAAGTTCAGGGATCTCGACCGTTTCAATTGCCATGAATTCTTCAGCTCCTTGAAAATAGAGACAAGCGGGCATAAAGCAAGCTCACTGCGTACAAAAAAATAGACAGCGCTGTACAAAAAGCCACGGGACGAGTTTATTATAGCATGGATTCCGTCGATAAAGGCACATATTACGATGCAACCAACGGAATTTTCACTCAATAAAACATCTCAACAAAAAAGCCTGGACGAGGAGGCAGAAAATAGGTACAATGGTTAGTAAGATTTGTATAGTCAAAGTATCCATAGTGCATTCGCTCGCTAACACGAATCCCCGCGCATCGTGGCGCTAATACGCGCGATTTACTTTTTCTACCGCCACCGTTCCAAAGGCGTGCAACAGTGGTCAAGGCAAACGCACCTGTAAAGCCCCAGCAGACAGGAGGTTGCATGTCATCCAAAGCCAATACCAACCATCAGTCCCTCGCTCATTCGCAGTCCACGAATGAAGAACAGGTCATCGAGCAGCTTAGCAACGAAAATAAAGAGTTGCGCGATACTCTTGAGGTCAGGACGCAAGAAAATATTCTGTTGAACGAAGTTATCTCAACTGTCGGTTCAACATTGCGCCTTGATGAAGTGCTTCATCACCTGGTAGATACCGTTGTGCGCGCCACTTCCTGCCAGGTTGCCTTCATTTACCTGTACGATCAAGACAAGGACCGACTCGTCCTGGCGAGTACGAACGATCAGTACCATCACCTGGTGGGCAAAATCAGCATGGCACTGGGAGAAGGCATCGCGGGTTGGGTGGCGATGCATCAGGAGGCGGTCTTTCTTAGGGATGAGGCAATGGAGGACCCACGCTTCTATTACTTCCCCGAATTGGAAGAAGAGAACTTTCAATCGATTATGACCGTGCCCATCTTCTCGAAGACGCGCGACCTGATCGGCGTGATCACCGTCCAATCGTATGGGCCACGTGAGTTCACGGCACAGCATCGCACCTTTATCACCAACACGGCCGCCCTGGTCGCAGGTGCTATCGAAAATGCAAGGCTATACGAAAACACCCAGCGTAAGTTGCGTATTCTGACCTCCCTATCGGTGCTGAGCCAGACGATTAGTTCGGGCCTCTACCTCGATGAAATGTTACGTTCACTCGCGACCATGAGCGTGCAGATTATGGAGGTCGATCTCTGCATTATTTTGCTCATGGAACAGGGACGCGAACGCGAAGTGCCACGACGCCTGACGGTACGCGCCACCTCGCCCAATCTGAATGATCGCGTGCACTTCCGCCCGGTCAATGTAGACCGTAATTTCATCGAACATTTGCGCGCGGTAAACGAGGCTGCCGGTGACGCGTACGCAGGTGCAAGCCACGCCGTTGATAGCACGGGGCTCAGCGCGGAGACGCTCGACCGCGTGAACCCTTTGCAGGATACGCAATACAAAACGCTCATCTCGATCCCTTTGATCGCTGGTACCGAACAGCTTGGACTGATCAACTGCTATTCGGGTAAAAGTCGGCGCTTCACGGCCGAGGACCAGACACTCCTGACTACCATCGCCAACCAGACAGCCATCGCTATCAAGAATAGTTACCTGGTCAATCAGCTCACACAGAAAAATATCGTCAAAGGCTTCTTCGACGATCTCATTCATGGCACAGCGGAGTCAGACGACTCACTCAAGCAGCGTGCCCGTTTCCTGGGGTGTGATCTCAACCGTACGCACGCCGCTATTGTTATCGAGGTGACGCACCTGGAAAAGCTGACGGACACTACCAGCCAACGGTCCGCCCAACAAAAATCTCAGAAGCCACAACAACACCATGCCTCGAAGGATACCGAAGACGCCAGCGATGACTATCCACAGGGGGCGCAGTTGCAGGCGCTGTACACGCGCATCAATACGCTACTGCGCCGTCGCATTCAAGATGGCTACCCAGGCTCGGTGCTCGACGAGCGCGAAAACACCATCACCTGCATCATCCCCCTCAGTAAAGACCTGAGCGGCCTGCGCCTCAAAAAATGGCTACAAGATATGGCAACTCAACTCTACAAAGAATACAATGTACACCTATCCCTGGGGATCGGCAACGCCTGCCAGCACCTTGTAGATTATCGCCGAGGCTTTGCGGAGGCCAACGAAGCGCTACAAATGGGCCAGAATTTGCACGAGTGGCAGGAACATGCTGAGAGTAACAAACCGCTGGTGACACATTTCAACGACCTGGGTGTCTACCGTTACCTATATAAAATTGCCCATATGGACGACCTGCGCGATGTGTATCAGGATCAAGTGGCACGCATTGATCATTATGACCAGCGCAAAAACACCGACCTGCTCGCTACCTTAGAGACCTATTTAGAGTGCGCGGGCAACCTGACGAAAACGTCTGAACGGCTCTTTGTGCATCGCAATACCCTGATCCAACGTCTGGAACGCCTGCAAGCGCTCTGCGATATCGATGTTCAAGACCGCAGCAACTGGCTGACCCTACAGGTAGCTATCAAAGTCTACAAGTTGCGCATCGGCGATGGCTAATTAGGCGTGTCTATTTTACTGTTTTTGCATTTAACATATAGACGAGCATTGATGGTTACATATAACCATCAATGCTCGTCTATATGTTAAATTGTTTTCAATTGCAATATATTTTATGACACATCTTTTAACGTTCACATTGTTTTAACGCTAAGTTAGTGCAAGGTATCCGCAAACGAAATAATAGTATAGAACCAACAAAACCCTCACGATGATTGACTTTTACCGATATATATGTATACTTCTATTAAGAGCATCGATTTCGACATAAGCCCGGACATTCAGTGGAGGACTCTATGCTCGATACTCTTATAAATATACACAAAGGGATGTGTATGCTGCCCGCTGGCATGGAAGGCTCTTCACACTTTCACGTGCCTCTTGATCGTATCTTGCTCACATGTCATGTACGGCAGAGCTTCCGCTGATTACGGGAGACATATTGCCAACGGGGTTCAAACTCCGTATTTGAAGGAGAAGCATTGATGCGCCACAAACTCCTGTTTATCTTTTGTTCAGCCGCTGCGCTCTCGCTTGCCATTTTTAGCGTGTTTACCACAAGCGCATACGCGCAGCAGCAAAGCCAACCCGCACTCCGTTTGTCCCATGTATGTGCAGCCGCCGCAGCAGGTTACGCGCACTGCGATGCTATTCGCGTTATGTCCACCACACAAAATGCCAAACCCAATAGCAGCAGTCCTTCCGGATACAACCCCGCTGATCTACAAAGTGCATACAACCTGCCGTCAGCTTCTGCTGGCAGCGGGCAGACCGTAGGCATCGTTGACGCCTATAATGATCCCAATGCCGAGTCCGACCTGGGTGTATATCGCTCACGCTTTGGCCTACCGGCTTGCACCACCGCCAATGGTTGCTTCCGCAAGGTCAATCAGAGCGGCGGTACCTCTTATCCCAGAAGCGATACAGGTTGGGCCGAGGAGATTTCGCTCGACCTCGATATGGCGAGTGCCATCTGCCCCAAGTGCCATATTCTGCTGGTTGAAGCGAGTTCCGCCTCCTTTGCTAGCCTAGGCACGTCTGTGAATACCGCCGTCAGATTGGGCGCGAACACCGTCAGCAATAGCTATGGTGGCAACGAAAGTAGCGGTGAGACCAGTTACGCCTCCTACTACAATCATCCTGGTCACATCATCACCGCCAGCGCTGGTGATAGTGGTTATGGGGCACAGGTGCCCGCCGCCTATAACACCCTGGTTGCGGTCGGCGGCACTTCGCTCACGCGCAGTAGCACCACTCGCGGCTGGTCTGAGACCGTCTGGAGTGGCACTGGTAGCGGCTGTAGCTCATATATCAGCAAACCAAGCTGGCAGCACGATAGCGGCTGTAGTCGCCGCACCATCGCGGATACCTCCGCTGTCGCCGATCCCAATACCGGCGTCTCCGTCTATGACACCTACGGCGGCGTTGGCGGCTGGCTGGTCTTTGGTGGCACCAGCGTATCCTCACCGATTATCGCCAGTGTTTACGCGCTCGCTGGCAACGCTTCCAGCACGAACGCGGCTTCGTCACTGTATAGCCATACCAGTAACTTGTACGATGTCACCAGTGGTAGCAACGGCAGTTGCGGTGGTTCCTATCTGTGTACTGGCAAAGTTGGTTACGATGGTCCCACCGGCCTTGGCACTCCTCATGGCGTGGGCGCTTTCTAACTTGCTTTCATCCATCTGAAACCTGAGGATGGGCAGCCAACCGAGGTGAATACATAAAGGAACGTTAATGGTTTGGCCAAACCATTAACGTTCCTTTATGTATTGTATCGAGTAAACAATCTGTGGCCTACGAAAACCACAAACCGACACCTATGTTCTGCCAATATATAAACAATGCTTAATGGTTTGGCCAAACCATTAAGCATTG
>DATAYF010000531.1:0-5457 GCA_036272735.1 Ktedonobacteraceae bacterium
GGACTTGACGGCATTTTTGGGGGATGAAGCGAGGGATGAGCCACTCATCTCCTTCATTAAAACTTCACAATAATTGGCTATACTGGAGACAAAAGAGGAAGCTATCCATACATATATTGTCCCTTTTGCTCATATTATTTCCCTGCTCACAGGACCTGTCTGATGAAACGAAAGATATTAGTTGTTGACGATGATCGAAAAACCGTGGATTTGATTCGCCTCTACCTTGAACGCGAGCAACACCAGGTGCTTGTCGCTTACGATGGACACGAGGCGCTGGAACTCGCACGCCAGCGTGCGCCTAACCTGATTATTCTCGATTGGATGTTGCCAACGGTCGATGGGCTGGATATTTGTCGCATCCTTCGCGTCGAGTCGCAGGTGCCAATCATTATGCTTACGGCGCGTTCGACCGAAGAGGATACGTTGCTGGGCCTTGATCTGGGAGCCGACGACTACGTGACCAAGCCGTTTAGCCCACGCGAACTGGTGGCCCGTGTACGCGTGGTCCTGCGGCGTTCCTCCCAGGAGGAAGAGTTGGCGCCACCGCTGCAGATTGGCGACCTGTGCATCGACTTTGCCGCTCACGAGGTCAGGCGCGCGGATGAACCTGTGCGCCTGACGCCGAAGGAGTTCAAGCTGCTGGAAACCCTGGCGTGTGAACCTGGACGCGCGTTTAGCCGGAGCGAGCTGGTTAACCGCGTCTTTGGCCTGGAATATGAAGGCTTCGAGCGCACAATCGACGTCCATTTGATGAACCTGCGGAAAAAGATCGAGGCCGATCCCAACCATCCGCTCTACCTGCTGACTGTGTACGGCGTTGGCTACAAATTTCGGAGGGAGTAAGATGTTCCGTGAACGCCATCTCCGCCTGCCTCATTTCACGCACAGCCTGTATTTTCGCTTATGGCTGATGGTCCTGTTGACCATCCTGGTTACCATCAGCATTGTGGCATTTTTTTCTGGTCATAGCACTGCAGGTCTGTTCAAAGCATATGTCTCTACAAAACAGCAGGCAGGACTCAATGATGCTATAGCCTGGTTAAACACATTTAATGCCAGATCAAACGGTAATCCTGATCCGCAAATTGAGGAGGGTATGGTCGATCAAATCGGGCGCGCATATAATATCCGTCTGATTGTGGTCAATCCCACGGGCCGGGTGATCGCTTCTAACGAGTCTGATCTGATCGGCAGCTTTGTTCTTCGGGGCCGCGCTAAAGCGGTTGCTGAACAGAAGATCACGAGTTCTCCAACGCTCTTCTGCGCGGATTTGTCCAGCGATACTATCGTGATCTCGACTAACACGATTCCTTTTTGTCCTAATCTCCCAGGCTCATTCCTTGGAGTGCCAAAGGCATTGGCCTCCCCCGAACAGCGTTTTCTCAATTCGATGACCAGCTCGATCCTGTTTAGCGTTTTCCTCGCGGGTCTGATCGCGCTGGTTCTCAGCCTGGCCTTCTCTTACGCGATTATCAAGCCGATCAAACGCATGACCACCGTAGCCCGGCGCATGGAAGAAGGCGATCTCAGCCAGCGCCTGAAGGTGAGGACGCACACCGAAATTGGCGAGCTGGCGCACGTCCTCAATACCATGGCCGGTGGGTTGCAGCACTCTGAAAACCTGCGCCGCAATTTGATCAACGATATCGCACACGAACTGCGCACACCTCTGACCAATATTCGCGGCTACCTGGAAGCGTTGCAGGACGAGGTGGTTGAGCCTACGCCCAAGACCATTGCCTCGCTCTATGAAGAATCGACGCTACTGACGCGCCTGGTCGCTGATTTGCAGGAGCTTAGTCTGGCTGAGGCCGGACAACTGCGTCTGACACGCCGTCCCCTGGCGCTCAACGAGTGCCTTCTCAAGGCGGTGCATATGCTTCAGTTGCGCGCTACCGAGAAGGAGATCACACTGGACGTTGATCTATCGCCTGGCTTGCCCTGGGTCGAGGCTGATCCCGAACGGGTGGCCCAGATTCTGCGCAACCTGATCGGGAACGCGATTACACACACGCCCGAAGGCGGCAAGATCACGGTCAGCGCTGCTGAACGCGGCAAAGAGGTGCTGGTCAGCGTGCAGGATACTGGCTGCGGCATCGAGGCCCAGCACCTGCCATATGTCTTTGAGCGCTTCTATCGCGCTGACCCCTCACGGACACGCACGACAGGTGGCACCGGTCTGGGCCTGGCGATTGCCAAGCAGATGGTGCTAGCTCATGGTGGGCACGTGAGCGTGGAAAGCCAGCCGGGCCGTGGCTCCTGCTTTGCCTTCACCCTTCCGGCTATGGATCTTTCACCACTGCCGGATTATGATCTCGCCGCAAAATCCTGATTCCCTGTCCTCCCTTTCCCTTTTCTGGGGCCACTTACAAGGAGGAATTCCTGTTGTAGGGACCATCATTCATAGGGTCCCATTCATCCTGTGATTCATCCACTTCCCCTGCCTAATCCTGGATGAATCTGGATAAATGGGACCCTATGAATGATGGTCCCTACACTGCTTGATCGCTTCCTTTGAAACAAACATTCGGGATGATCCATGTTTTCGAGAGGACCAGAATGCGAAGCGCTTTCATCCTGACACCTTCTTGATTGGTTCTTCATAACTTCTTTATAGCCTCTGCTTTATATTGTGAGTGCCAGGCAGCAGAGACTGCTGGCTGATGTATATGGTTATCCTCGCATTTTCCATGAGACAGAAAAAATACCTGATGACAAAGGAGTGTTTATGGCTTCTCCAACTACCATTCTCTCGCGTCGTTCTACGCTGGCCCTCTTGCCCGCGATTGTCAGACTCGCCTGGTGGCGTCTGCGCCAGATGTGGCGCTCGTTGCTGGTCACCTGGCTGGGCATGATCGCAATGGTTGTGCTGATCTGTTCCGTTCCGCTCTTCGCCCAGTCTTCCAGCACGATTGGCCTGCGCTCAACTCTGAGTAGTATCCCGCTGAGCCAGCAAAGGGTCAATGCGACTTTCTATAGTTTGCACCCGACCTCCGACCAGATTCTCCAGGCGCAGCAGCAGATTAACCAAGCTGTGCAGCGCAATATTGGTTCCTATGTCAACGGCAACGCGGACTTTTCGGTCTCTCTGCCGCCTTTGACGTTGCGGTCCAGTGCCTCGCGGGGCTCCAGCAGCCAGAACACCAATACGCTGCAAGTTGTTGGCTACAACCTCAATAAGGTCGGCAGCGAATTAACTGTTGTTCAGGGGCACCTGCCAGATGCTCTCAACAATCAAATCGAGATCGCGTTGACTCAGGCCGAAGCGGCAAGCTTGCATGCGAGTATTGGTTCGGTGCTGAAGGCAACCTTTCCCGATTCCGTGGGGAGTGTGACCTGGACCCTGCATGTGGTTGGTATATTCGGAACCAGTCAGAACTGGGAATATGCCAATGACTTTCAGGCCAATACAAGTTCCCATAGCACATCATATCCAGTACTGGCCTCAAGCAGCGCGCTCCTGCCACAGATCTCTTCTTTGCAGATCTCTCTGAATAATCAACAGGTTTTCGGGAATAGGGGCGTGGTTATTGCGGCTGGTGGTAAAGGTACTCCTAATCTGCCTTTCTTCGGACTGAACTGGAGCTATCCGCTTGATATTACACGCGTCAATACGAACAATATGGACGCGCTTGTGCAAGGTGGCACGAATCTTTCCTCACAACTGGGGCAATCGTTGCAACAGGTGCCGGATGCCGCGCCTTTTCAGATGCGTTCGGCAGGGCCACTCTTTGATACCATTTCATCCTACGAAACTGAGATCGCAATCGCGAATATCCCCATTATCGCCCTGCTTGTTCTGATCCTGGCGCTGCTGATTTTCCTGGTAAGCACGATGTCGGTGGCACTGGTAGAACGCCAGACCGCGACGATTGCAACATTGCGCAGCCGCGGCGCGACTCAGCGCCACGTTTTTGGCGCTTTTGTGACTCAGGGGACGATCCTGGGCCTGATTGCGTTGATCCTTGGCCCTTTTGCCGCTATCCTGCTGGTTGAATGGTTGGTTCATTTGCTCCTGTCCGGTTCTCCTCAATCGTCGCTGAATGTCCTGCTGAACAATCCCTTCTCGACGGCGCTGAGCGTGGGCTGGTTCGCCCTGGCAACAATCGCCTGCGCACTACTCACACTGATCATTTCGGTCAGGCGCGCCTCTCAAATGGATGTGCTCGCTTTCCGGCGTGAATCTTCGCGTAGCACGCGCGCTCCTTTCTGGCGGCGCCTCAACCTGGATATCGTTGGTGTTGTTCTGCTCTGTCTGGGCTATCTCGGCTACCTGTACCTGTCGCAGCCCGCGATTGCGGGGCAACTTGGGAAGAATCTGCTGGTTATTCGGGGGGTCATGGCATTGTGTGCGCCATTCCTGGCTTCTGCCATTTGTTTCACGCTCTTCCTGCGCCTCTTCCCGCTCTGCTTGCGCCTATGTACATTCCTGGCGTCGCGCAGGCGCAAAGCTCCAGCCGTGCTCGCGTTCGCGCAGATGGAGCGCGCACCTCGCCCGGCTTCGCGCATGATTCTCCTGCTTCTGCTGGTCATTTCGACGACCATGTTCGCCCTGGTCTACACGGCGACCCAGCAGCAGCGCACCAGTGATTCGGTGGATTTCGCTGTCGGTGCAGACTTCAGCGGAAGCGCCGGACCCCATTCCCAGCATCTGACGCTGACGCAGGAGACCGCTACCTATACGAAGGTGCAGGGCGTAACTTCTGCGACGTTGGGTTATAAGGATTATCAGCAGACAAGCACACTGACAGATGTGGTGGCGGTGGATGCTGATACATATGCTAGCACGGCCCGCTGGGGTTCGCAGTACTCGGCACAATCGCTTGCCAGCCTGATGTCCCTGCTGGTCAGCCATCGCGCCGACGCGACCAACAACGATACCGTCTATACAATTATCGACGATGAGATGGCGAACAATCAGCACCTCTCTGTTGGTTCTTCGTTTGTCCTGCCCACATCCGATGGCTATAGCATCCACTACGTTGTGGCGGGCATTGTCCACTACATTCCCGGCGTTTACGATAGCTCCAGCGACCCGATCACGTACGGCATGTTGTGCGATTATCAGAGCTATGCCTCGGTCTATCAGCAAAATAGCAGTAGCGCGCTCGATCCAAATTTCGTCTGGTTAAAGACCAATAGTGACAATGCCTCGTTGAGCAGCGTGCGTGCTGCCTTCCCAAAACTGCAAGACCTGCGCACACAACTGGCCAGCGCGGAATCGAATCCGCTCTCTGTCAATGTCGATGGTATGCTCTACCTGGGCATCGCGACTGCGCTCCTGCTGGCCCTGCTTGGAACGCTCTTCTTCAGCTGGCTGAATGCTTCGGGGCGTCTGACTAACTTTGCGGTGTTGCGGGCGCTCGGTATGCCGCCGCGTCAGATCGCAGCAGTGCTGCTCTGGGAGCAAGGCTGGATTTACGTGTTCGCAGTTGTGATTGGCCTGGGTCTGGG
>DATAYF010000532.1:0-3971 GCA_036272735.1 Ktedonobacteraceae bacterium
ATCTCAACAGAAGCGCAACAAGCAGCGGGATAGCCTGCACAAAGCATCCCATCTGATCAGCCACACACTGGTTGAGAGAACCGTGGTGATCGGTGATCTTTCCCAACGGCAGATGGCCATGCAAGAGCATAACGAGCACAACAAGCAGAGGAACAAGCAGCTGAATCGAGCGGTCTTCAATGATTGGGGACTCTACGATTGGGGACTCTACGATTGGGGACTCTACCCTTTTGTACAGATGTTGCGCTACAAATGTGTGCTCTTTGGGAAAGAACTGGCGATTTTAGATGAACGCGATGCGAGTAAGACGTGTAGTAGTTGTGGGCACAAGCAAGTCATGCCCCTCTACAAGCGGACGTATCGCTGCCCAAATACCGACTGTCGCTTGGTGATGGACCGCGATGAAAATAGCGCGGTCAATATCCTCAAGCGCTATCTTGCCCGGCTCGGGCCACACACGGGCGATCCTGTGCGGTGTGCGGATGTTTTCACCGCAACTGACCATGTGAACACGTTTGAACCCATGTAGGGAAGCAGAGAGGAACCGAAACAATAGTACCTATGAGATTGAGAGGAAAAACCGTATGCAGATAGGCGTGACTTTTCCACAAAGCGAGATCGGAGCAGACCCGGCGGTGATCCGCGATTACGCGCAGGCCGTAGAAGGATTAGGCTATAGCCACCTTCTCGTGTTCGACCACATTCTGGGCGCAGACCCTACGCATCGTCCAGGTTGGCAGGGATATACCAATCAGACAATGTTCCATGAGCCATTCGTGCTCTTTGGCTACCTGGCAGCACTCACGAAACTGGAGTTGGTCACGGGAGTCATCGTCTTGCCCCAACGGCAAACAGCGCTGGTTGCCAAGCAGGCCGCCGAGGTGGACGTGCTCACGGGCGGCAAGCTACGTCTGGGGGTCGGTGTGGGCTGGAATCCTGTCGAGTACGAAGCCCTGGGCATGGACTTTCATACCCGTGGTCGCGCCATAGAAGAGCAGGTCAAGGTGCTTCGGCAGCTCTGGGGTCAAGAGGTGACCAGTTACCAGGGCACCTTTCATACCATCACGGAGGCTGGCCTGAATCCACTGCCGGTGCGACGTTCCATCCCCATCTGGATGGGCGGAGGCGCGGACGTGTTGCTGCGGCGCGTTGCGAAGCTCGGCGACGGCTGGTTCCCACAAGGGAAACCTGACGAGCAGATGCACCAGACTCTTGAGAAGTTGCGCACCTACACCAGAGAAGCAGGCCGCGATCCTAACGCCCTCGGCATTGAGGCACGCGTCAGCACTAGCGAAGGGGATTTTGCTACATTGGCACGCTGGACGGATGCCTGGCGCAACCTGGGAGCAACCCATATCTCCATCAACACTATGAACGCAGGCTACAAGACGCCGCAAGAGCACATTGACGCCATTGGGCACTACAAAGAAGCTATCTCCAACTGAGAAAGTGGCCTGTAATACATAAAGGATTGTTAATGGTTTCCGGAAACCATTAACAATCCTTTATGTATTACACAACGCAAAGGATGCTCAAAATTTCGGACATAATACCAAAGGTCGTATCAGTAATAGCGACAGGATTCTAAATATTCACTCAAGATACTGCCATATTCCCTCAAGAAGAGGCTTCCTCAATTTACTTCTTTATCACAACTGTGCTACACTATGTAGCAAATATGACTCCGGCTACGTATACAGCGTAGGGATCATTCCATCAAAAAGGTGATTTGGCTATATGGCACAGGAATCTGTGACGCAAGAAACAGCATCCGCTGCTCAAGGTGATGAGCACCATAGTAATGCAGGTACGCTGGGTCCTTTACTATGTTGGGCTGTAGTGTTTGCGGATATCGGCACTTCCGTCTACTATGTTCCAGGCATTTTATCTCAAACGGTACACAGCTTAGCAGGCTTTTTTGTATTTTTGACCATGTCCGTCTTCGTGCTCCTGACATTGAAATATGTCGAGGTGACGCACCGCTTTCCGCAAGGTGGCGGCGTAGTTACTGTAGCTGCACAGGCCATCAATCCCTGGTTTGGTGCCCTTGGCGGCATGTTCATTCTGGTAGACTATTTTCTCACCGCAGCGATCAGTAGCCTGTCTGGTATTATTTATTTGAGTGTGGTAGCACCGGCACTCACACCATATGTCCTCTGGATTACCGTTGGGATACTCGCTCTGCTCGGCTTACTCAACTGGATCGGTATCAGTGAAAGCGCCAGGGTCAGCCTGGTTGGTGCCGTTATCGCATTCCTTAGCGATCTGGCAATACTCTTTACCGTTTTCTCGCATCTTTCCTTTGGAGAGTTCCTGTCACTCTTCCCAAAAATGTTCGCCGGGCAATCTCTCACTGTGACATCGCTATTAGCAGGCTTTGCCGGTTCCTTCCTGGCATTCTCTGGTCTGGAAAGCATCTCGCAGCTCTCGCCCGTGATGAAACAGCCCCACAAAAAAGTGGCAGGACTCGCCATGCTATTTGTGGTGCTCACCGTTGGCCTGACGAGTCCACTGCTGACCATGTTCTCAACCTTGCTCCTTCCCGATGCGGCGAATAGCTCAACACAATCGGCACAAATTATTTCGCTACTTGCAGGTCATTGGGGGAATATTGCGTTGCAGACAGAGGTTGCTATTAGCGCGAGTGCATTACTGATATTTGCCAGTAATACAGCAATCATCGGTGCCTATCACGTCTTTATGGCGCTTTCGCGCATGGATTTTCTGCCAGGCATCATTTTGCAACGTAACAAGCTCCGTGGCACACCACACTACTCTATTGCACTCGCGACCGGCATACCGATCATCGTGCTCATCGCCGTCAAAGGTGATGTCAATGTCCTTGGCGATATGTACGCGTTTGGCTTGCTGGGTGCCTTTACACTGACCTGTTTTGGTCTGGACATCGTGCGCTTTCGCGAGTGGCGCAGGGCAGCAAGGATCAAGGCAGCCGGGCTTGTTTCGTCGATCACGCAAGCAGGCCATAACGGTCAACTGAGCGACGAGGCCGCCGTCGAGCATGCTCTCAATGGTCACAAACACATCGCGCTCAATGGCACTAACCTCAAGGCACAAATTAAAGCTGAGCTTGCGGAGACACGCACCCTCTGGTTCAAAATCAAATTTTTCCTGGGTATACTGACCACACTACTTGTTGCCATTGCCTGGTCAACCAACCTGGTCACTAAACCGCTGGCGACCGCTTTTGGAGGCACAGTCGCAGGGCTTGGGATGCTAGCCGCATACTTCAACTATACACGCCGCAGCAAACAGGGTTTAGTGCCTGTTCCAGTGGTTGTTACCACTATTAGAGAACGCTTGCCCAACTCGATCCTCGCCGTGCTCATAGAAGGCGATCCCAACAACAACGCGGTGATTCATGCAGCGGTAAACGACGCAGCGGAAAACAAGAAGCCGGTCACTTTCCTCTACTTAGCAACGCATAGAGCACGCGAAACTGTGCCAAGCATGATGGAAATTGTCGACCCTTACCTGGAAGATACGCAGGCAAAAGAGACCTTTGGGAAGGCCGAGAGCCTGGCGATCAAGGCAAACGTGCCAAATCGCCGTTACGTGTATCTGCGTGGGGAACCCGGCCTGATTATGCAGGTCTGGCAATACATTCATCCCCATGATACAGTGGTTGCCGCATCCACCAGTGAGCAACAGTTCGCCGACATCAATCCGGACCGCGTGCGTTATGAATTGACACCCGATGGCAAAGTCGCCCACCTGCTGAAGCGCTGGCAAACCTGAGACTCCCTGCGGCGAAAAGCCGAGGGGTGCTCCCGTCGTTCCAACGCTTCCTCATCTTGCGAGAGGCTCTTGTCGGGGACCGAGAGCATTGCAAGCCGACCAACTCGAACGGGAGAGGACAGGACCGTGAGGAGTGCCAGAAAGCCTCCCCAGCCGGCTGGTTGCTCCTCTTCGTTGCGACGTGCGCCCGCCTCCAGGCGACACCAACGAAGAGA
>DATAYF010000533.1:0-6606 GCA_036272735.1 Ktedonobacteraceae bacterium
CTGAGACTCCCTGCGGCGAAAAGCCGAGGGGTGCTCCCGTCGTTCCAACGCTTCCTCATCTTGCGAGAGGCTCTTGTCGGAGACCGAGAGCATTGCAAGCCGACCAACTCGAACGGGAGAGGACAGGACCGTGAGGAGCGCCAGAAAGCCTCCCCAGCCGGCTGGTTGCTCCTCTTCGTTGCGACGTGCGCCCGCCTCCAGGCGACACCAACGAAGAGAACAGAGCGGTTCTCCTGCCATGCGTCTTTTCACCGTATGGACGTATGGAGCCTTGTTAGAACAAAAGTACCATACACGACTTTTCCTGTCAAGGGGTTTCTCCGCCTGCCGGCGGCGCGGCTTCCATCCCCCTGCATGCATGCAGGGGCCTTCCGCCGCGAATGGTAAAACGCTGCTTCTCCGCCGCGCTACGGCATAGATCAAGCATACGGTCGTAATGCTCCAGATACATCTGTGCGATCTGCTCGGGTGGATGTGTACCCGATATCCGTATGTGCTGCCTGTATCACATAAATTGTGAAAGTTTTATCCATAAAAAAGCCATCCCCCGGCATGTGCTGTATAGATGCTCAAATGCGTCACGATCATTTGACGAAACCAATGCGATCTAGCTAGCCCTTCACCGCGCCGGTAATGCCACGCACGTAATAACGCTGTAAGAGCAGAAAAACAATGATAATTGGGATTGTGGTAATCAACGATCCCGCCATACGCACATTCCACTGAATCACGGTCTGGGCATCCAGATCCTTCAGCTTAAGTGGTAGCGTATACCAGTCGCTGTTATTAATCACAATAGATGGCCAGATATAGGCGTTCCATGTCGCGACAAAATTGAGAATACCCACTGTCGCAATTACAGGGAATGAAAGTGGCAGAAAAATGCGCAGATAGATGCCAAATTCGCTACACCCGTCCACACGCGCGGCATCGTGGATCTCCTGGGGCATGCGCGCAAAGTAGTTACGGAAGAGAAAAATTGCCAGCGGACCGGAACCATTGATGATCGGCATAGCCACACCCACGTACGTCGAGAGCTGGGTCGCGCCTCGTCCGATTAGTCCCAGAGCCACGAGCAACTGTACCAGAGGGATCAACACGCTCACCCCTGGTACCAGCAGCAAACCCAGGAAAAGCAGAAAGAAGAACTCTCGCCCCCAGAACGTTGTGCGTGCAAAACCATAGCCGGCCAGCGAATAGACCACCATGATGCCCAGGATGACGAAGAGTACCAGGAACACGCTATTGGTAAAATACTTCCAGAAGTTTAGCTGATTCCAGACCGAAATCAGAACGTCAAGGCGCAATTGTTTTGGAATCAGCGCCTGGCTCCCCAGTACCTCTTGATTAGACTTGACACTTGCCGAGACCATCCACAAAAATGGATAGAGACAGACCAATGCATAGATGATCAATAGAATATACGAGATGGTATTTGGCAGCAGCCCTTGAAGCTTCCTGATCGTGAATTGTCTGCTCACACGGGTGTCGCTCAGCTCAGAAGCGTTATTCATCGTAAAACGTCCTCTCCATTGAACTATCCAGGATTACGCATTCGCCTTTAATCTTTCGCGCGGAAAAGGCGCAGATTCGCCATTGAGATGATAAAGACTGCCAGGAAGAGAATCCACGACATCGCGCTGGCTACGCCCAGTTGACGTTGATCGCCGAAACCGTAATTAAAGATCTGTAATCCAACCACAGACGTATGTCCTGCCGGACCACCGTTCGTCATCAGATACACCAGCTCATAATTCTGCAAGGTTCCGTTGATGCCGAGAATTACCACAATTACCGTGATAGGACGCAGCAACGGCCAGATAACGTGCCAGAGGGATTGCCAGGGCGTTGCACCATCTATACGTGCCGCTTCCGTCAGGGATGCGTCGATGGTTTGCAATCCGGTGAGGTAGAGCAGTACTGACGCTGGTGCGCTGGACCAGACCATTACGACTATCAATGCGCCTAACGCTCGCGCAGGATCGCCCAGCCAGCCCTGTTGCGCCTGAAGTACGTTCAATCCCAGCACTTTCAAGACCGCATTGAGCAGACCATCCGACTGATAAATAAAGGTCCAGACGTAATAGACGGCAATACCCGCCGTCACCATCGGCAGCAAAATCACCGTGCGAAACAGTGGACTCAACTTTCGTAGGCGATTCAGCGCTAGCGCCAGCGGTAATGCTACGATGATCGTTCCTACTGTCACCGCAACCGTCATAATCAGATTGTTCTCAATCGCCTTCCAAAAAAACATTGACATCGTCGGATTCTGGTACAGGAATTGGCGGAAGTTGTCCAATCCCACAAACTGGCAGACCGGATAGACGCAGCGTGGCGGTAAGATCGAAAATCCGCTGAAGCCGTTCCAGCGAAAAAAACTGAGCACGAACGAATAGATGACGGTGTACAATCCAAAAACAAGAAAAATTATCAGCGCTGGTAGAATAAAAAGAATGTTACATTGTGTTCTTACCACCCTCCACCCGCGTTGAAATCGTACGTTACGCCTGTCCACACGTATCACTGGTGCTGCAAGCTCACTCGACTGAGTATGCGTTTGTAACATGGTGCAGTCTCTCCTCCCGGAAAACACACAATATGGTTGTTTAGCGCCTCGAACTTCGTATTCTTGTGTGAGAATGCAGGTGGAGTGAAGCCGCTTCGTGCCTCCACCTGCGCTCCCACGCGTCAACTCTTGCATGCGCTGAATGCGCGGGAAGTGTCTTCGCCGATGAGATCAAATTCAGAATTCATGCCGCCATCGGCTACTGTGGACCTCCGGCAGCTTTCCAGGCCGCTGCGTTGGATATGTCCAACTTGTGAGCTAGCTTAGCAGGCGTAATTTCACCTGTGATGAACTGCTGTAATCCTACCTCAAGCACATTCTGCGGATCAGTCTGGGCCTGGGCTTGGCTCTGATTAAACGGCGAGTTGTTGCTCAGTCCTTTCAGTAGACCCGGTAGCACATTCCCAACCTTACTGGGATCATCAGAAATTTTCACGGCGGGTAGATCGCCAACGGTCTTCGCAAACTTCTCCATTTCGGTGGCTTGCGTCATGAATTTAAGAAACTGCAACGCCTCTTTCTGGTGCGGGCTGTTCGCGGTGATTCCTGCATCGATCAGTGCGTTTACGCCCACCTTCAATTGTGGATAGACCGAGCCTTGCAGCGCGGGCACCGGGAAAGTCATAATATCTGACGCCTTCATTCCCTGCTGCAACAGGAAACTCAGCGTATACGTGCCACCAATATCAAATGCCGCTTTCCCCTCTGAAAATGCCTGATCTGCCGGATCGATGTCCGTCTGGAGAATACCCGGCATCCACAGCTTGTTCTGCGAAATCTGATCGATCCAGTTTAGCACCCGCATCGAGCAAGGATTGGTAAAACTGTCTTTTCCATTGAAGATGGCATCATAGGTCGATACGCCACAGCTGGTCATGAGCATCGGGCGATATAGCCATAGATCCAGCGGGCCGGGATTCTGCACGCCAGTCACCACCCCAGGCGTTCCGGTCTTGCGCTTCACTGTTTCCATCATCGAGAGCCACTGTTCGGCGTTGCTGGGTGCAGCGTTGGTAGCAAGTCCCGCCTTTTGCAAGATCGCCTTGTTGGCGTAGATGTAGTACGACTGGCCCGCTACGTACGGAATGCTATATACCTTGCCAACCTGCACATTCTTGTACGTGCATTTGGGGTCCTTCTGACAGGTCGTGTATTTCTGCTGCGTATATACAGACGTCTTGGTGTAAGTGCCGGGCGAAAACTCGCTCTGCCAACTGGCATCAACCTTGCCCGTAATATCGGACAGGACGCCACTGGCGGCCAGATCGTACTGGCTGCCCGACCAGTACGAAATAATATCCGGGAGGTTACCTGTCTGCGCTGCCGTGGTGATCTTGGTGCGATAAGCGACGTCGGGCGTATATGCGTTTACGTTGACCGTAATGCCTGTCTGGGCCTTGAAATCAGCGGCAATAGCCTCTAAACCAGGAATATGCGCTTCCTTCCAGGTCCACATGGATAATTCTGTGGAGGACGTTGAACCTGCTGAGCCGCCGCCACACGCGGCTAGCAATAGGCTGAAACAGATAAGACAAAAACTAAGCACCCGTGTCTTATGAAACATCTTGACCTCCTTATGGAGCAAAATCCCTGCTCTGGGATGATGCACAACATCGGATATAATGAACGTGAGCTGGTATGCAGGTCGTCTCGACGGCTTGACAACGTCACAAGCAGTCGGTCTGAGGACATGTACCTGCGTTCAACTCTAGGATGTGTAGGACACGTAAAATCAGAAAAGACGCGGAGCGCGTCTGCGCACAAATAGACAATCATGTACTGTTGTGACACAATAGCTTGGAGTAAATAAGATGCCTTGTAATGGTGGGAACATACGCATCAACAAAACGCGAGGACGTTTGCAGCAGTAACCACAGCTTTCGGGCATCATAAGCGGCAATCATGTCTGTACTTTATCTGCTCGTTGCACTCGCTGGTATGCAAAAATCTGCATCAGGCGGATGTGAACGCTGTGTTGGATGGCGTGACCTCCTTTGGCACTTACAAAAAACCATCAGTCAGGGAACGTCGTTGTGTTAGTAAGTGTAGCGAATAAATTTCTCCTTGTCAATGTTTGTAGGCACCAAATTTGTAGCATATTGGAACCTACGAATTTGAGCTGGCTGCCATCAATTCGGGTGCTATTCCGACATACTGTGCCGCTCTATCCTATTTTTTCCTGCTTTCATCACTGCGTGTGGGCGATTCATTTGCGGAAACGTTGACCATTTCTGTCCCCACGTCCAGGACCATCTAGCATATTTAGCAGGAATATGGTATGCTTATCAGCAATCATTTGTATGCATATTTGCTGCTCTATGAACATGATAGAGGATGGCATTTCATAGTCAACAGCGTAATAAAGGACGGTTCGTGTGACACTGAAGCTGAATAAAGACGAGAATGCAATGACTTTGCATCACCAACTCGTGACCTATTTTCGCGAACGCATTCTGAGTGGCCGTCTGCCTGAAGGCACCCGTCTTCCGACTGAATTGGAGTTGGCTGCTGAGCATCAAATCAGTCGCGATACGATACGCCGCGCGCTCTCTCAGCTCGTCGAGGAGGGTCTGCTCGAACGCGTGCAGGGTCGTGGCACTTTTGTGCGCCGGGCTATCGTCGCTCCTACTCCAGGAGCGATTCCGACCTTTAAGAAGCGCATTGCGATTATTCTGAATCGCCCGCCGACGGCACAACTCAATATGGATATTCTGATTGCGGTCGAGCAGGCGCTCAAGCTTGGTGGCTATCATGTCAGCTTTACTTACGCTGAAGAGGATCAGGCGCAGCAGGCTCGTGATATCGAACGCTTCCGTGCCGATCATGTGAAGGGCTTAATTATCTTTCCGGTCAGTGATACGACATACGATGCTGCGATCTGGCAGCTTCAGAAGGAACACTTTCCTCATGTGTTGATCGATCGTTATTATCCTGATCTGGAGACCGACTATGTGGGACCCGATAATATGGACGGCGGCTATCGCGCCACGGAGCATCTGCTGATTCTGGGACATCAGCGCATTGCTTTCTGTCATTCGCATATGGAGACGCTGCAAACCACTTCGGTGCGTAATCGTTGGGAAGGATATCACAAGGCCCTGGAGGAATATGGGGTTGTGTACGATGAGAGCTTGATCGTGCCCAATCGTGCGTGCTCTAAGGCTGAGGTGCAGGAGCTTTATATTGCGTTGCTTCAGCGCTCCGACCGACCAACCGCAATTTTTGCTGTGAACGACCTGGTGGCGTTAGATATTCTTCAAGCCGCGCGGCATTGCGGCCTGCGCGTGCCTGATGATCTTGCGCTGGTCGGTTTTGACGATCTGAACTTTGCAGCGCACGTCTATCCGCCTTTAACGACGATTGCGCAATCGCTCACTGATATTGGCCTGCGCGCAGGCAATCTGCTGATTAGCCGCATTGAGGGTCAGGCCGGTCCTCCCAGGCACATCGAATTGCCGACGCACCTGATCGTACGTAAGTCGTGCGGCGCGCGTCAACGCGTCAAAGCGTCGTCCCTCGGCCGGCAATCGCTCGCGGAGTAATCTCGCAAGCGTTGCCGTGCCGTCTACCGGCTAGCCTTTGCTTTATCAGGAGAATCCTTTTTGCTATGAGTGGAGATACACCCGAGTGAAATTCTGCACACTAGTAGTCGTGGCCTGGACAGCAACTCCATGATAGAGAAAGACCCAGGTTGCATCTTGCAGTATGAATTGCTGGGCCTTCTGATAATCAGCAGCACGTTCCTTCTGATTAGTGGACACACGTGCCGCATCCAGCAGAGCGTCAACCTGAGGGTCTGGAAACTGGGTGTTATTGAGCCCACCGCCGGTATGAAGCCAGGCATAGATGTCACCATCAGGATCTGGACGTCCACTCCAGAAAAACATAGCCGCCTGATAGTTACGTGCCTGGGCATCACTGAACTCGGCGGCAGCTGTCTCTTGCTTGATTATCACTGTAATTCCTGCTGGCTGCAATTCCGCTTGAATAAATTGTGCCTCCTGTGCAATGAGCGGAGAACCACTTGCGATCAACAG
>DATAYF010000534.1:0-10414 GCA_036272735.1 Ktedonobacteraceae bacterium
TCCCTGCATGATAAACACTATGCGTTCATCCAGTGATTGCCTTTTCAATAGGTTGCGCTATCCACTTGTGCACATTTCTTGCACATTTCTTGCTCATTTCTAAGGTACAAATCATTCTATCAGGATTTTGAGGCAAAAGGAAGAGCTACACGACGATCTGCAAGATTTTCCCCGACAAGCATGTTTTTCAATGGAGAGGAGAGGACATTTCATAGGAAAAACCTTGACCACAACAATTCATTACTTGACTTCAAGCACAACATATGGTACATTTATCAGGTAAAAACCACTATATCTTGTGCTGTGTAATCACAGCACTTAGAAAAACTCATAGGGTGATGCTCTCATGGCATCGCTACGAATGTGGGGGAAGTCCGGTGAAAATCCGGCGCTGTCGCGCAACGGTCAGGCGTAAACATTGTAAGCTATACATGCACGCTAAGCCCGAATGCCCACCTATGAGCTTGTGGATTGATCCCTTCGCACGAGAGGGCTGAAACCAGAGATATGCTCCTACTTGCTTAGACGCGTGTGTGCGGCAAACGGAAGCCCCTATTTCTTGCAACGTCAAGCCTGTTCTCGACGAGGGAACAGGCTTTTTTATGTGTGTTTACATAGGAGGTTTTAGGTTATGTCACTCGCGCCCCATCTTGCACAGCAGCACGCGTATGCTGCTGCTGAACAGCAAAACAGCGTTGCTATCGACGTACAACAACTGCTTGTGGAAGTCTGTCAGAGCTTCGAGCAAGAGATAGATCCAGCCCAGTTGCTTGCTGACGTGCGGGCAACGATGTACGATGGTCTCTCCGAGGCCGAACTGTGGCGCGCCATGATTATGGCGGCACGCGCACGCATCGAAGTAGACCCGGCGTATAGCTTTGTCGCTGCCCGCATCCTGCTGCTTGCTTTGTATCAAGAGGTAGTTGGGCACGATCAGTCTAGGCTTCTCGGCTTACACGATGCCCCGGACATGTACGAGCGCTACTTTCCATCTTACATTCAGTGCGGGATCGAAGCAGGTTTGTTGGATCAGCGTTTCCACGCTTTTGACCTTGCTGTCCTGACACGAGCCATCAAACCCGAACGCGACCTGCTCTTCGCCTATCCCGGCCTACAAACGCTCTACGACCGCTATCTCTTGCAGCAGCACACACGACGCATCGAACTGCCACAACTGCTGTGGATGCGCGTCGCCATGGGGCTAGCGCTCAACGAGACGCACAAAGAGCAACGCGCCATCGAATTTTACGAGCTGATTTCGCAACTTGATTTCTCGCCAGCGACACCAACGCTCTTTAATGCTGGCACCTGCCATCCGCAACTCTCTTCCTGCTATTTGACGACCGTGCAGGATGATCTTGGGCGCATCTTCAAGAGTATCCAGGATAACGCCCTGCTCTCAAAATGGGCTGGTGGCCTGGGCAATGATTGGACCAACGTACGTGCAGCAGGTGCACACATCAAAGGCACCAACGGCAGTAGCCAGGGCATTATTCCTTTCCTGAAGGTGGTCAACGATACGGCGGTGGCCGTGAACCAGGGTGGAAAGCGCAAAGGCGCGGTCTGTGTCTACCTGGAAAACTGGCATCTGGATATCGAGGATTTCCTTGATTTACGTCGCAACACCGGCGACGAGCGGCGGCGTACCCACGATATGCATAGCGCTTGCTGGATTTCTGACGAGTTTATGCGCCGTGTGCAATGTGGGGAACAGTGGACGCTGTTCAGCCCCGATGATGTGCCCGATCTGCACGATCTCTATGGGCAAGCCTTCGCCCGGCGCTATCGCGAGTACGAGCAATTGGCTGAGGAGGGCAAAATCACACTGTTCAAGCGGATGTCTGCGCTCGACCTGTGGCGCAAAATGCTAACGCGACTCTTCGAGACCGGGCACCCCTGGCTTACCTGGAAAGACGCGGCCAACGTTCGTTCGCCGCAGGGTCATACCGGCGTTATTCATAGCAGCAACCTCTGCACTGAAATTCTGCTCAACACGTCTGCGGATGAAACGGCGGTCTGCAATTTGGGGTCGATCAACCTGGCGCACCACATTACGGATGGGCAACTGGACAGAACAAAGCTGCGGGCAACGGTCCGCACGGCGATGCGTATGCTCGATAATGTGATCGATATCAACTACTACCCAACGTCCGAGGCGCGCAACGCCAATCTGCAGCATCGTCCGGTCGGCTTGGGCCTGATGGGTTTTCAGGATGCGCTCTTTCAACTCGGCCTCAGCTATGCCAGCCAGCAGGCGGCCGAATTTGCTGACCAAAGCATGGAGGCAATTGCTTATCATGCGATTCTGGCCTCGACCGAGTTAGCGGCCGAGCGTGGGACCTATGCCAGTTATGTTGGTTCGCAGTGGCAGCGCGGTATCTTGCCCTGCGACAGCCTGGCGTTGTTGGAGGCTGAGCGCGGCACAACCATCGAGGTGGATCGTAGCTGCACGCTCGATTGGCAACAGGTGCGTGCGGCCATCCAACAACACGGCATGCGCAATAGTAATGTAATGGCGATTGCCCCAACCGCCACGATTTCTACGATTGTTGGTGCCAGCCAATCTATCGAGCCTGAATACAAAAATCTTTACGTCAAAAGCAACCTTTCGGGCGAGTTTACGACGCTCAATACCTTTCTGGTCAATGATCTCAAGGCCATTGGTCTCTGGAACGCGGAGATGCTTGAGGCGCTCAAATATTATGACGGGTCGCTTCAGGAGCTTCCACAGGTGCCCGAAGACCTGAAACAACGCTATCGCACCGCCTTTGAGATTGATCCGTCGTGGCTCATTGAGTGTGCCAGCCGCCGCCAGAAATGGCTTGACATGGGGCAGTCGCTCAATCTGTACATGGTTGAGCCGAGTGGCAAAACATTGCACGAGATGTACCTACGAGCCTGGAATAGGGGCTTGAAGACGACCTATTACCTGCGCACGTTGGCAGCGACACAGATTGAAAAATCTACCGTAGATATTAATCGTTGGGGTATTCAACCACGCTGGATGAAGCAGAGCAGCCCTTCCAGCAGCATCCAGGTCACAAGGGAGACGCTGCGCTCAGCATCAGCATCAACCCCCACAGCCTGTTCCCTCGATGAAGATTGTGAAGCCTGCCAATAGCAAGCGTGCAAAGGGAGTCTATTGTATGAATTCTACGTCGCAAAACGCAGCGCTGACGCCGCAGAAACGGCTGATCAACGGCACACAGGTCAACGTCAATCAACTGATGCCGCTCAAATATCACTGGGCCTGGGAACATTATCTGAACGGCTGTGCCAACCATTGGATGCCTAACGAAGTGGCTATGACCAAAGATATCGAGACCTGGCGTGCCCAGACCTTAACTGACGCCGAACGCCTGGTGATTATGCGCAATCTCGGCTTCTTTGCCACGGCTGAAAGCCTGGTTGGCAATAACCTGGTGCTGGCTATCTTCAAGCACATTACCAACGCCGAATGCCGCCAATATCTGCTGCGTCAGGCATTTGAAGAGGCTATCCATACCCACGCGTTTCTCTACATCGTGGAAAGTCTGGGGCTGGACGAGCGCGAAATTTTTACGATGTATCACACCATTCCGGCAATCACGCGCAAAGATAGCTTTGAGATGCAACTGACCTCCGCGTTGCTCGACCCGACCTTCTCGACGGCAAGCTTTATGGGCGCACAAACGTTTCTGGAAAATCTGATTGGCTACTATGTCATTATGGAAGGCATCTTCTTCTATAGCGGCTTTGCAATGATGTTATCGTTGCACCGGCGCAATCTCATGACCGGTATTGGTGAGCAGTTTCAGTATATTCTGCGCGATGAGACCATCCATCTAAACTTTGGTATCGATCTCATCAACGGCATCAAAACAGAAAATCCCGAACTCTGGACAGCAGCATTCGAGCAACATATCATTGACCTGATACAAAAAGCGGTTGATTTAGAAATAGCTTATGCGCAGGATTGCTTGCCACAGGGCATCCTTGGCCTGAACGCCGCCGCATTCCGGCACTATGTGCAGCACATTGCTGATCGACGTCTGGAGCGCATTGGCCTGCCCGTGCTGTATCACGCGCCACATCCTTTTTCATGGATGAGCGAGACGATTGATTTGAGTAAGGAAAAGAATTTTTTCGAGACGCGTGTTACTGAATATCAGTCGGCCGCAACACTGCAATGGGATTAACGACGGCAGCAGATACCTCTAGTAGAGAAAGGAAATATCGATGGTACAGGCGACAAACCTTGGCTACCCGCGTATCGGGCAGAAACGCGAATTGAAAAAGGCCCTTGAGCAATACTGGTCCGACAAGTTGGCCGAAACCGCGTTGTTGGAGCAGGCAGCAGCCTTGCGCAAGCAACATTGGCTGCTCCAACAGCGTCTTGGCCTGCAACACATCCCCGCGAATGACTTTTCATTGTATGACCAGGTGCTCGATACAATTGCCATGCTCGGAGCCATTCCTGCGCGCTACCAGTGGAACAGCGAGCGCGTCGATCTCCATACCTATTTTGCGATGGCGCGTGGCGTGGAGCACGATCAAGAGCAGGCGACAGCTATTCCAGCCATGGAAATGACCAAGTGGTTCGATACCAATTACCACTACATTGTGCCCGAATTTGTGCGCGACCAACAATTTCACCTCGCCTCAACCAAGCCGCTCGACGAGTTCCTGGAGGCCAAAGCGCTGGGTATCCATACGCGACCGGTGCTGCTTGGCCCGATCTCGTTCCTGTTACTCGGCAAAACGCACCAGCCGGATTTCCAGCCGTTGACGCTGCTGGACCGTGTAGTGCCCGTCTACGAGCAGATCATCAATGCGCTAGCCCAGGCCGGAGCGGACTGGATCCAGATTGACGAACCCTGTCTCGCGCTCGACCTTGCCGACGATGTAGCGGCGATCTTACAGCAAACCTATACCCGTTTGCACGCCAGTTCACCAGACGTACAACTGTTGTTAGCAACCTACTTTGGCGATCTGGGACCATTTTTGCCGACGGTGCTCAAGTTGCCGGTCGCGGCCGTTCACCTGGACCTTGTGCGTGTACCCAAACAACTAGAGCACGCCCTGGCAGTGCTGGCAGACTCGCCTTCCACGCTTGCCCTTTCGCTAGGCGTCGTCGATGGGCGCAACGTCTGGCGCACCGAGTTTGATCGTGCCCTGGCGCTGATCGAGCGTGGTGTGCAGGCGTTGGGCACTGAGCGTATCCTGATCGGCCCTTCATGCTCGCTGTTGCACGTGCCGGTTGACCTTGAACTAGAGGCCAGGTTGGATGATGAGCTAAAGACATGGCTGGCCTTTGCACGGCAGAAGATCGAAGAAGTTGTCTTGCTCACACGTGCTGGTAACGAAGGTAGTGCCGCTATCGCCGAGCAACTCGCAGCCAACCAACAAGCCTTCGAGCAGCGGAGATGCTCGCCCCGTATCCACGACGCAGCCGTATCCCAACGCGTCCAAACGGTCACAGGACAGGTGGTGCAGCGCCAACATTCCCACGTTGAACGCAAACAACAACAACAGACCCGTTTGCACCTGCCGCTCTTACCGACGACGACCATTGGTTCATTTCCACAGACCGGCGAGGTGCGCTCCGCTCGTGCTGCCCATAAGAGCGGCAAACTAAGTAGTGCCGAGTACGAAGATTTTCTGCGCGCGGAGATCGAACGCACCATTCGCTGGCAAGAGGAAATCGGCCTGGATGTGCTGGTGCATGGCGAGTTCGAGCGCAGCGATATGGTCGAGTACTTCGGCGAACAGCTCAACGGCTACCTGTTCACGCAATACGGCTGGGTACAAAGCTATGGTTCGCGCTGTGTGCGGCCACCGATCATCTATGGCGATGTCACACGCTCCGCGCCGATGACTGTGCAATGGTCGCGCTACGCACAGACATTGACCGAGCGGCCAGTGAAAGGCATGCTCACCGGCCCGGTCACCATGTTGCAATGGTCATTCGTGCGTGATGATCAGCCACGCTCCGAGACCTGCTATCAACTGGCATTGGCGCTACATGACGAAGTGCTGGACCTGGAATCTGCGGGTATCCACCTGATTCAAATCGACGAACCGGCGCTGCGTGAAGGCTTACCGCTGCGCCATGCTGATTGGCAAACGTATCTCGTCTGGGCCACGAACTGCTTCCGCCTTGCTTCTTCAGGCGTGCGCGATGAGACGCAAATTCACACGCATATGTGCTATTCAGAGTTTGCCGACATCATCGAGCAGATTGCCAGCATGGACGCAGACGTGCTCTCCATTGAGGCATCGCGCTCACAGTTGGAGTTGCTCCATGCCTTCGTGACCTATCATTATCCAAATGAGATCGGCCCCGGCGTCTACGACATTCACTCACCACGCATACCCTCAAGCCAGGAGTGTGAAGATATCCTTCAGCAATTTTTGCACGTATTGCCTGCTGAGCAGCTATGGGTCAATCCTGATTGTGGGCTAAAAACCCGGCGCTGGGAAGAGGTACGACCCGCGCTCACCCACATGGTCGCAGCGGCCAAAAAAGTACGCGCAACATTGCAGGATTGCTGAGAATAGCAGGGACGATCTCCGCGATAGGGATCGTCCCCTTACGTCCTTTCTTGCTTTCCGAGTGCTCGCCAGTTTGGTTCAACCTCTATAGTAGAAACAGAAGGGGAAGTAGCACCCCCAACCGCATAAACAAAAGGAGAGAATCTATGATGATGCGTGGATTTGACTGGCCCGCAGGAAGATCAAAACAGGTAGCGTACCTCGATGAGCAGGACCATGTGCAAGAAATGTGTGTGAGAGAGGGAGGGCAGTGGCAAGAGCACGATTTGACCGAGATCACCAACTCACCACGCGCAAGTGATATGTCAACACTTGTCGGCTTCCCCTGGTCTGCTGGCGAAACCAAGCAGATCGTCTACATGGACCGCAATCGCCACATTCAGGAACTACATACCAGCATGCATGGACCGTGGCAGTTCACCGACCTGACCGCGCTCACCCAGGCCCCTTTGATGGACGGGACCGCCCTGGCTGGCTACGAATGGACAGCAGGCAACACCAAGCAGGTCGTTTATGTCGATAGAAATTACCACGTCCAGGAAATGTTCGTGAGTCCGGGAGGTCAGTGGCAGGTTATCGACCTCACAATGCATACTGGCGCACCTCTGGCCGAAACAGCGCACATTGTCGGCTTCGATTGGCCCGCTGGCGGCACCAAGCAAGTTGCTTATATTGACGAGCGAGGACACATCATCGAACTGCATGTCAGCGTCGAAGGACAATGGCGTATAACCGACCTGACCGAGATCACCCGTGCCCCACTGGCTGATCATGGCAATCTTGACCCCTCGCTCGCTGGCTTCTCCTGGACCGCTGGCGGCACCAAACATCTTATCTATCGGGACCGCAACAAACACATTCTTGAAATGTATGTCGGCGTTGGAGGCCAGTGGCAAGTCATCGACCTGACCATGGCTGTCGGAGCACCGTTCGCCAATAGCATTGGTGGTCTGACCTGCTTTGATTGGCCTGCCGGACAAACCAAGCAGGTCGTTTATGTCGATGCCAACTATCAGGTGCAGGAATTGTACGTCGGACGCAACGACCAGTGGCACGTTGTGAACGTAACAGCCGCGACTGGAGCGCCTCCTGTCCAGAAGGGACCGATTTCGGGTTTTGCCTGGTCGGCAGCCGCCACCAAGCAAATTGTCTACCCCGGTCCTAGAAACAGCATTCAGGAACTATATGTTGGCATAGGTGATCAATGGCGTGCCACCGACCTCACCTTGCTCAGCAGTTCACTCATGCTGGTCTAAATTGGAACGCGTCGGAGGCAAGCTTCCCCCAACGGAAAACGTGTGGACGAGAGAAGCTGCCCTGCAGGCGGCTTCATGGCTATACAACGCAAAGAGGCCAGGAGAGCTCTCCTGGCCTCCACCTCGGTCCCTCTCACCTCTCATACCCTCCCCGAATACCTTCTCTCATATCCTCCCCGAATACCCCCATGCACTCTTCCTGGATACATGCGGATATTGCAACTGCACGCGAACCTGGCGCGTATAGGAGTAAGGATCCATTGCGTGTCAGCGAAAGCGAAACGGGGATAGTGTTTAGCTCACGAGAGGAAGAGCAAGATGCAAGACTGGGACAATCGGCGGGCACAACGTCAAGCGTATAGGGCGAATCAGCGAGCACAACGTTACGCGTACAGGGCAGCGAGGCGTGGATATGGCTACCAGAGGTGGGGCTATCGACGCGGCGGTTTCTTCGGCATACCGTTCATCGTAATCATTCTGTTATTAATCTTTACCCATTGGTGGTGGTGGATACTCGTGGGGCTTGCGGCCGTAGCAATATTCACAGCCATTGCCAGATCCAACAATAGTGGCATGTTTGGTAGTCCTAACCAGTTTGATGGCAATTACCAGCAGCAGCCATATCAACCCGATCAGCAACCACCACAGCCGAACGAACCCTACTACCAACCTTCGTCCGAGCAGGGAGAATATCAGACGCCGCCACAGCAAACGTATCAACCGTATCAAGGAGGCTACCAGCCTCAAGAACATCAACAGCCGCACGAGCAGCCGCCGTATGCGCCGCCGCAGCAATACGATGAGCCACAGGCACAATATCCACAGGAAATGCCACCTATGGAATAAGCTTTCATTATAACTTTACGAGGCTTTGCCAGCCCAACTCAACCAGTGAACCATGGCCGCAATGATCGCCTCGCCGCAATGCCTGTGCGCAACATGACGATGGCCGCTGCAACCACGCGGCCTGTTGCCGTCGCAAACACCACAACAATCGTGCAGAAGCGATTGCACGAACGCACTATCCGGTCCAGCAAGCATACCATTCGGCCTGGCCGCTGGCCCCGGATGTGGTGGGGCCATAGGCGTAGGTTTTGGTGTCGGCAACGGCAACTGTGGTGGCGGCAGTATCACCGGCGGTTGCCTTGGCACTGGGGTCGGCACCACCGGCGGTTGCGTTGGTACTGGGGTCGGCACCACCGGCGGTTGCGTTGGTACTGGGGTCGACACCACCGGCGGTTGCGTTGGTAATGGTTGTGGGCGTGGCCTGGCCGGAGTAGCAGGCACATGGTGCGGAGGGACAGACGAACCCGTTGATGCAGAGTTGCCCGGCAATGTCCTACCCGGCGGGGTCACAACCTGATTGTGCTGGACATGGGGCACAGCTCTCGTTCTCGCCAGCACAGGAGGCCGCGCCGCGAGGTGCTGCTGAGGAGATCGCCTCGGCTGCACCGTAGAGGTAGCCATGGCAACGATAGGCGGCGTTTGGGTCGTCGCGGAGTGCGTATGAAAGGCATGAAGCGCACTGACCGCCAAAATCACGCCAGAGAGCACAAACAGAGATGCCGCAATAGCAACCCACAGCTTCGCATATTTCCCATGCAATAACCTTCTCCGAGATATCTTGTGAGGAGGCATGCGAAGCTGCGCCACCTGACCATTGGCTTGCAATACCCGCTGAGTAAGCGCCGCGTGTACTTCAGCTTCGGCGGCAACCCTTGCCGCAGTGCCGTTCGCCGGTGCGGAAGATACCTTCTCCGTGCTATCTGGCCCGACAGTAGGTGACACCGTAGGAATGGACTTCTCAACGGCGCGTTGTTCTTCAACCGACGTCGCCTGCTCCATGGATACGCTCGGCTCAGGAGCCTCAACGAGTGCCTGCAAAAAACTATCCACACTGGCATGACGCTGAGCAGGCTCTTTGGACAGTGCCTTCAAAATGGCAGCCGAAACGTACTCAGGAATTTCCGGCATGCGCTGTGTAAAAGGCATAGGCTCCGCCGATGACGCATACGTATGCTGCCACGTTGAAAGCACGGCCGCCATAAAAGGTGATTGTCCTGTAAACAGCTCGTACGCCAAACAGCCGAGCGCATACTGGTCCACTTCTTTGCTGAGTGTGCCAGAAAAGCGTTCCGGCGCGACGTAGCATGCCTCTTTCGTATAGGGGCGAGCCATTGTGTTCGAAAAAGCGCCAAGGCTAGATAGCCTGAAATCGGCGAGGAGCGCATTCCCATCGGCGTCGAAGAGCACATTCTCAGGTTTCACACGCGTATGCAAAATGTCGCGCTCGTGAGCGTACGAAAGCGCGTGACCAATCTGCATCACCACGCCCAGGGCATCCTGAAAAGTGAGATGCCGGGATGCCTCTGAAGACGTAAGGCGCTGCTGCAACGAACCGTTGGGTGCGCAGGCACTCACGATGTAGGGATGCTCGTTGATCCCACCATCGAGGACAGGCAAGATGTGCGGATGGCGCAATTGCTTAAAAAATGTGACCTCCTGTAAAAAGTGTTCGCGCCCTTGCTCAGATTGTAAGGGAGGAGCATTAAAAGATTTGATAATAACCTTTTCGTTATGCACAACAGACTGAGCAAGGTAGAGGTCACTTAGTGGCTGTTTAG
>DATAYF010000535.1:0-7855 GCA_036272735.1 Ktedonobacteraceae bacterium
GACTGGATGAGTACGGGCGTCTTGTCGGTACGCCCTGATGTGTCGAACGATGAAGCCAAAGCAGCACGGCGGCAACGCTATGCTGAGTTGCGGTGGAGCCCAGACACAAGCCCCGCGCTTTAGCGCTGGGGTAACTGACTACAACGTCTCCCTCTTTGACCGTTGCAAAAAACACGTAACTATCCGAACATTACGCACTCTGAAGCACGTACTTTCTGAGTTGGGATGTAGAAAGCACCGCGAGTATCCTTTTGGGGTGAGAAGTGCGTAAGGCTACTGAGTAGGACCAACCGGCATAGTAGAGGTGTTTGCCCTCATGCGGGCGGGGTGCGATCCCCTTGATTTCTTCCTCCTAATTATGGTAATCTCAACACATAGACATATTTTGCAAAGGGAGCACGACGTTAATGCAAATAAAAGTCATGCCAAACAGGCATTTTTCTAAGGATATCCCCACAGCCCTTCTGTAAGTGCGCCCTCGAACTGGTAACAAATTAGATTTTGCCACGGGCGTACTTCTCCCGTGGTTTTTTGTTGCCCTTTTCCCTTCATGCAAATTCACCTGGATAATAGACGACGCGATGCGCAACAGCCACGGGCTATCACTGCCTCGTGGCTGCCTGCATTTTTGGCATATTGTAGAGAAAGTGGTCACGCGAGCGTTGTTATTCGTTGAATTGTTGATGTGAAAGGATGGGCCGATGAGTCGTCCGCTCAATGTATCACAGGTATCCTACCGAAGTTTGCTGGTTACGTATCTCAGGCCACAATGGCGTAGAACCCTGATCATGGCAGGATTGATCCTGGCTGGCATCGCTTTGCAATTGCTGAACCCGCAGATTTTACGTATCTTTATCGATACAGTTACCAGCGGTGGTGGTGGGGGCATGAACACGCTGACCTGGATCGGCGTCGCGTTTATTGTGGTGGCCCTGGCGATTCAGGGTGTGTCGATAGCAGCAACGTATTACAGCGAGAATGTCGCCTGGACCGCTACCAACCAGATGCGCGCTGATCTTGTTGCGCATTGTCTGGCCCTCGACCTCTCTTTCCACAAGGAACGCACGGCTGGCGAACTGATCGAGCACGTTGATGGCGACGTAGATACGCTCTCAACCTTCTTCTCACAGTCGGTCATCTACCTGGGTGGGAACTTTTTACTGGTTCTGGGTATTGTGGTGATCCTGTTGCTGCAAAACTGGTTGCTGGGTGCAGCTTTAGCGCTATTTGTCGTTATTGCCATGCTGATTTTAAATCGCATTCGTATCTACGCGGTGCCGCGTTGGACAGAGGCTCGCCAGCAGGATGCCGAGTTTTTTGGCTTCTTGAGCGAGCAACTGGTGGGCACGGAAGATGTGCGGGCCAATGGTGCGACCGGCTACGTGATGCGCCGCTTCTACCTGTTGCTTGCGAAATGGTTTCCCATCTCGCGCCGCGCCACTATGGCCGGTTACTCGATGTGGATTACCACGCTGACCGTCTTCGCGCTGGGCAACGCTATGGCGCTGGCGCTGGGTGGGTACTTGTGGAGCACACACGCCATCTCGCTGGGCACCGTCTACCTGGTGTTCTATTATGTCAACCTGCTGAACGATCCTCTGGATCAAATTCGTAGCCAACTGCAAGAATTGCAACAGGCCGGAGCCGGAATTGAGCGCGTCAGGCAGTTGTTGCAGACGCAACCGACGATGCACGATGGTACTGGTAAACCGTTGCCTGAAGGGGCGTTAGCCGTAGAGTTTCGCAAGGTCACTTTTGGCTACGGCAACGATGAGCCGGTGCTGCACGACCTGAATGTGCACTTACAGCCAGGCACGGTGCTGGGAGTGCTGGGCCGTACCGGTAGCGGTAAAACAACGCTGGTACGCCTGCTTCTACGTCTCTACGATGTGCAGCAAGGTGAGGTCCGCATCGGTGAGGTACCCGTACGCGAGGCGACGCTGCGTGATCTGCGCCAACATATCGGCATGGTCACGCAGGATGTGCAGCTTTTCCACGCCACTGTGCGCGATAATCTGACCTTTTTCAATCGTACGATTGACGATGAGCGCATTCTCGCCGTGTTGGCGGATCTGGGTTTGCTCGCCTGGTATACATCGCTCCCCAATGGTCTGGATACCGTGCTGGGTTCAGATGGTGAAGGGCTCTCGGCGGGCGAGGCGCAATTGTTAGCCTTTACGCGCGTCTTCCTGGTGAACCCTGGACTGGTCATTCTGGACGAGGCATCTTCGCGCCTTGATCCTGCCACCGAACGGCTCATCGAATGCGCCGTAAGCAAACTACTCCATGGACGCACGGCTATTATGATCGCGCACCGCCTGGCAACAGTGCAGCGCGCCGACGAAATTATGGTGCTTGAGAATGGGCATATCGTGGAGCATGGCGTAAGGTCCGACCTGGCCGCCGATGCCGATTCACGTTTCGCGCACCTGCTGCAGACCGGATTGGAGGAGGTACGAGCATGAAGGCGTATCAATACATGTGGCGCATGGTCCGCTACCGGCCACTGCTCTATACGGTAAATGCGCTCATCTGGTTTATCATCCACGTGGCTCCCATCGTTCCAGGGCTGGTCGCGCAACAGTTCTTTAACAGCCTGCCGCAGGCCAGGCATCTGAATGGTGGGTTGTGGACCTTGATTATGCTGCTGGTGATGTTTGCCCTGGGTCGTGCTGCCTTGATATTTGGTGGCGGCTGGGTCGATAGCTTGCACCGCTTCTCGATGAGCGGCATTCTACGTAGCAACCTGCTTGAGCGCATCCTGGAACGTCCAGGAGCACGAGCCGTTCCCGCGTCGCCTGGGGAGGCGCTGAGTCGTTTCCGTGACGATGCTAATCAGGCCGAGGATGCTATCAGTTGGACGCTGGACAATATCGGGATGGCCCTGTTTGCAATCTTCGCGATTGTGATTTTGCTGCGCGTCAACGTGACAATAACCTTGCTGGTCTTTATGCCGCTGGTGTGTGTCGTCGCCATCGCGCAAGCGCTGAGCAAGCGCCTGGAAGCGTATCGCAAAGCCAGCCGCGAAGCTACGGGCAGTGTAACCAGTGCCATTGGTGAAATTTTCAATACCGTGCAGGCCATCAAGGTTGCAGGCGCGGAGCCGCACGTGCTGCGCAACTTCAGCGAACTCAACGAGAAGCGCCGTGTAACGATGTTGCGTGATCGCGTACTAGAGCAGCTATTGAATTCGACTTTTGGCAATATTGTTGGCCTGGGAACTGGCTTGATCCTGATTCTGGCGGCGCGGGCGTTGAAGTCAAAACAGTTGGGGCTGGGCGACCTGGCGTTATTCATTTACTACCTGGCGTTTGTGACCGACTTCACGCAGTTCTTTGGCATGTTTCTGGCACACTACGCCCAGACGAAGGTATCGTTCAGGCGCATGACGACCCTACTGCAAGGGGGTCAGCCTGCATACCTGGTTGCCCATCATCCCTTATATCTTGGTGGCAAAGCCCCAGCATTGAGCCTGGCACCGGCGCTTGAAGAGCCGTTTGCTCTATTGGAGGCGCGTAACATTTCCTATCGTTATCCTGACACGGGGCGTGGCATCGAGGATATTAGCTTGACATTACGGCGTGGCTCTTTAACGGTCGTGACCGGTTGTATTGCTTCCGGTAAAACGACGTTGCTACAGGCATTGCTGGGTTTACTACCGCGTGATTGTGGTGAGATTTACTGGAATGGCAAGCCGGTAGATGATCCGGCCAGCTTCTTCGTGCCACCGCGTAGCGCCTATACTGCGCAAATTCCACGTCTGTTCAGCGCGACCTTACAGGAGAATATCCTGCTGGGCTTGCCCGAAGAGGAAGAAAGTTTGGCAAAGGCTGTACACGCGGCTGTAATGGAGCGCGATCTAGAAAATCTGGAGCAGGGACTGGAAACGCTTATCGGCACCCGTGGTGTCAAGCTTTCGGGTGGACAAGCCCAACGAGCCGCCGCCGCTCGTATGTTTATACGGGAGCCGCAACTGCTCGTGTTCGATGATCTGTCGAGTGCTCTGGATGTTGAGACCGAGCACACGTTGTGGGAGCGCCTGTTCACGCGACCCTCGCAGACCTGCCTGGTGGTTTCGCATCGTAAGGTGCTCTTGCAGCGCGCCGATCATATCATTGTGCTCAAGGATGGACGTGTGGAGGCGGAGGGTCGCCTGGACGAACTGCTGTGTTGTTCAGAGGAGATGCAACGTTTGTGGCATGGGCACGTAATTAGTTAACCCGATGTCGTCGGATTTGTGATAGGATAAAGTTTATATCTTTACTCGCGGGAACATGATAAAACTGTTCATGGAAGGATAAACATTATCGTATGGATTGGGATATTCAGCCGTATGCTGCTGGCAGCGATGCTGCAGATGCCTACGCTTTGTGGCAAAGTGCTTTAGGACAAACCTGGCCTATTGACGCCAATCGCTTCTTCCAGGTGCTTGCTGGACCTCAACCCCAGCATTTTGTTGTGCGTGATGAGCAGCGTGTGGTTGGCCTGGCCGTTACCTTTCAAACGCGCCAGGGTAACAACTTGATGGGCCACCTGGCTGCTATCGTTGTGATGCCATCGTACCAGCATCGGGGCATCGGAAGCGCACTGCACGACATGGCTCTTGAGTATTTGCGCACTGCTCACGTGGGTTTTGTGCAGTTAGGCGCATTCTCGCCGCGTTTCTGGTGTGGCATGCCGACAAATCTCCCCGATGCTATGCGCTTCTTCGCCAGGCATGGCTGGGAGTACGCTGCTGAATCTGTGTATGACATGACGCGTGACCTGAGCGATTATGAGACACCTGCGAAGATTACTCAACGTATGGCGCAAGAGCGCATCACCATCGAGCCTGCTCATCAGCGGGATATTACCCAGGTGCTAACATTCGAGCAGCAGCATTTCCCCAACTGGCTCATCCACTTCGAGCAGTACGCCGATATGGGCGATTTTCAGGATCTGCTGGTCGCGCGCGATGACGTTGGCAATATCGTTGGGACGCTTGTGATGAGTTCGCCACAATCGCACCCACAGCGCCCCGATGTGATCTGGCAATCGTTACTTGGGCAAGATGCTGGCTCACTTGGATCCGTTGGTGTCGCCGAATCCGAGCGTGGGCGCGGCATCGGTATCGCCCTGGTCGCCCGTGCCTCCGAAATCCTAAAGTCACGCAGCGTGCGTAATTGCTACATCGATTGGCTGGTGCTGATAGATTTCTACGGCAAGCTCGGCTATAGCGTGTGGCGCGAATATCGTGGCAGTTGGCGCTCCTTCCCCACCACCTCAGAACGTTGATACAGCGGTGAATGGATGAGGTAATGGTTACATGTAGCCATTACCTCATCCATTCACCGGCTTCATTTCCTCCCCCTTTGCAAACTCAGCCAGATCTGGTTAGCGTTTGAAATGTGATCTACTTCACAGTTTGAAAGATGCTGCACGTTGCGCGATTTATTTGACGCATCACGCGTTAGCTTATATAGAAGTTGGTGCATCAATCTTTACGACTGTTCCGAATAACCAGGAGGAAACATTTATGGCGCGTATTCGAGTGCTTCTATTCTCAACTGCCCTTCTGCTCGTCCTCTTTGGGACGGCAGCTTTTAGCGGATCGAAGACAGCCTCCGCGAGTACTTTGCAGGCACACCAGAGCCAAAGCCAGCATGTCGTGCAAAGTGGAGGTAGGCCAGGTGCCGTGAAAACGACCACCCGGAGTAGTGCTCAAGTCACGTGTTCTGGCAACGGATGTAACGGACAAAACCCTGTCACGACAGGCTGTAATGCGGATGCCTATACCGTGCAGACGGCGGTCTTCAGTAACTCGTATGTCGAACTGCGCTATTCTCCCACATGTGGAACCAACTGGGCACGCGTGACCAGCAAGGTTGGACTGGCTAACCTGGTTGCTCGCATCCAACGGATCGATGGGCTGACCTACACCTTTTCCGGTGGCAAGTTCTATTACGCCTACTCGGTGATGGTGTATGCCCCGACGCTAGCGGCGCGCGCCTGTGGCGGTGTCAATGGCATCAGTGGCTGTACTGCTTACGTCTAGGTAAACCAGTTCCCAATGGATGAGGTAATGGTTTGGCCAAACCATTACCTCATCCATTCGTTGCTTTAATCTCCTCTGGACTCCATTCATACGTGCTGACCGTGCAATACTCATGGAAACCCAGGCGGCGATAGATATTGAAGCCGAACGGCGAGGCGGTGAGTACCGCAACTCTATAGCCCTTTACCCGTGCCTCACACGCTGCCATCAATGTCATCGCTCCGCCAATTCCCTGCCGACGTACCTCAGGAAGGGTGACAACGTCATGAATCGCTGCCACGCTCCCATCATAAAATATACAGACGGTCGTCACTGGCTTGCCATCCAGCAGGCCGAGGTAAAATTGTAGGGGACTGGCGGAGCCAAGTTGCAAGCTTGCATGGTTAGTAATAATCTGGCGTACAATCTCTTCGGGCACCGGGAACAACCAGACACGAAGCCATTGTTCCAATAACTCATGATTGGTAACTGGAAGAATGGTGATATTTGGAGCTAACGGAATATCTTCGTTCAGTGCTTGTAGATCTATAGCCATGCCCGGTTCATCTTCGCTATGTGTCAGGTCGTGTGCTAGCAGGACAGCGCCGTAGTTTTTGGGGTTCGACGAAGGTCCCAGGTGCCACTGAAAACCATGATTGCGCTGCACGAAGTGATTGCGGATGCGCTCAATGGTCGTAGAGAGCACATCTTGTTGCAGGTTCGTGTGAAGAACAGTGTTGACAAGACTGGATTCTGCCCAGAGTACGCCCGACTCCTGATGAAGTTGTCCGCGTGAAGAGGTACATAAAAAGCTCTTATAGGCGATGATGCTGGCGTCTATGGCGGCTGGAATGCTTGATGGATCGATGTTTTGTAGGATGGTGCTCATAAATGTCAGATACTCCCACTTAAAAGACGGGAGCTTGTGTCTGAACTCCACCGCAACTCAGCATAGCGGGTCAGCCGTGCTGCTTTAGCTTCTTTGTCCGACACATCAGGGGCTAATGACAACAACCCAGTCCTGATCCAGTCTTGCCGGATAAGGAGCGTTCGCATGGTGATATTCCGCGCACCAACCAGATCGGCATGGAGTATGTAATGGCAGTTCTGACAGACAAACAGCAATCCTTGGTTCGGCCTATTCTGCTTGCAGGTATGACCGCAACGGGGACACGCCTGACTGGTGTAGTTGGCATCAGCTTTGATCGCCATACTCTCCTGCAAGAGCGCTTTGTAGGCAATCATGCTCTGCAGTTCGGCAAACGACCATTTCGCGGTGGTCGCATTGGCGCGTCGTTGCTTCTCCGATGCTTTCTTCCCTGTGCGCCGTTTGGTTCGCTCACGAATGTCCGTCAGGTTCTCCAGCCCAATGAGGCTGTGCGGATGCTGTTCGACAATCCGCTTACTCACGACATGATTGGTATCTTGCTTCAACCGTCTCTCTCGTCCACTGATCGAAACCTTGCGACGGATCGCGGAACGAGTGCCTTTGTGTTGCAGACGCTTTCTCAGTCGCGCATAATGATGGGATTTGGGGACGATGCTCTTCCCTGAATGAAACGTGCACGCTCCTTTCGTGGTGGAAGTGACCGGAAGACTAGCGCATCCCCCCATCAATCCCGACCACGTTCGTATGGGCCTCAAGGGTTGGGTCGGCTCCCTCAAGTTCAAAACTCACCAGCAGATAGAAGTGTTGGCGTAGCTGGTCATACCACAGTTTCGCCGCTCCTATGGATGCACCATGCCCGATGAGGGAAACATGGTTGTCGTATCCCGTGTAGGAAACCACCACACGCCGCTCAAGGGTCAGCACACTCACGCGATGCTCTTTCTTGAAACTGT
>DATAYF010000536.1:0-7207 GCA_036272735.1 Ktedonobacteraceae bacterium
GGAACAGCTGCTCCTCCAGGCCACTCAGCGAATGCATCTCGTACGGACTCAGCGCCTGCCAGTAATCGACGATGGTGGTACGAGCCGTCGCGTAGAGCCAGCCGCGCGCGCTGCGCTCTGATCCTCCCTGAGCCAGCGCAGCGCCTTGAGAAAGACCGTGCTGGTCAGGTCCTCGGCCGCAGTGGGATCGCCGACCTTGTTAGAGATAAAGTATTGGAGATCAGCAGCATACGTGCGGTATATCTCCGCCAACCAGTTTAAGCGATCCTGTCGGCGCGAGTGGTTGGAGAACTGCATAGCAAATGCTCTGGTTCCTTTCTGAGACTCTCAGGTTTTTCACTGTAGTATACAGGGAAGCGTTACAGCCAGAAATGAGGCGGGCGTTTTTTCGATGAGCAGCAGAGGAAATGCGTTTTCTCTCGCGCCGATAGCGTGTTGCTACTCCTAGCAAACAGGCTCTCTACTGCTCTATTCCTCATTGGTGCTACGCTAAAAAGAGGACGAAGGTAAGTTACCAAGAGAGGAGCAGAACCATGCCGAAACACCTCCAAGCCCGAGCAGCGCAAGATGAACGGGAAGAACGCCAGGTGCGCAAACTCGCCAGGAGCCTTCATGCCCCAGCTGATTGGAAGTTTCATGCCCACATGGTGGTGGAGAGTTGGGCAGGCAAGACGCCTCAAGAGATCGCCACCACGCTCTCATGCCATCCGAGGACCGTGTGCATCCACCTGAACCGCTTCAATGCGCAAGGGACGGGCGGCCTGGGGATGCGGGAAGGAGCGGGACGCAAACCGCGCCTGAGTGAACAAGAGCGCAGCCGGATTCTCGCTCTGGTCAAGCAACCGCCTCCTGGGAAGTTAGAGCGGTATGCAGATGGAAGCCTGAATGCCCGAAAGGAAGAAGGGTCAGCGCAATGGAGCCTGGATGCACTCACGGATGCAGCCCATGCCGCAGGCAACAAGGCTAGAGCGCAGTCAGATCCGACGCATTTACCTCCGCGAAGGCAAGCGCTGGCGCCGCCCCCAAAGCCCGGGGAACCAGCGATGACAGGGAGTTCGCCTCAAAAGAACGGTGGTCGTCATCCACTACACCGAGCCGCCCAAAGGATCGACGACCATCTGCACCGACGAACTCGGACCGGTGATCCCACGCACCTTTGCGCCGGCGCCTAGCTGGTCAGCCGATGGACATCGCATCAAAGCCCCATTGGAGTACAGTCGTGGGGATGATAAGGTGGGGATCTATGGGGCGCTGCGGGTCTGCGATGGCAAGGAGATCACGCGCTGTGCGGCTGCGCGTCATTCCAAGAATGATATCGAGTTGCGGAAGCGCCATCGAAGCGGACAATCCAATTGGGGAGATCTTCATCATCACAGACAACCTGAGTAGCCATAACAGCCTGCAAACGCGCACCTGGCTCGCTGAGCACCCACGCATTCAGCATATCTTCATTCCCAAGGGTGCCTGTTGGCTCAACATGCAAGATGGTTGGTTGGGGTCTGTGGGCGCCTCTTCCGACGCGATGCGCTCGCTGGCCAGAGTTTTGCCAATGCTCATGAGATCGTGCGAGCCATGCAGGCGGCTACCGCGCAGCTCAATCATCGCGCTAAATCCTGGATCTGGGGACGGCCTCCCAAGACCCGGCGACATCTGCGCCGACTCTTTTCTTATCGCCTTTGAGGAATAGAGCAGTAGGTGGTGAGCTATCAGAGTTACCTCCCCGAACCAGGAGGGCGTCGAGAGCGAGGATTGGGAAGAAGTCTGGATAGTGATAGGGGAAGAGGAGATCCTGGTCATTGAGCCTCCTTCTCAAAGAAATGCGCATCTATTTCCCTCGTCCATCTCTCCCCATGCATGTAAATCCCAACATTCGATGAGGAGATTTCTACACACGTATCTGAGGTAAGAGCCCTCGAATTGCCTCAGATATGTGTGCTCATTTCCCCTTACAAAATGCTAGGATTTCCACTTGGGGGGTTTTTGGCTCTTCAACGCTGTATTTTCAGAGGAAAAATTGACGCCAACGTGTTATTCCGGCGCCACGACCAGCGCGTTGGCGCGGCCGATGTGCAGGCCCTGCGGCCAGCGGATCGGGAGCGCCTCCCAGCTTGATCCGGCATCGGCCGAACGGAAAACACCCTTGTTGTTTGCCGCGTAAAAGACACCTGGTTCAGCCTCGTGGGTTGCCAGTACAGCGATCAGCAGGCCACGCGGCTCAGGGAAGCCATTTTGCACCCGCTGCCACGGGCTATTGCCGGAGCGGCGATAGAGCACCGACTCCGCGCATTGTGGATTGTGCGCCTGATCGGGTCCATGCGTGGCCGTGATGACGAGCGTCGCGGGATCGGCGGGATCTGCCACCACGCTCCAGAGGTAGTGATGCGCAAGCCCTTCGTCCGGTCGATACCAGGTCTGACCACCATCTTCGCTTTCGAAAAAGCCATGACCGGGGCTCAAGAAACCGTCGCCGGCTGCTGAATAGAGCCGGTTCGGTGCCAGCCGGTGTATCACCAGGGTGTGGGTGTCGTAGGGACCACCCGGCTTGCGATCCTCCCACGTCTGCCCGCCATCCAGGCTCCGCAGCAGCGCACCGGCCTCGATGGCGACGAAGAGACGCCCTGCCACCAGTGGATCGGGCGTGATCCAGCGCACACGGCTCGTATCTGGTCGGTCCGGCAAGCCCCACGTCGGGGCTGAAGGCAAATGGCGCAGCGCGCTTAGCTCCCGCCACGTGCTACCGCCGTCTTCAGAGCGGTAAAGCGAGCTCGGGTCTGTGCCTGCGTACACTACCCCATAACCGCCCGCTCGCTCGGTGAGGCTCACGGCCACCGAAGTGACGCATGGCTGTTCGATGCCTGCACCCACGTGCTCCCAACTCTCGCCCGTGTTCGAGCTTCCCCACAGCCCTTGATCGAAGGTCCCACAGTACACCTGCTGCGGGCGCTGACTATCCACGGCGAGGCATTGGGGTTGGGTCCCTCTCATCTGCACGTCCACCGCCCATTCCCCATTGCGCTGCCGAACGATCGCGACTGCTTCGTTCATCGCAATATACATCACACTCACTGGTTTGGCCATCATGATTTCCTTTCTGCGCTTATATTCATCATCCGTTTCTCATTGCTCCAACTGATCCTTTCCCAGCGTTCCAGGAGGGAAGTCTCTCAGGGGCGCTTCCAGCATAGCGCAGGAGAGGATGACCTCGCCTCACCTCCCAGGAGTGATTGCAAGGGTGATTTTCCCGGACGCGCGGTTACAACACACCCAGACGACGGGCCTCGCTCACCGCAGCGGTGCGGGTATGGACATCCAGCTTGTGGAAAATATGTTTCAGGTGGGTTTTGACGGTATTGAGTGAAATCACCAGCGTACGAGCGATCTCTGGAGAGGAAAGACCCGCAGCGAGCAACTGAAGGACCCGTCGTTCCTGCTCGCTCAGCGCCTCGCTCAGCGGGAGGGACAGTGGAGGAGATGAATCTGGGAGACGGGCGAAGGCCAGGAGAAGACGATGTGCATAGGGACCGTATGGTTCTTTCCGCACTGTTGGCCAAAGCGCACGCAGCAACTCCTCCAGTTCAGGGCCTTCGTCGAGAAACACGCGGAGAAAGGCGGCTTTCATACCCTCAGCCAACGCCTGACGGAGAAGGCGCTCGGCTTGCTCTTGTTGTCTCATCCGCGTGTAGGCCAGACTCATCAAAAGCTCTATGGTGAGCAAACGACGGCTGCGCCCACACTCCTGCGCAACCCCATGCCAGGAGTGGAGCAGCTGCAAAGCCTGGTTTCCCTGGTCTTGCGTCATGAGCAATCGAGCACGAATCAAGGCCGTCTGTTCCTGGTGGAGGAGCGGAAGCTCCTCATCCCTGGAACCATGGGTATCAAGCCAGCGTTGCGTTGCGGAAAGGTCGTGCTGGGCATAGTAGAGTTCGGCCAGACAGGCGGTAATTTCCCAGGTCAAGAGAGGGGACCACTCTTGGAGCAGCAAGGTATGGATGACCTGTTGAGCATGGAAAGGCTCTCCACGGGCAGACAGCGTTCGGGCCAGCACGAGGGAGGCATGGACCTGGCGAGATGCGCTGACCACCTGTTTGCCGGCCTCCAGGGCCGCTCGTGCTTCTTGCTCAGCCTGGACTAACTCATTCCGTTCGTAGGAGAGCGTCGCCATTCCTCTCAGCGCAGAACTTTTGTCAGTCAGATCATCGTCGCTCGTGTTCAGGACCTTTTGATACAGTTCAGTTGCTTGATGCAATGCTCCTTGCTCAACGCTGACCTCACCCAGGATCAACAGAGAAGGGCGAGTGGCTGCGGACTGGCCAAACTGTTGGCCCAAGGCCAGCCCCCGCAACGCATGGTGGCGCGCCTCCTGGAGGTGTCCTTGCTGCAACGCTGTGGTGGCTACAATCCCATGAGCCATGCCCCGCCAGATGGGAGCTTTCTCCGGCAGGCAGACCAGTGCTTGCTGGGCCAGCGTCTCAGCCTGAGCAAGGTGTTCCTGCCAGGTGGCGAGCAGCGCACGAAATGCCCAGATTTCCCCCAGGTGAACGGTATTTTCTTCGGCTTGCCACATCTGTTCGGCGTGCTGAAGCAAGGCTTCCAGCATCTCTTGTGACCGCCTGTCAGGAGAAAGGTCTCTGAATCCCAAAACAATCGCATACAGAAAACAGAGAGCGGGATGGTGTCGCAGTTCCTGCTCCGGCAGATGACTGAACCAGCGAGAGAGTGTGGCAAACTCTCTGCCCAGATCGGCGTTGAAAAGGTGAGGCAAGCTGGCAAGTTCTTCGATCAGGGTCGCCGCACGTGTGGCCTCACCCGCCGCGAAAGCAGCCTCGACAGCTTCGTCAAGCAGTCCATGGTGCTCGTACCAGATACTGGCACGATGCGCACAGCGGCGGAGTTCTTCTTCTCCCAGACGCAAGCGAGCCTCCAGTTGCAGTGCTTCAGCAAACAGCGCATGATAGCGATACCAACGCGTCTCGCGTCCGTTTTCACTCAGCGGTTGGAGAAAGACGGTGCTCTGGGCAAGCATAGCCAGGAGGTGTGCGCAGTCCTCTCGCTCCGTCACCGCCTCACACAGCGAAGGGGTCAGTCGCTCAAGCAAGCATGTTTGCAGGAGAAACTGTTGGAGCCTTTCAGATTGCCGGTCCAACACTTCGGTCACCACATACTCCAGGACGAACTGATGCCCACCCGTAAAGGCCGCCAGGAAACGCTCTGCTTCCTTCTCAGATCCCAGCCGCTGAAGGACTAACGTCAGCAAACGCAGTCCCGTTACCCACCCTTCGGTGCGCCTTTCTGCGTGCTGGATCATCCCTAAGGAGCAAGGAAAAGGAAGGACTTGGTGAAAAAACGCCTGGGTTTCTTCCAGCGTAAAGCGAAGGTCTGGCAGATGGAGTTCGCTCAGTTCGTCATGGGCGCGCCAGCGCGCCAGGGGAAGCGGCGGGGTGTGCCGGGCAATCAGAACCAGATGCAGCGTCGGCGGCAGGTAATCGACGAAGGTTGCCAACGCGCGCAAGAGTTGCGCGTCACTGATCAGGTGGATATCTTCCAGAATAAGCACACCTTTGTGGGAGAGAGAAGCCAGGTCGTTCAGCAACGCATGAAGCGCAGCTTCCTGCGCGTGCAAGCGTTCAGGGGACACCGCGCCCAGGAGTCGAAGCGCAGATTCTCCCAGGCCGGCTCGAAAGACGTGACAGGCAGTGATCACGTAGCGCCAGAAGCGCTGGGGATCAGTATCTCCAGTATCCAGCGCCACCCAGGCAACGGGAAGAGGAGACGGGCGCGCACGCAGACGATCCACCCATTGGCTCACCAGAGTGGTTTTCCCGGAGCCTGCTGGTGCGGAAAGCACGGTGAGTTTGCGCTCCAATCCCGCGTCCAGGAGGGAAGTCAAGCGCTCACGTGCCACGAGAGCAGGATGGAGCTGAGGAATCGCCAATTTTGGTCTCAACAAGGGTAAAACGGGAGAGGGGGAAGTGGATGTGGATGGCGGAGTGAGAGCCTGGGCGACAGCTTCCAGGCGAGTCAGCGTGACCGTGTTGGTGCGACCAAGATAGCGTTTGGCCAGGGACCGTCCCTGGCGACGATACGCATACCAGTAGTATTCTTTCCCCTGTCGTCGAGCTTCTTTTCGTAAGGTCAGGTGCCCAGACTGCCCCTGGAAAGAACACGAGTCACACGCTTGCAGAAGCGCTTGCCATTGCTCTTCGTCTTCAGCAGAAAGAGGGCGAGGGACCTTCCCTTGCCCACGGAACTCGTAGTGATCTTGTTCCGGTATCCAAACTAATGCAGTTGTTGCAACTCCTGGCATACCCTTTTTGCCCCCGGAAACATCATGTTACCCAATAGGTGATACCGAATGAGTATACGCGAGATGTGGGAAGGAGACAAGTGCCTTTCTCTTCGTGGCACAGCCAGGATGAGTGGGTAACAGCGTTGGGTAACACTTTTCTGGAGATGGGAGCTCATTCCCAGCAGGATGCGCCTCCTCAGAGACCTCGTGACATATCTCGTGGCACACCGTAGGATGAACCTTCATTTGAGGAAGACATGCGCATCTCGCCTTGCCTTCGGTTCGCCGCTTTCATTGTTCAGCTAAAAATCTCGTTGCGCATCACGTGGGCTTTAGGAAAATGAGACCGAGGACATATGTTTATATTCGGCTCCGTCCATGTTGGAACGCAGTTTGTCTGCTGTTGCCCAAAGCGTTTTTTTCAATTCTTGGTTGACCATCATTTGTCCTAGAAATTTATATTTGTTTGTTACGGGCTTATTAAGCCGACAATATAGCAAATTAATGAATAATCATCAGTTTGTGCAAATATGCCAGCTCTTTAGTTTTGCTGCAACATTCTCTACACTTCTATCACTAATATCACCATCTGGCTAGCTTCGTCCAGTGCGGTAACTCTTCAGACTTAACCTAGAGAAGACTTTCCAGTGAGGACGACGAGGCACTGGTGCAAGGGATTGAGGTGTTGGGCTATCTATTGATCTCAGCATAGGTTACTAAACTCGAATATCCTGAACCAGTAGGGAGTTGCTAGCGAAGTTTAGCTTTTTACGTTGAGATCAATAAGGGACTCTCGAAAACTAAATTGTCCCAGAGATGATATGGTGTGCTCTTTTGAAAGTTGCATCAAGAGTGGTTACTTTGCAGACAGAGATTCGGAGAGAACTGCTAACTTGGCTGCTGTATCCGTTCCTGAGACAG
>DATAYF010000537.1:0-12077 GCA_036272735.1 Ktedonobacteraceae bacterium
CCCATACACACCCATCAATACACACAATAAGCATACAGGTCTCAACTCTAATCGTCGAGTTTCGTACATACAAGCATACGTCACAAAAGCAGAGGAGAATATAATGGCGGAAGCGTTATCTATCGATTTATTCTCGCTCGAGTACCGGGCTAATCCATACCAGTTCTACGCCCGGGCGCGTGAGCAGGGGCCGCTGTACCAGTTCGCGCAATACGACGAGCACGCTGGTTGGATGGTTATGCGCTACGAAGACGCCGAAGAAATTCTGCGCGACCCACGTTTTATCAAGCACATACGGAGTCTCATTCCACCAGAAGAGCGCAGAGCACCAGATTCGCCGCTGGCGATGGCGCTGGAGCAGATCAACAACCACATGCTATCGAGCGATCCCCCCGACCATACCCGTCTGCGTGGACTGGTCAGCAAAGCCTTCACGCCACGCATGATTGAGCAGTGGCGTCCACGCATTCAAGAGATTACCGATGCGTTGTTGGACGCTGTGCAGGAGCACGGCGAAATGGACCTGATCAGTGATTTCGCCTTTCCCTTGCCCATGACGGTTATTTCGGAGATGCTCGGTATTCCTGACGCGGATCGCCAGCAGTTCCGTACCTGGTCGAACATGATCATCAATAGCTTCGGCAGCCAGGAAAACTTTGAGCAGATCATTCCGGACATGATGGCCTTTGCACAATATCTTTTTGGCTACATCGAGCAACGCCGCCAGCATCCACAGGATGACCTGGTCAGCAAGCTCCTGCTGGCCGAGGAGGCGGGTGATAAGCTTGCCCAAAACGAACTCATCTCCATGATCTTCCTGCTACTGGTGGCCGGTCACGAGACAACGGTTAACCTGCTGGGTAACGGCATGCTCGCGCTGCTGCTACATCCCAGGCAGATCGAAAAATTGCAACAGCAGCCCGACCTGATCAGGTCAGCCGTCGAAGAGTTGCTCCGTTATAATGGCCCGCTCTACACGGCCACCGGTCGTTGGGCCAGCGAAGATGTCAACTACAAAGGCACCATGATTAAACGTGGCGATGCCGTCATCATCGGACTCTCTTCCGCCAACCACGACGGGCAGCAGTTTGCGGATGGCGAAGACCTGGATATCACGCGCAAAGAGAACCAGCATCTCGCCTTCGGCAAGGGCATTCATTATTGCCTGGGTGCGCCGCTGGCCCGCCTCGAAGGCCAGATCGCCATCAGTACACTTTTTCGCCGTTTCCCCAACCTGCACCTGAATACCGACCCGCGTGCCCTGACCTGGCGTCCTGGCACGCTTGTACACGGCCTGAATGAGCTACCCGTGAGTTTTTAAAATAGTGTTCATCATGAAGGGAAAAGCGGGGGCAAGAATGCGACCGCATCCTTGCCCCCGCTTTTCCCTTCATGATTATGATATACTGCTAAGTATGTCTGTCCGTCTATTCAATCGTTCATCGAAATCATGCATTTCAGTAAGCAAGCAGTATATGGAAGAGCAACCACAGGCAACATCTTCATTACTTAACCAGAACCGCGACCTGGCGGTTCTGTATGATATCGCCGGATATTTAAATCACCAGGTGGATGTGCACGAGGCGCTGCACGAGGTACTGAAGCGCGTCACCGACCTGCTCGGATTGCAAACCGGCTGGGTCTGGTTGTTGAATGAAGAGGGCAATCCATATGTAGCAGCCTTCCAGGCTCTACCGCCCTATCTCGCCAACCATCCAGAACGCATGACCGGTTCATGCCTCTGCCTTGACACGTTCCTGTGTGGCAATTCGGAAGGTGCATCGAACGTCAATGTGCTGCGCTGTAGTCGTTTGAAAAACGCGGAACGCGATAGCGACCCCAGCGCCCTCGGACTGCGCTTTCATGCCAGTGTGCCCATTTACGTGGGCGATACGCGGCTGGGTGTACTGAACGTTGCCAGCGAGGATTGGCGCGAACTCAAAGCAGAAGAGTTACAACTCTTGCACATCATCAGTGACCAGATTGGGCTGGCAATACAGCGCGCCCGCCTTTCCGCCGAGCATACACGCGCGGCAACACGCCTGGCAACTATCGAGGAGCGCAACCGGCTGGCTCGCGAAATTCACGACACGTTAGCGCAAGGACTGGCAGCGATTACCCTCCAATTGGAAACGGCTGATGCTCTAGCGGACTCACGGCCTCAACGTGCCCGTACGGCCATTCAACGGGCACTCAGCCTGGCGCGGGGCAATCTGGAAGAGGCACGACGCTCAGTCATGGACCTGCGCGCGGCCCCCCTACAGGATCGTACTCTGCCCGAAGCCCTGGCGGCACTAGTCAGCAGCAGTAATGGTGAGGAGTACAGCAAGAGCGAGGGTCAGGCGCTGGTACAACTACGCGTGCAACCAACAACGGACTTTCCCACGTTACCCGCGCGCGTCGAGGTTGGACTTTATCGCATCGCTCAGGAAGCGCTGGAGAACGCTTACAAGCATGCCCAGGCGGCGTATATTACTCTCGACCTGCAAGCCAACGAAGAGCAGGTACACCTGACGATTCAGGATGACGGCAACGGTTTTGCACCCGAAGCTGCTCAAAGCAGCCTCCAGCAAGGACATTTTGGGCTGGCGGGCATCAATGAGCGTGCGAAGCTACTCAGCGGCACGATATGTATCCAAAGCGAATCAGGAGCAGGAACGTGCATTGATGTCGTCGTTCCTTACTAAAGCCCTTATTCCGCAACCCAACGCCACTGCCGTGGCTAGCGCTACGAGTGCTGCGCGCTCAGGGTTGCGGAGCAGTAGTAAAGCCCTTATTCCGCAACCCAACGCCACTGCCGTGGCTAGCGCTACGAGTGCTGCGCGCTCAGGGTTGCGGAGCAGTAGTATCTACAGACAGAAAGGCTGAAAGCATGGTGCGCATTTTGCTGGCCGATGACCATCCCATCGTGCGCGAAGGTTTACGCACGCTCCTAGAAATCGACCCGGATTTTGAGGTGATAGCGGAATGTGCCAACGGGGAAGAGGTGGTACAGGCTACACCACAACTCAATCCCGACGTGCTTTTACTCGACCTGGAAATGCCGATACTGGATGGCGTGGAAACGATTCGTCGCTTGCACAAACAGACGCACATACCACGCATCATCGTCTTTACCGCCTTCGACGACGATGAGCGCATTATCCACGCCATTCAAGCGGGCGCTAATGGGTACCTGCTCAAAGACGCACCACGCGACGAGATTTTTAAGGCCATCCGCGTCACGATGCAGGGCGGCTCACTCTTGCAACCCGTCATCGCCTCCAAGCTTTTGCACCACTTCGAGCAACAGCCAGGCAAAGCTATGCCCTCGCGTCCCCTGATCGAAGGTTTGACCGAACGCGAACTGGAAGTGTTGCACCTGTTGACGCAGGGTATGCCCAATAAAGAGATTGCCGCACAACTTGTTATTAGCGAGCGCACGGCCAAATTTCACGTTGGCTCGATCATGGGCAAGCTTGGCGCTACCAATCGTACCGAAGCAGTATCGATAGCAGCCCAACGCGGCATCGTTACCCTCTAAGTGAATACATAGCAGGCCAAAGCAAGTTTTCTCCTGTATTGGTTGCTTAATTGTACTGAGCGGATGCACCGCGTGAGCTTCTATGCCCGCTGTCGCAGAAAGCTTTCCCAGGTGATGCGACCAACCGCGCGATCAGGCACGAGTTTCTCATCAGAACGGCAAGCGTTTAACTCGTCTGGCAGGAGCGTAAAGTGTTCCACTTCTCCTATCTTGCGCATGTTTCTGACACATTCTGAAAACGCGCAACCTCAGGGTTGCGTAAATGTGTTTTTGGGGTATACTATCCATACGCAACCGGATAGTTGCCTGTTAAAAAGTTTGGAAAAGTGGAGTAATTTACAAGGAGGAAACACCTTGACGATTCCTGATTGTATTGAACGAATTGAAATGCTGCCCGTCTCGCGCGAACGCGTCTGGGACGCCATTACGAAGCCGGAACAATTTTCGCAATGGTTCGACATTGTAAGGGATATCGATTTTCGTGTGGGTGGCAAGATCAATTTCACCTGGGAGAACGAGCTTTCTCCGTATCCCGCCGTGATTGAAACGATTGAGCCGCTCCATTGTTTTGCCTTCCGTTGGGCTTCGCACGCCCTTGGTCATCCCGAACTCAAGCTCCCTCCAACTGCTTGGACGCTGGTGACGTTTACACTTGAGGAGGTTGCGGAGGGGACGCGCTTGACGCTTGTCGAGTCTGGCTTTGCCTCTCTCCCAGACGCCTTTCAGGCGCAATCTCACCAGGATAATCTGGGAGGGTGGCAGAGCGAACTGCCCAAGCTGCGTGTGTACCTTGAGAGCACCATTTCAGCAACATAGCCGAAGCAGGCATCCACCGTTTGCGTTTTCTCCTGGGTGTGGCGTTTTCAGGATCGCAAACAGGAGAGGGGAAAATGCGATGACAGATTCACAGACGCACCTGGTCTTTGCGGCCCTCGCAGATCCAACGCGCCGTTTGTTGTTCGAACAGCTCTGCAACGAGTGGTCTGGGACAGCAACGAGCTTTGCTGCACAGTTACCAATCACACGCCAGGCAGTGACCAAGCACCTGACGATTCTGGCTGAGGCCGGCCTCGTGGCAGTCCACGAGTCGGGTCGAGAACGACGGTATATGCCACATCCAGAGGCTTTACAGTCCGTCGCGACCTGGATTGGGGCCATTGAAGCACAATGGGATCATCGTCTGGCTGCTTTGCGGAGCTATCTACTCGATGAGCCGCGCACACCATCCACCCCGGAAGAAGAGCATGCCATCATGGCATCACAGAAGGAAAGGGTTGATGAACATGACCCAAACCATGGATAAGCAAAGTTTCACCACGACCTTTTTGGTCGACCAAACTCCGAGAGAAGTCTTCAATGCCATCAACACCATTGGCGCATGGTGGACGGGGGGAGACATTGAAGGCAGTACGGACAAACTCAATGGTGATTTTGTATATCAGGTCAAAGACGTCGATTATAGCAAAATGAAAGTAATAGAAGTTATTCCTGACGAAAAAGTCGTCTGGCTTGCCACGGATGCCTCTCTTCATTTTGTGAAAGACAAAAGCGCGTGGACGAGCACAAAAGTTCGTTTTGAAATCTCTCAACAGGGGAACAAAACGCAACTCATCTTCACTCACGAGGGTTTAGTTCCCCAATTTGAGTGTTATGACGTCTGTTCAACTGGATGGACCCGCCATGTGCAGGGGAGTTTATTGCCTTTGATCACCACGGGGAAAGGGCATCCCAACCAGAAAGAAAGTGCTACAAAGACTGATATGGAGATGAAAACGAGCTTCACAGATCTCCGCGATTTCGCGCAAGGACATGGTCGGTAATTCAACGCGCAAGTCAACAATCAATTGCCGCATATCTGGTGGCAGGCTCCGCGCTGTCTCCTGTGGCTGTTTGCGTGGTCTGGATGCAAACAGGCTGACCATGCTCTGCTCGTCAAAAGCATCGGCTTTGCGCTCCAGGGTAGGGCGTGGCTCGCCTGTCTCTTCTGCTCGTTTCGTAGCTGGATCACCGAAAAGGACGACAGGGCGCAATAACTCATATGCAGTTTGCTCCGGCCAGAGCGTGTACTGCTGGATGGTTTGCCAATCCTCAATATGCTCTCGTTGAACCCGCTTGCGTTTGGGCACCGTGCTCCCTCCAACACGATGAAATGGGCTGATGCATCAATCGTACCCAGATTTTTCCCCATTTGCAAGCCTCCAGGCGCTTTTTGCTCACTTTGGACTGACCGCATACGTCAAGCATGTTACGGCGAGGTGTCCTCCGCAAAGCCGAATTTTAGGTAATGAAAAAGTAACATCTGGGGGGTCACTTCGATTAAACGGGGCAAAACATCCTCTCAGGCAGTAAAATGGGTTCTGATAGCCGCTAAGGCTCACAAGAAGAGAGAAAAACGGCCCTCTGGAGTTCGTCTGAACCCATCAGAGTTCTTTTACCCATTCAGATAAGGCCGCCTGAAGAGTGCATTTGTCGCTTAGAGGATGTTTTGCCCCGTTCAATCGAGTGATCCCATGATGCCGGATCGGGAGCGCAATCTTCTCTGGCTTCTCTTCACGGACACGCCGTTCCGTCAGCTTTTCGTTGACCATGATGGCCTGGCCCAGGAGATGATCGAAATCTTTCGCGAGACGGCAACGGAACTGGCCCCTGCCTCTCCTGGATGTAGAGAGGGAGGCAAGCTCGGCACACTCCACACGTGCATCGATCTCACCTGCCATCGTGCTGAATCGGATCCTTATCTTCGCGCCGACGAGTTTGTGTTCACGTTGGCAAATTCGCGTAGCAGGTTATTGAACTGGATGGCCTGCTCCTCCTGTACATGGTACCTGGCCTTATCGAAGATACGCACATCCACGAGCGGATTGACACGCTTGAACTCGGCCGCTACCTCGGTTGGCGTTAACACCCCCTCGCGGCCCCAGATTGCGATGGTGGGCACCTGCAAGCGTGCGAACGGCTCCCGCACGTCCATGGTCAGATGATTGCTGACGTGGGCGGCAGCGGCGTAACGACTCTCCGGCTGATGGGCGTTGGTAGAGATGTATTCGACCAGTTCATCGGTCAACAAACCGAGGTTATGGTATCCCTCTTTGTCGTAGTAGTTGCGAATGGCCTGGCGTGACGTGAGCATATTATAGATAAACTCGCCCACTATTGGCGTGCGCAACAGCAGCTTGAGCGCCGCACTAGCGGGCGTGGGGAAGTGTTCCTGAAGCAGTTCGGGGTCAGGAGAAACCAATACGACCCGCTCAAATAATTGTGGACGACGGAAAGCACAGGCGATGATATAGCCACAGGAGAGACCATGAGCAACAACGATAGCAGGCTGCTCGACCACTTCACGCAGAAAATCATTGAGCAGGTCGGTATATAGCTCAGCATCATAATCGATGTCCTGACGGTCAGAGAGACCAAAGCCGAGCAGATCTACGGCGTAGACGCGATAGTGTTCAGCAAGCACATCGATATTTTTGCGCCACTCATAGGATGATGCTCCAGGGCCAAAACCATGCACGAGCAGTAGCGGCTTAGCGTCACGCGCCCCCTTGACTTCGTAGAACATATCGCCATATTTCCAGGGATAGCGGCGCTCTTCCCCGCTTAAAACCGTATTCAATTCACCCGCGAGCGCTTCAGTAATTTTATTATAGACCGCCAAGGCTCCCAGCGTGCCACCGATCAACAGACCGGTGTTGAACAGCTTTTTTGCGAAACCCATAGCACACTCCTAGCATCTTTTTCTTTCAACACAGCATTCATAAAATGATGGACCTCTAAAAAATACTATAACATGCTTCACCAGCGAGCCGCAAAGGTACTACCTTGCTTTCTTTTGGCATTAGGACTACAATACGGATACCAGCAGGAAAACCTATGCCTGCGTACAGACGTATCGATGCTGTATAAAAAAACCTCCTCGAAAGGAGTCCGTATTGTGAAAAGCCCTGTAGAGATGCGCAAGGTAATAGGCGGCGTCATACTTGCAGTCTTGTTTGTATGCATGTTCCTATTTATCAAGTCATCGCTCGTTATCGACTGGGACGGAAGTGGTACCAACCTGACGCCACTCCTGCCGATCCTCGCGGTCATCGGTATCCTTGTGATTGTTTTCTATCACATTATCTATAAGTCAAGCGCCGAAACGAATAAGCTGAGTTGGACGGCAATACTCACGGTTATCTGGCTTGCCATCATCATTTTCTACCCGTTCAAAGATCCCAATAATACCAGCTCTGGTACCATTGGCTTCTTCACCTTGGTTGCTGGATTGGCCGTCTGCGTGCTATGGGTACGTTTTTTCGCCGACGATATCATTACCACAGCCTAAAACAAGCGCGCGCGAGAGGGGATGGCATCTCTCAATGTCCCCTCTCTCTCTGTTCCTGCTCTTCTGCTCTGCGCCCCTATCCCCAAACAGCCACGCCACTCAGTGTCGATAATGACGTTTCCCTGTGAAGATCAGCGCAATGGCGTAGTGGTTGGCTTCACGTATGACATCCTCGTCGCGTTCCGAACCTCCTGGTTGAATAATAGCGGTAATGCCCGCCCTGGCGGCTGCTTCAACGGCGTCCGCAAACGGAAAGGCCGCGTCAGAGGCCAACACCGTTCCTCGTGCCCGTGAGGCCGCTTTTTCGACCGCAAGTTGTACGCTGGAGACGCGGCTCATCTGCCCCGCGCCGATACCGACGAGCATCAGTTTACGAGCCAGCACGACGGCATTTGATTTCACACGCCGCACGGCTTTCCAGGCAAACATAAGATTTGTCACCTCATCAAGCGTGGGTTCGCGTTCAGAAACAACGCTGTACTCCGACTCGCGCTCCCCCACGATGTCGGGCGTCTGTAGGAGCAAACCACCACTGATGGAGCGTACTTCTGGGTGCGCATGGTGCAGCGCCTGCGAACTGATGGCGCGTGGTTCAATCGCACAATTGGTTGCCAGCAGGCGTATCTGTGGTCGCTTGCGCAAAAGCGAGACCGCTTCAGGACTGAACTCCGGCGCAATGATGGCTTCATAGGACAACTGGCTCATCTCGTGAGCGGTCACCTCGTTAATTGGCCGATTGCTGCCAATCACGCCGCTATTCGAGGCAATCGGGTCGCACGCATGCGCTTTCTTGTACGCTTCCAGCAGCACATCGTCACAGGCCAATCCGCAGGGATTAGTATGTTTGATAATAGCAACCGTTGGAGCAGTGAAGCATTGGACGGTTCCCAGCGCCACGTCCAGGTCGAGTAAATTATTGAACGAGAGATGTTTGCCATGCAAGAACTGGGCTCCGGCGACGGTCGGCAAGCCAATAGAGTTGCTATAGCCGGACCAGCGGTAGAACGCGGCCTGCTGATGTGGATTTTCGCCGTAACGTAGCGTCTGTAGGCGTTCGAGTGGGAGGGTGAGTTCGGATGGGAAGCATTCGCTCTCAGCCATACGCAAATACTCAGCGATGGCGGTATCGTACGTGGCGGTATATTGAAAGGCGGTAATGGCGAGGCGGCGGCGTGTTTCCAGACTGACCTCACCTTGCTCACTCCATTCCTGCATCACCGAAGCGTAATCTTCCGGTCGCGTCAGAACGATCACGTCACGGAAGTTTTTAGCCGCCGCTCTGATGAGGGCAATGCCGCCAACGTCAACGCGTGCCAAAACCTCATCTGGTGTGGTATCGGGATGATGGGCCAGCGCCGCGAAGGGATAGAGGTTGACAATCACCAGGTCAATAGGATCGATGCCATGAACGCTCATCTCTTCGATATGGCGTGGCAGGTCGCGCCGGGCCACGATGCCGCCAATAATAATGGGGTGCAATGCACTAATTTCATCTTCCAGGATTTCTGGAAAACGCGATAGTTCGCTGACCGAAGATGCGTGGATTCCTTCCGCGGCTAACACTTTCAGTGTGTTTTCAGTAGCGAACATTGACACAGTATGATTGTGTAGTTCTTGCGCTAATTCGATGAGTCCTTCATGATTAGCCGTACTGATCAGGGCTCGCATGAGTCATCCTTTCGAGGCTGTAACCCTTTATATTCCCTACAGAAGTTCCGCATACAGGTACGAAAACACCAGGACGATCAACTAAGTCCTTATTCCGCCCCCCAACGCCACTGTCATGGCTAGTACTACGCGCTCAGGGGGTCGGGTACGTAGTAACGAGAAAGTACTCCCTTTACTCACAGTATATCCCAAAGACTGGCATATATTCAGCAAGCGTACGCTTGCCTTGCTCGCAATCAAGTGTGACCTTAACCCAAATTTGGTACTTTGATACTAAATTCTTCAATCTATGCTTTAATCAAGGATGGGCTATGGTATCATCGCAAATGTAAACATATTTATAGCAAAATGTATCAAAAAACATCACATCAGATCACAGTGTTGCGCGATACACTGTGACTGCCTCTCTACTAATTATACAGGCCGATATGCGCAGGGATTGGGGTCGTGGATAGATAAAGCGTGTTGTGGTCTTCCCTGATCGCTATGACGGCCTCATCTACAAAGCTGTAGATGGCAAAAGAGAATCGTTCTCTTGCATTTAAATACGCAAGTTTTTAGATGCAACTGGACCGATTATCCTACGCGTAATGGCAACGCTGTGTTTTTACTCCGCTGAATAGGAATTGAGGGCTATTTGCTACATGCCCTCCTGCGAAGTCATAAACACGCAAGAGCCAGCGCATACAAACAGACCAAGAAGAAGGAAATCCAGGGAAGCGCCCTGGAACGAGGAGATTACGTGATGCAAACATTGATACGACCAAGTACACCAAATCCTGGCTTCAGACCACCACGTCCAAGACGAAGGCGCTTTTCACCATTTATGCTCGTTGGCGCTGCCGTTACCTTGTTGATGGTCGTCGGAGCTGGTTTTTATCTTTTCACGCAGAACCGGACAGGCACACATGCGGCAAACGTGAACCCCAATTGTACGCTCATCGTGCCGCCAAATCCATTATCAGCGCAGGGTCTGGCTACGCCCTATAGATTGTTCGGGGCCAATGATGGTATGGGCCCTTGTAATCAGGCGAATGCGATGCAGACAGCGTTTGTGCAGGGAGCGGTTTTGGATCCGGCCACAGGCCAGATCTCGGTGTATAACCCACTGGTCACTGACGGAAACAAACAGCCAGCAGTTACGCCGACTGCGCCCAAGCTGCCAGCCAATGCAGTCGTTGGTCTGTGGTTCGGTTTCCAGGGCACCAAACTGACGCTCAGAGGCGCGCAAAATAGCTTGAACGCTGGTAATTGCGTTAATGGCCTAAGAGGAAGCGTCTTTGGTCAATTCGCCTATTGTAACGCACCCGCCTTTTTCCAGGCCGCGAACCAGGCTATCGCAGCCGGTAAGCTTAAAGTACCTGCCCTGGGCACAGCCAAAGATGGCATGACCTGCCCGACGACCCGTGACTTCTCGGTTGTTGACCAGGACCAGAGTGACAACACCACCACTGCGTATCTGCTCAACGGTCGTGGTCAGACAGCTCAGGCAACGGCGGCAAACATGGCGCAGATACCAAATGCTTTTACATTGACCAATGCCAGCGACAATGGCCTGCTCGATGCCTTTATCGACCCGGCACTGGGTTGCACACCCTGGACAGCGCCCGACCTGGCAAATCCTGGGCATATGGTTCCCGCTCTGCCGCTCGATGAACTGCAAGCAGCCGCGAATCAAGCTGCCCCGGTTGCACTCGTTCCAGCTAATGATCCCATGGTACTTGTCAACAACAACCAGAACCTGACTAAAGTCAACGCCTATCGTGCTGGTTCCAATCAAACGCCTGCCGCTAGCTTTCAGCAAGCCAACGGGTTCCAGTATTGCTCTAACCTGATGGCGATTGGCCCGAGCCGTATCTTCAAAGATAGTCAGATGACCCAGAACTTTACTTCGCCCATGCCAGCCATGGCGAACAGTCTGTTTACCTTCCTGGCAACGCGCTTTAACATGAGCCTGATGAACCTCAAGTGCAATATGAGAAGCCCGATCAGGCTGCAGACCAATGGCAATGGCGTTACCATCAATGCGTTCTGGAGAAACACCAGCAACAATAATGGTGGCACCACTACCAACAACAATGGTACGACTCCCACGAACAATAATGGCGGCACGACTACCAATGGGAATACTACCAACAACAATGCTGGTACGACTCCTACGGCTCCTGCCAACAATGCCGGTAAGACTCCTACGGCTCCTGCTACCAACAATGGCAGCACCACGCCTGCCACGCCTACCAACAATGGTGGCACCACGCCTACGGCTCCTGCTGCTACCAACAATAGCAGCGCTACGCCTACGACGCCTACGACGCCCGCTACCAATGGTAATACCCAGGGGCAAACGCCTACGACTACCAACAGCTATAATGCTGGTAGTCAGCCAGCCTCTACTGCTCCGGTAAGCAACACCAATTCGGTGCAAACGGCGCAGGGTCTTTCAATGGATATGGTACAGTTGGTAACACAGGTATACATGCCCCAATAATGCCCGCTCGTCACCTTCGTGACAAGCAAACAAAGAGCAGCGGCGTGGTAATTTTCAGTACCACGCCGCTG
>DATAYF010000538.1:0-5134 GCA_036272735.1 Ktedonobacteraceae bacterium
ACCAGGGAGGCAACCCGCCTCTCTCTCGTGCAACCCAGTCGTGCCCGGTTATGCTGGGGCCGCATCGATCACGCCTTTACGTAAATTGGCCAGGACATCCGCCCAAGAACGATCGCCGGTTATCTACAACTGTAGGACTAATTGCTGCGCGATGTGGTAGCGATGATGGCTTGCCGCTGTCGCTTGAAAAGGAAGACTCATAGATTCTGCTTCAGTTTACCTCACTGTTTTTTCGTGGGTATGCACTCTCAACAAAGGCCCTCTTCTCCCAGTTGTATGCCTGAGATGAGAAGCCACGTGCTCCTTGATATTTATGTTTGAGCAGCCATCCGGAATAAGCCGAAAAGGTAGCAAGACGTTTTGCTATCAGTTCTGATAGCGTTGGCGAATTGCCATTTCGAGCAAATGCAGATACTGATATGTTCCAATAATGAGCATAGAAAACTAATTCGCCAACACTCTCAAAACTGGGAGCAAAACCGTTTGACACAGGTAGAAAAAACGAGACATCATTGGACAATTCCAAAACATGAAGGCGCTTGGGAAGCCACGAAAGAGCATCCCAAGCCAACCCAAAATACCCCTGTCAGAAGTTCAAATCCTCTCACCCTAATAAGTACAGATAAAGGTGATCAAGAAGTCATGGTAAATGAAAAAAACAGGCTCATCCTCAATTTAGGTGATACAAGCTCATTAACGGGTTTGGTTGAAAAGCTTTATCCGCTCCTGGAGTGATGCCTTGCTGCACGGTCATACCTCTACAATAGCCGAAGACCATGGCCTGACACCCTGATTTAGTAGTATTCTATAGGAGTTTGTATTTATCATGAAAGGGTGGTTTGTAATGATAACGAAAGAATGTCTGATCGATGAAATTCAACCTCTGATGAAAGAATACTTACAGGGACTGACTTCACCTTTTGATTCCTTCTTAGAGAAACATATTCTCGCCTCGACTTTTTTTACGATTCAAGATGAAATGAAAGAAGTCGGCTATTATGCAATTCATAATGGCCAGCTTCTCACTCAATTTTACATCCGTCGCTCCTATCAAATGCACTTGCAGAAACTGTTTTGCCAGGTGCTTGAACGTCATGCTGTGAAGTCCCTTTTCGTTCCGACCTGCGATGAACTACTTCTCAGCTTGGCGATAGATAAGGACTTTACGATTAACAAACAAGCTTACTTTTTCCAAGATAGTCAAACAGACATACCGGTGAGCGATGTCTTGGGGGTTGAGATATTCCGCCCTGCTCATCAGGATGATCTCCAGCAAATACAACAAATTTGCGGAGATTTTCTCGACCAATATGAGCGGCGGATTGCGAATGAAGAGATCTTCACCTATTATAGAGGGGCTGTTCTGCTTGGAATCGGAGTTGCTAAAAAATCCAGGTTATTAGAAGGATTGGCGAGCATAGGCATGTTTACCAACGAAGCATACAGAAAGCAAGGGGTTGGGAGAACCATCATATTACAATTAAGAAAATGGTGTGAAAGGCACGGTATAAAACCTGTAAGCGGATGCTGGTATTATAACGAAGCCTCTAAAAGAACTTTGGAAAGCGCAGGCATGGTAACAAAGACAAGACTTTTGAAAATAGATGTAATCCAGGTTTGAACTGTTAGTAACTTGTCGTTACAGAGCCAGTACCGAGATACAATCCAAAATAGGACAGAGTGATAACAGTTAAAAAGAGCATTATCCAACATCTCTGTTTTCTACTCGATCTCCTCTTGAACGCTGGAACCTGAGCAGATGAAAAGCCCTGTTTTGACGAGCTTTTCGTCCGCTAGGGTGTACATTACAACATGGTGTGTCGTAGTCTCGGCTCTCTTTCGTTGTTATAGAGAGGAAAAGCTGGTGAGATCGAGGCACGATCACTTGTTCTCCGTCGACCAAAGAAAATCAAAACTACGACATACCATGTCGTAATGTACATCCATGAGACAGAAGTCATTTTTTAACAAGCCCTTACCCAAAAGTCCTTAATCTGACTTGTCGTTGCAAAATAGAAGCACCTGGATAAAAGAGCCGTCCAGGTGCTTTCTTGTTATTCATTGCCAACGGGTGTCAATTCAGGTGTCAAAAATGCAACATAGCGACGCAAACTAGCCACAGCATTAGATCCATTGACGATCCAACACAATGGTACTATTATAGGCAGAAAGAACAGTCGTATATCTTTGATTGAGGAGTTATCTATGGGCCTTCTTCCCCTCGCGGACCTGGTCAACCTGGGTTGGCTGCGTATCGGACCCCCCATTTATCTGAATATCAATCCCGTCATCTTCTCTATTGGGCCACTGGCGGTGCGCTGGTATGGCTTGATGTATGTGGTCGGCATTATCATCGGTCTGCTGGCAATTCGGGGCTATATGGCCCGCAAGGGTATTAGCGAGGACCTGCTGTATCGCTTGCTCTGGTGGTGTATTGCCGCTGGCTTGATCGGTGGGCGTCTCTACTTTGTGGTCCAGCAGCCAGACCTGGTGCAAGATTACATTTTACAGCCCTGGCGCATTCTCGCGACGTGGGAGGGCGGTATGGCCTTCTTTGGGGCTATCTTCCTGATTATCGCGACCCTCTTCTGGCGTGCTCGCGCGGAGCGGGTTAATCCGCTGGTGCTGATCGATGCGGCTGTGCTTTTTGGCGCGGTGGGGCAGATTTTCGGGCGCTTCGGCAACATCGTGAACGGTGATATTGTTGGCTACCCCAGCAATCTTCCCTGGGCGACCGTATACGTCAATCCCAATAGCTGGGCCTGTCTGCCTGGCTCACCCATCTGTAACGTTCCCGTGCAGCCCGCCGCTGTCTACGAGATTTTTTGTAACCTGGTGATGCTGGGCGTCCTTCTCTACCTGGCCCGGCGCGTGCAGCGTCCCGGCATCCTCGCGCTTGTCTATCTGTTCGGCTACACGATCACGCAATTCCTGGTCTTCTTTGTACGTTCCAATGTCGTCGTCAACTTCCTGGGAACGTTCATTTTGAAGCAGGCACAGTGGACCTCGGTGGTTGTCTTTATTCTGCTTATCCCCATTAGCTACCTGGTGATGCGCTGGCATTACGCCCAACCCGTGCCCGCAAACGAGACTGCCATCACCTACGGTATTCCACAAAAAGCGTCTACAAGCGGCCAGCCGGAAACAAAAACGGTTGGTGAAGATATCGCCAATGTCGATGACGAACAACACATCACCCACGTCGCTGATCCCGCGGAGGCAGTAGCGGGCGCAGAAGCAAAAGACGTGTCCAGCAGCACCGGAGATGAACAATCTGACGAGCAGGCTGCTCATACCGTCAATCCTGCTGAAACCACGCCTAAAGAGGAGCCAACGGATGAGGTTTCTGCCCGGGCGAACACGAGCGACAAGCCCGAGCTATAGGACAGGACTTGCTCCAAAGGGAATAGTGCACAGCAAGGCGTTGCTGTAAAGAACGCCAGGGACACTTGCATGCCGCCTTGCTGTACACAGAGTCTCTAACAACTGCTCAATTATTTCTATCGGTATATGAGGGGCCGAGGTGAAGACCAGGGTCACGCGTCTTGTCCTGCACCACACTACACATTTTGGTCTATATCCCCATATCCATACATAATAATGCGTATTGTCCGCTAGGCTTCTCTTCTATCTATTGTATTTTTGTTGGGAAAACGATACTATAGTGAATGCATGGCAATGTATATATTGGTCAAGTTGGAAGGAAGTACTAGCTTATGTCTATTGTTGCGCCGCCTGCAGAGCCGCTTAACGGTATGGAAGACGCCCAGAGCGTGCAGAATGTGCAGCCGGTTGTCTATCATGCCACCGTTCGTGATATTCCTGTTGATGATCGGCCGCGTGAGCGTCTGCAAAAAAACGGTCCTGAGACGCTCACCACCGCCGATCTGCTGGCGATCATTTTGCGCACTGGCACTGTGCGCGACAACGCGATGGAATTAGCCACCAAGCTCCTGCTCAAATATGGTGGTCTGGGTGGCCTGGTCAGTGCCAGTTTCCACGAATTGAGCCTTGAGTATGGGCTTGGCATGGCAAAAACGGCGCAATTGAAGGCATCGTTGGAGCTTGGCAAACGTTTGAGTGTGCTGCAACCCGACAAGAAATTCCAGGTGCATACCGCCGATGATGCCGCCAGCCTCGTGCGTATGGAGATGATGTACCTGGATCATGAGGAAATGCACGTACTAATTCTCGACACCAAAAACCAGGTGGTGGAGCGTGTACGCTGCTACAAGGGCACGGTCAACAGCTCGGTATTGCGTACGGCCGAGGTGTTTCGTCCCGCCGTGGTGCGCAATTGTCCTCGTGTGATCGTATGCCACAACCATCCGAGCGGCGATCCTTCGCCCTCGCCCGAAGACATCAACGTGACGCGCCAGCTTGTCAAGGCTGGTCAAGCCCTGGACATCGAACTGCTCGATCACCTCGTGATCGGCAACCCGCGCTACATGAGCCTGAAAGAGCGTTTGCAGTGGGAATAAGGTACATAAAGGAATGTTAATGGTTCCCGGAAACCATTAACATTCCTTTATGTATGCGCCAAAGAGCAGTAGTGCCAATTGGAATAAAAGTATGGTACTATATTTTTAGGCAATCACGGAGGAAAGATGCCACGGAAAATCAGGCAAGTGAAAGCAGACCTGTTAAAAGCCGATTTTGTATGGAGGCAGGAAAAGGTAGCCACACTTTTTGGTCACATCCATCCGCACCAGAGGTAGAGGTCACACTCTCAGGGCATGATGGAGATGATGCACAAAGCTATCAGGAAAAACAAGTTCGAGAGGCACCCAGAAAACTAAGGGGAATACAATGCACGAAATACATTACTCTATGGTTATTCAATGGGACTCTGAGATCATATCTTTGTTGTCACTGTCCCTGAACTTCCAGGGTGTATGACGCACGGGAAAACATATGAGGAAGCGGTGCAACAGGGACAGGACGCTATCGAAACCTGGCTCATGAGAGCAAAAGAATTCGGTATACCCATTCCTGAACCCAACGGCTATATCGCAGCCTGATGCTTGCATGCCTGAGCATCCGAGAGCCTGCGTTTTTATAAAATCCACGCGACAAAACGCACAACACATAAAGGGATGTTAATGGTTTCGCGAAACCATTAACATCCCTTTAT
>DATAYF010000539.1:0-19084 GCA_036272735.1 Ktedonobacteraceae bacterium
AGACCAGCTTGGCATTCTCCAACAACTTGGTCTCGTTCCTTCTTTCAGCACCAATTGAACTAGGTGAGACGAAACCATAGGCATCAATCCTGGGAGTCGTAGCTTACTGATGTGGCGACGACCCGCACAAGGCAGCTGAAGCACTCTGGGATGCTACGTTGCGAAACATTTCCTGTTCAGGAAGACACCACAACAATCAACCAGGAGGATGTCATCAGGGTTTCGGGCCACTGGTTCCGTTGCACATCTAGTATTACAACGAGACTTTTTGGGGTATACTGAAAGGAAGTCTGCTCCTGGAGGTGGAACCCGATGGCACTCATGGTCGATGTAATCGCCGACCAGCCGCCTCTCCCTGGCCGACTGGCGGTGCAGAATCTGGCCTCGGAAGAGATGGCTTCCCTGGCTGAAGAATTGGTGGTGTACCATCAGCACTTTGCTCCATTGTTCTATCGACGTGAGCAGCGCGAGTGGGCGGCGGTTTACTTGCGTGGCCTGCTCACGGCGGATGTGCTGACGCCGAGAATGTCGAAGCGATGGCCCTGCGTCTGTTGGGGGTGGGACCGCATGCAGAGCGGCAGGTGCGTGCCCTCCAGCAGTTCATTGGGGAGGGCAAGTGGGACGATGACGCGATCCTGGCTGAGCATCAGCGCCTGGTGAACGAGACGCTGGGCGAGGAGGATGGGGTACTCATCGTGGATGGCTCGGATTTTCCCAAACACGGAGATCACTCAGCGGGAGTGGCGCCGCAATGGTGTGGGCACACGGGCAAAAAGGACAATTGCCAAGCCGGAGTCTTTCTGGGTTATGCGAGCCGCAAGGGAGCGACGTTGCTCGACCGTCGTCTTTACCTGCCTGAGTCCTGGTTTGCCGAGGATCATCGGACCCTGTGGCAGGACTGCCTGATTCCTGACGAGATCCCCTTTCAGACCAAACATGAACTGGCAGCCGAGTTGGTAGAGAAGATCATGACCTCCGGTCGGATCAGAGCGCGTTGGGTTGCCTGCGACGAAGGATATGGCGACGCTCCTGCATTCTTGCAGCGCCTGGACGCGACGGGGTTATGGTATCTGTCCGAGGTGCCGCGCGATACCAAAGTCTGGCCCCTGCTCGAAATGGATGGACAAACAGAGCGAGCGCGTCCAAGCAGTTGGGTTCACCCGCAAGTCCCCTCACGCAAGGGGCCAGCGCCTCGACGAGAGCGGCTGCATCCCAGCAGTCCGGCGAAAGTGCCTTTAGAGGATCTGGCCAAGCAGTGGCCTGCATCTTGTTGGCAGCGCTTTCGTTTGTTGGAGGGGCACAAAGGTCCGCTGGTCGCCGATTTTCTCGTGCTGCGCGCTATCCTGCCGCTTGACCGGCTGCCAGGCCCGGAGGTCTGGGTGGTGATCCGACGCAAAGTCAGCGGTTCTGCAGAAGAGCCAGAATGGAAATTTTATTTGAGCAACGCTCCACTGGAGACACCGCTCGCCACCTTTGTACGGGTGAGCGGGATGCGCTGGCCGATCGAGACCTGTTTTGCCGAATGCAAAGGGGAACTGGGCATGGACCACTACGAGTTGCGGTTCTGGCGCGGGTGGCACCATCACATGACGCTCGTCATCTTGGCTCATCATTTTCTGGTCCGATGGCAACAGCGCCTGAACCAGAGAGAGGGGGGTCTTGCGCCCAACGACCACGTATCCTTTGCCCACACCTGATGAGGTGCCCAGCTTGGACTCGCACCTCTCCCTTCCACTTAGCATTGCTCAGGTGTGCCTGCTCTTGCGGGTCGCCTTGCCCCAACCCGTGCGGGATCTGCCTGCAGCCTTGGCGTTGATCTCTTATCAGCAGCGCCACAACTACGCCGCCTATTGCTCCCATCGCAAGCGACTTCTGGCCCAGTTGCAGGGGCTGCGCTGGTAAAGTCTCGTTGTAATACTAATACATGGAGGAATTTGCTATGAGAGTTTTCGTTACCGGCGCGACCGGTTTTATCGGCTCCGTCATCGTCCGCGAGTTGCTGTCGGCGGGGCATCAGGTCCTCGGTCTCGCTCGCTCGGATGCAGCCGAAGCAATACTCGCCTCTGCTGGCGCGGAGGTGCATCGTGGCTCGCTTAATGATCTTGACAGCCTGCGCAGCGGAGCGGCGGCATCGGATGGTGTGATTCATGCCGCCTTCATGAACGAGGCCGTCAGACGCGGCCCCTCCGCTTTTGCGGAGGCAGGTCAAGCGGAGCAGCGCGCCATCGAGGCGATTGGCACGGTACTTGCCGGGTCTGGTCGCCCGTTTGTCGTGACCTCCGGGACTGGTCTTGTATCGCCAGGTCGTCTTTTGACGGAGGAGGACACGCTGGATACCAGTTCGGCTGCGGCGGTTCGTGTCCCCCGTAATCCAGAAGTGGCGTTGGAGCTTTCCGCGCGCGATGTGCGCGTATCGGTCGTGCGGCTTCCACTGTCGGTGCATGGCGAGGGCGACCACGGTTTTGTCCCGGCCCTCGTCAGCATTGCTCGCACGAAGGACGTGTCGGCGTACCCGGGCGACGGATCGAATCGCTGGCCCGCCGTGCATCGAAAAGATGCGGCTCATCTGTTCCGGTTGGCGCTGGAAAGCGCGAAAGCTGGCTCACGATTTCACGCGGTCGCAGACGAAGGGGTGCCGGTATGCGAGATCGCAGGCGTCATCGGGCGCCACCTGGGCGTTCCGGTCGTTTCTCTGCCTGCCGAGGAAGCTGGCGACCACTTCGGCTGGCTCGGACTCTTCTTCTCAATGGACTGCCCGGCATCGAGCGCGCTGACCCGCGAGCGGCTGGGGTGGCATCCCGTGCAACCCGCTCTTCTGGCGGATCTCGACCAGGATCACTACTTCAAGGCATGATCCGCATGGTCCAAATATCGTCGACCGTTTTCTATGAAGCAACTGTCGGATGCATGAAAAAGGAAGCAGAAAAGGAGCTTCTATGGAAACGCAGACAGCATATCCCATGACGTTGCACGGGAAAAGAATAGTTGTGCTTGGAGGAACGTCGGGTATGGGTTTCGCGACCGCTGCAATGGCTGCGAGAGAGGGCGCAGCCATTGTTGTTGCTTCAAGCAGACGCGAGAGCGTTGACCGTACCGTTGCGCGCCTTCCCAAAGGGACTGAGGGCTATGCGATTGATCTCTCGAACGAGGAGCACGTTCACGACTTCTTCAATCACCTTGGGGCATTTGATCACCTGGTGTTCACGGCGGGTGATATGTTGCAGATGAGCGAGTTGAGCGAAACCAATGTGGAGCAAGCACGGCACGTCTTCGATCTCCGCTTCTGGGGCGCATTCATGGCTGCGAAATATGGGAGCAGTCAGATCAGACCGGGTGGCTCCATCGTGCTGACCTCTGGCGTTATCGGCCAGCGTCCGCGCAAAGTGGGACGGTTGGGGCAGCATCTGTGGTGCCGTCGAGGCACTGACGCGTGCTCTGGCCGTTGAGTTGGCCCCCATCCGTATCAATGCGGTCTGTCCTGGACCCGTCATAACCGAGATGTGGGGAAGCATGTCGGAGGAAGATCGTGCAGCGATGTCTCGGCGTATCGGACAGACACTGCCGGTTGGACGTGCGCGGGAGCCGCACGACCTGGCGCAAGCCTACCTCTATCTGATGTGCGAAGGATTTAGCACCGGTCAGGTGGTCATTGTGGATGGTGGGACGACCTTAGTATAAAGCACCTGCTTGGTGAAAAAGGAAAAGACCATATCACACAAGCAAGGACAGACTGTTCGTGTTCTAAGAACGGCCTGTTCTTGCTTGTGTCAGTTCTGGGTGATACGGCGTCAGAATAGGTATACCATGCTATCACCGGGATCTCGCTTCTGATAGGATTTTACACATATCCTGGGTTCACCCGCTATTGGCCACAAACATCGTATCTGCAACGTTTCGGGACGTCTGATTGGTTGGTCGGGTGAGCACGATGGACACGATCAATCGGTCCCTACATCAGTTTCTGCTTTTTCTCTCAAGCACGTGAATGGCGTGGCCGAGCGCGTGCTCAGCACCTTCGAGGAGCTGTTCGCTCAAACTGGGGTGGGCATAGAGGATTTCGGATAGGTCGGTTAGCGTCGCCCCCATCTCGATAGCCAGGGCCAGTTGCGCAACCAGGTCCCCCGCCTGCGGCCCCACCAGCGTACCCCCCAGCAGCACCCCATCCTCAGCATTTGCCACGATAAGCGCCACACCGCTATCGGCAGCCAGCGTCAGGGCGCGACCATTGGCCGCCAGGGGAAAACGACCCTGCACCACCATGTAACCAGCGCGTTGTGCCTCTTCAGCACTGTAGCCAATAGTCGCCAGTTCGGGCACGGTATGCACAACCCACGGCGTGACCAGGGGCGCGAACTGCACGCGCTGACCAGCAATCACCTCGGCAGCTACTTTAGCCTGCTTCATAGCAATGGTTGCCAGAGCACGTTCGGCGGTGCAATCGCCAACGGCGTAAATATTGGACACGCTACTGCGCTGCATGCTATCCACCTGGATAGCCAACCGTTCGTCAAGCTGCACACCAGCGGCATCGAGATGTAATGCAGAGGTATTGGGACACACGCCGTTAGCAATCACCAGAGGTCGCTCGCTGATCGCGGAGACGGTGCTGTGTAGTTGCACCTGCACTCCCAGGCGGCGCAATCCAGCCTGCACGAGACGCAGCGCGGCGGCGTCGACATGCGCTAGCAGTTGCTCACCAGGAACGTAGAGCTTGACCTGCACTCCCAGGCGAGCAAACAGCGTCGCCAGTTCAAGCGCGATATAATCGGAGCCGAAGATAGCAAGCGTGGTGGTTGGCAACGTGGGCAGCGCCAATGCTTGCTCCGGCGTCAGCACCTGTGCACCATCATACGCCACACCCTCTACACTCTCAAGCGGGCGGGCACTGGCTCCGGTTGCAATAATACAGTGCTCGAATTTGAAGCGCAGCGAGCCGTGTTCACCCTCGACACGTAGCTCCTGCGCATTGATAAACCAGCCCTTACCGTGCACCAGTTCCACGTGGTGCCCGGCCAGCAGACGCCGCACACCATCAGCCAATCGATCCACCACGCCCTGTTTCCATTGTTGCATTGTGGGCCAGTCGAAAGCCACGGACTCGGCATGCAGGCCCATCGCCGCCAGTTCGGGAGCCTGCATCGACGCGTAGCGAGCGCCCGCAGAGACCAGCGCCTTGAGGGGAATACAGCCCCGGTGCAGGCACGTGCCACCAATCTGGCCAGCATCGACGAGCGTCACCTGGCGACCAAGTTGAGCGGCACGAATAGCAGCCACGTAGCCCGCCGGACCAGCACCGAGCACGAGCACATCGACCGCCGTGGTAACATCACCAACAACCATGAAAGGCTCCTTTTTGAACATAACATAGCAAAAACAGCATCCGGCGTAGGCATTTTTTACACCATATCGAGCATGATTTGCTGCGGCTGCTCAACCAGCGCTTTGAAGCGGGCCAGGAATTGACCGGCCAGGGCACCATCGATCAAGCGGTGGTCGAACGAGAGCGCCAATGGCAGCATTGGGCACGCCACAAGCGAACCAGCGCGCACAACCGCCTTCTCCTGCAAACGACCCACAGCCAGAATCGCGGCTTCGGGATAATTGATAATGGGCGTGCCGGTACTGCCCCCGAAGCTGCCCACGTTGTTGAGCGTGAAGGTGCTACCAGTTAGCTCTGGCAGCGCCAGCGTACGCTTTTGCGCACCTTCCGCGAGATGCGTAAGTTGCTGCGCAATCTGCATCAAGGTCATTTGATCAGCATAGCGCAGGACGGGAACGAGCAATCCTTCGGGCGTGGCGGTGGCGATGCCAAGGTGATAGACATACGTGTAGACGATCTCGCGCCGCTCCTCGTCGAAGCTGGCATTGAATATCGGGAATTCTTTGAGTACGGGAAGCAACAACTTGACCAGCAGGGGCATATACGTAAAGCGCACGCCGCGCTGCTCGGCTACGGGCTGCAGGGATTGGCGCAACGCTTGCAGAGCCGAACCGTCGATCTCCTCAAAGGCGGTAGCATGCGGAATGCTGCGCCAGGACCGCTCCATACGCTCAGCGATACGCTTGCGCAGCCCGGTGAGTGGCTGGCGTTCCTCAACTGCGTCGGCATCGTGGCTGGCGACAGTGGACGCCAACGGTCCCCCCGTGCCGTTGGTGTGATCCGCTGCTGGCATAGAAGCAGGCACGGCAGGACTCGTGCGCTGCTCTGCGTAGCGCTGCACATCGTCCATCGTCACACGCCCGTTGGCTTGCGTCGTGGGTACTTGCGCCAGATCCACATCAAGCTCGAAGGCACGTTTGCGCACAGCAGGGGCCGCTAGTACACGCTGATGCGGCGCTGTTTGGTTGCTTATCGTCGCTTGTGCGGGCGTGGCCTCTACAGCAACAGGCGTGGGTACGTTTTGAAGATGCGTGCTAGCGCCATTGGTCGCATTTTTAGTAACCGTAGTAGCGTCATTAGTAGCATTTTCAGTGACAGCGGCATTACCATTAGTATCATCAACAAAGGATACGAGCAGCGCGCCGAGTTTGGCAAGCTGGCCCTCGGCAACGTGGATAGTGGCAACGCGTCCGGCCAGGGGCGAGGGAATTTCCACGACAGCCTTGTCGGTCTCCACCTCGACCATGGGCTGATCCAGCTTGATCATATCGCCGGGCTTGACCAACCAGCGACGTATTTCGGCCTCCTGCATCCCTTCGCCCAGGTCGGGGAGCTTAAATTCTCGCATGGCAACCTTCCTTTATTTACGGCTCAAGAACACGCTGGATGGCGTCAAAAACTTTGGGCGCGGTGGGCAGATAGTAGTCCTCCTGACCGGGCACCGGATACGGCGTATCGTAGCCGGTTACGCGCTCAATCGGTTTGAGCAGCGAATAGAGGCAGTGCTCGTTGATAATGGCCGAAACCTCAGCCCCCACGCCACCGGCGCGTGGAGCCTCGTGCACAATCACCGCGCGCCCCGTTTTCTCCACCGAAGCCACGATGGTCGCCTCATCCAGCGGCCAGATCGTACGCAGGTCAATCACCTCGACACTGGCACGCGAACTTTGCTGCGCCTGCTTCGCGGCCTCTAAAGCCACGGGAACCATCGCGCCGTAACAAAAAACGCTCACATCAGCGCCTTCAGAGAGTATGTTGGCCTGGCCAAGCGGCAGCGTATAGTGGTCTTCGGGCGCGTCCTGGCGAAACGAGCGATAGAGCTTGATATTTTCCAGGAACAGCACCGGGTCGGGATCAGCAATCGCCGAGGCCAGCAGTCCCTTGGCATCGTATGGATTGGAAGGCACCACCACTTTGAGGCCGGGCGTTTGCATGAACACGCCCTCAAGGCTATCGGAGTGCAGTTCAGGAGTGCGCACGCCACCACCGTAGGGAGCGCGCACCACCAGTGGACAGGTATACACGCCCGCGCTACGTGAGCGCATGCGGGCGGCCTGCGTAACAAGCTGGCTCATGCATAGATAAAGGAAACCGGCAAACTGAATCTCGGCCACGGGACGCAGGCCATACACCGCCATGCCAACCGAACTACCGATAATCGCCGATTCGGAGAGCGGCGTATCGAAGACACGTTGTTCGCCAAAACGCTGCTGTAAACGCTCGGTCACGCGAAACACGCCGCCGTTGTCGCCAATATCCTGACCCAGCACCACCACGCGCTGATCACGCGCCAACTCTAATGCCAGCGCCTGGTTTAGCGCCTCGATCATGGTCATCTGCATTGTGCTACTCCTCCCCTCGACCTTGACCGGCGTAACGCACGAGGTCGGCGCGCTGCTCCTGAAGGCGCGGCGTGAGATCAGCGGACATGTGAGCGAAGAAGCTATCGGGCGCGGGTGCTGGCTCGGCCTCGGCCTGACTGACAGCTTGATTTAGCTCGGTCTCGACCTCTGCCACAAGTTGAGCATCCTGGGTCTCAGTCAGCAGGTCTTGCTTCATCAGGAAGCGCTGGAAGCGGACCAGGGGGTCTTTGGCACGCCAGGACTCGACCTCGGCTGCATCACGATAGCGCGTGGGATCGTCGGCAGTGGTGTGCGCGCCCATACGGTAGGTCAGCGTCTCGATCAGCGTGGGCCCCTGGCCGGAACGCGCACACTCGACGGACTGGCGCATGACCTCGTAAACGGCAAGAATATCGTTGCCATCGACCAGGCGTGAAGGCACACCAAAACCGGCCCCACGCTCAGCCAGCGTATGCGCGGCAGACTGGCGACGGCGTGGCACGCTAATGGCCCAGCCATTATTCTGCACCACCAGCACCACTGGTACTTGAAACACACCAGCGAAATTGAGCGATTCGTTAAAGTCACCCTCCGAGGTGGCACCATCGCCGCACACGCCCACAGAGACAGTGGGATCACCAGCAATTTTGGCGGCCATGCCAAGCCCCACCGCGTGCGGCATCTGCGTACCGATCACGATTTGGAAGGGCAGACAATGCGCATCAGGAGGATAGGCCGGAGTGTAGCCACGAAAGGCGTAGATCAGCGTGGGCAGCGGAATACCCTTCACCAGCAAGGAGCCGATTTCACGGTACGAGGTGGCAAGCCAATCCTGAGGCTGTAGGGGTAAAGCCAGTCCCACAGCGCTCGCCTCCTGACCCACCAGCGAGCCAAAGGTGGTGGCACGACCCTGGCGTTGCAAGGCGATGATTTTATTGGAAAGCGCCCTGGTGAGCTGCATCATGCGATAAAAATACAGCAGGCGTTGCGAATCCAGATCGGGCATAGGCCCCACCAGGTTGCCCTCCACATCGAGGACCTGGTAAGGGGCCATGCTAGAGTTGATTTGTTGCGTCGTCACAAGGCTCTCCTTTGAACTAATGGACAATGAAAAAGCGTGGGTGACGAGAAATACGGGGACGCCTTGCTCAGGCGGCGTCCCCTCGTGTTTTCCTTACTTACTTACTTGCTGCCGACACCAAAGAGCCAGGGGGCCTCTTGTTTGCGACGGGCCTCGTAAGCGGCGATATCGTCCTGGTGCGAAAGTGTCCAGCCGATATTATCCAGCCCTTTGAGCAGCGCCTGTTTGCGGAACGTGTCAACGTCGAAGCGCAGCACGCGACCAGCAGGCGTGGTAATCGTCTGGGCTTCAAGATCGACGGTCAATTGATAACCCTCGGTCGCCTCAATATCTTTGAGCAGTTCCTGCACCGTTATTTCAGGCAAAGTAACGGGCAGGATGCTATTGTTGAAACAGTTATTATAAAAGATATCGGCATAGCTAGGCGCGATGAGGCAACGAATGCCATACTCGCGAATAGCCCAGGGAGCATGCTCACGCGAGGAACCACAACCAAAATTATCGCCAGTCACCAGGATGCTCGCACCCTGGTAGCGCGGCTTATTCAGTTCAAAGTCGGGGTTAGGCGTGCCATCGGGCAGGAAACGCCAGTTCGCAAAGAGAATTTCAGCAAAGCCGGTACGCTTGATGCTCTTCAGGTAGCGTGCAGGCGTAATGTCATCGGTATTGACGTTGATGCGATCCATGGGGGCAGCCAGGCCCGTGAGTTTGACGAATGATTCCACAGTAATACGCTCCTTATACTACAAATCACGGATATCGACGAAATGTCCGGCAACGGCGGTCGCGGCCGCCATCGCGGGGCTGACCAGGTGCGTACGACCACCTTTGCCCTGGCGGCCCTCGAAGTTACGATTACTGGTGGAGGCGCAGCGCTCACCATCGCTCAAGAAGTCCCCGTTCATCGCAATACACATGCTACAACCCGCCTCGCGCCACTCAAAACCGGCCTCGCGGAAAATATCGGCCAGCCCTTCCTCTTCGGCAAGGCGACGTACCTGCGTCGATCCGGGCACCACCAGTGCCCGCACACCAGCAGCAACGTGCTTGCCCTTCGCGTACTGCGCGGCCATACGCAGATCCTCAATGCGCGAGTTGGTGCACGAACCGATGAAGACGGTATTCACGTTGATATCCGTAATCTTCTGGCCGGGTTGCAGGTCCATATACTTCAAGGCGCGCTCGAAGCCCTGGCGTTTGAGCGTATCCTGTTGTGCGGCGGGATCGGGCACGGAGCCGGTAACATCCGCGACCATGCCGGGATTGGTTCCCCACGTGACCTGTGGACCAATGCCTTCGACGTTGACGTCGTAGACCGCATCAAACTGCGCGTCGGCATCGCTGGCAAGCTGCTTCCAGGCTGTGACAGCCTGCTCGAAGAGTTCGCCTTTGGGCGCAAAGGGGCGACCTTTGATATACGCGAAGGTCGTCTCGTCGGGAGCTACCATACCGGCGCGTGCTCCAGCCTCAATCGCCATATTGCACAGCGTCATACGGCCCTCCATCGAGAGTGCGCGCACGGTGGAACCGCTGAACTCGATGACGTGTCCGGTGCCCACGCCAGTGCCCAGCTTGCCGATGATAGCCAGCGCAAGATCTTTTGCCGTCACGCCTGGGGCCAGCTTTCCCTCGACGCGCACATTCATCGTCTTGGGTTTGGTCTGTAAGAGGCACTGCGTCGCCAGCACGTGTTCAACCTCGCTGGTGCCGATGCCCATCGCAAAGACGCCCAGGGCACCGTGCGTCGAAGTATGCGAGTCGCCACACACCAGCGTCATGCCGGGCAAGGTCAGCCCTTGCTCAGGGCCAATGATGTGCACAATGCCCTGGCGCGAGTCGTCCATATCATAAAGCGTAAGATCGAAGTCCTGCGCATTCTCTTCCATCGTCGTAATACACAATTCGCTCTGCTTGTCGACGACGTTGAGCATCTTGCGTCCATTCATTGTAGGCACGTTATGGTCAAGCACCGCGACGGTCGCATCAGTGCGATGGACCGGGCGGCTGGCGGAGCGAAGGCCCGCGAACGCCTGTGGGGAAGTCACCTCATGAACAAGATGACGGTCAATGTAGAGGATCGTGGATTCGCCGGGGACATCGCGTACAACGTGGGCATCCCAAATCTTATCGAACATTGTTTTTGACATACTAACGTCTCCATCTGCAATTACTCAACAAGCAACGCTGCTTGTCTATACGCGCAAAGTAGGAGGAACCACCTGGCGCATACGCCTGACAAAATAGTTGATACCCGTGTAGGGCAAGTAAAGGTTATACATATGATATCACAACCAGGAGAATGTGTACGCGATCTTCCTCCACTTCTTTCGGTCTTTATGGTAAGTGTTGTACGGGCTGCGCCCGTACAACACTTACCATAAAGACCGAAAGAAACCGCTCGTGTATTCACAAACTTTATTTGTAAATACGCATAGCCTATGCAATAATGTTTTGTAGCTACTATCGGGGAACATGGGAGAATGTGGGAGAATGTGGGTTATGTTGGTGCGTACAGGCAAGCTGGGGAAGTATCCATTTCTACTCAGGAAGGTAATTATCGCGGGTATCTGCCTGCTGCTCTTGATCTGTACGCTCTTCATGCTTGTGTATGCGATACGACGACTCACCGCGCCAAACGTCGCTCCATCAGCGCCAGGGCAGCCAACGCTGGAACAACTCGAACCGATAACCGAGCAGGCATACGGAAAAAACAACCAGTACGTTCCCAATAGCTGGGGGGTACAAAAGAGCCGCATCATTCGAGCCTCCACCGGCGACCTATTTACCGTCTATATTTCAGAGGGGTCGGACGTGCATAATCGCATCTGGCACCTGATGCATAAAGCGCCGGGCGCTACCGGCTGGCAGGAGATTCAGAGTGGCGATGCTGGCACAGAGCCAATCAACATACTACGCGGCCCGCACGACGAAATTCATCTCTTCGCCTGGCCGAACACCGACCTGCAACTACAACATATCTACTCAACCGATCTTGGCAAAACGTTTCAAAGCGAGATGATACCAGGAAAATGGGCAGACGACCAGGGGTATAGTTCAGGCGGCATCAATAGCCAGGGCGACATCGTTTTTTACCAGACGAACGCCGACGAGCCGGGCACCTTTCTCTGGACCTACTACTCACCAAAGGTTGGGCATTGGCAATTCCACACCACCACTACCGATTTTCGCTATACCTATGCCTTCTTCTTTCCCGGTGATAAAAATGATCTGACCATTACCGCTATGCGTGACGTCAAACGGTCACTGCTGGGCTATGCGCAACCGGATGACTCGTTTCCCTGGATTTTCAACGAAATCAAATACTTCCACATCAGCAATGTCAACAATCCCAGCCACACCCGCCAACAGGTGGTCGTGACCCAGGTTAACCCGCAAAACATTAGCGACCACGATATCACCTATCAGCTCGATAGCTACATTGACACCGTCGGCAGAACACACATCCTCTACAACAACCTCTATGACGGACCAAATATCCTCCACCACGCCATTATTCAGGATGGGGAACTGATAAAGGATGTCAAACTTTCTGTTTCCTCTGGCGTCAAAGCGCGCGTCATTCAAGATGCAGTAGGCCATTTTTATATCATTACCATGGATAGCAGTGGTCGAAGCATCAACGTCTACCCCGGCAACGCCAGCGATAGAGACGGTACCGACTTGAACGCGCCGACCAAACTGAATATTTCAGCATATCCAGGCTGTACCGACTACGATTTCTGCCACGAGCCAACCTTCACGGAGCCACGCAGCGGGAACGCGCTCTCCAACGAAATCGATGGCACCTATGGCAACTTTAATCGCGAAATTTACTTCCGTATCAGGTTGCGCAGTAGCAATCAAACCAGCGCATCCTCGCCTGTCGTCGCCGTCACCATACAGCAACAGGCACACCCAATGCTGCTTGCAGATGAGACGCGAAAAAGAGTCCTCGGCTAATTCACCAACCTATGTTCCATTTCTTTTCCAGTGTTTGGAAGACTGTTTGATAAGCACAAAGTTGGTCGATTAAGAAATTGAGCGGGAACCAAACTGACCAGCAGAGTTTGTGTCGGAAAAAAGTTGGAGGAGAAATGCGTGAAATTTCCAAAACGTTGGTGGGCCGCGCCAATGGTTCAGGTGTTCACCCTTATCTTCTTCTTCATCGCACTCTATAACGATGCACAATTAGCACTCGGCATTGGTGCAGCAGGGACAGCCAGTCTTGATAGCTACCCAGGACTACTACAAGCATATAGTGGCAAAGTTCTCCCAACTTTACATGGAGTGCTTTTCGGCACGGTGGTTTCCGCTATTTTATATATGGCGGCCGAGGGGCATTGGCCCTGGTTTAGAGACCCTGACTGGGCAGTAGGCTTGCTCATCCAGCAAACCATCGGCATTATTGGAACGCTGGTTGGCTACACACTTGGCATTCAATATGGGCTCTGGTATCAGGCGCAGTTTAATGCCACCACGATTTCTTCTTTGAATGCCAGCAGTGTTGCGCAAAACTTGTTTGGTGGTCTGGTATTTGTGCTTCAACAGGTCATTACCGCCATCGTCATCATCAGGAGACGCAGGCAGGCCAGACAGGCCAGGCAATCCAGGTAGGGGGGTTGTAGTTCGTTTGTAGGCATGGGTAGGAAGTGACGAAGACAACGAAAGAGGGAGAAACTCGTGAAATTTCCAAAACGTTGGTGGGCCGCACCAATGGTTCAGGTGTTCACCCTTGCCATCTTCTTCATCGCGCAGTACAACGATTTGCAATTGATGCTGGGCATTGGCGCACACGGACCCTTTGCGTCTGATAGCTATCCAGCGCTGTTGCAACAGTTGAGCGGGATCATTTTGCCTTGCTTGCACGGTGCGTTTTTCGGCATGATCGTTTCCGCCATCTTATACGCCGCGGCCGAAGGGCATTGGCCCTGGTTCGAAGACGCTGATTGGGCAGTTGGCCTCCTCATCCAGCAAGCCATCGGCATCATTGGAACGCTGGTAGGTTATTCGCTTGGTATCCAATACGGGCTCTGGTACCAGACGCAGTTTAATGCCACTACGATTGCTTCTTTGAACGCCAGCGGCGTCGCGGAAAATTTATTTGGCGGCATGATATTCATCCTTCAACAGATGATCACCGCCATCGTCATTATCAGGAGGCGCAGGTGCGCGAAAAAAGGTTTTGCGATGAATGATAGCGGCAAGCGTAAAGAAGGCTGAGACCTCCCCGGCATGAATGCGCGGGGGTTCCTGTTACTCACCCAACGCTTCCGGTTGCCCCGTTAGGAGAGACAACCGGCTCTTGGTGGGGATAGGCCCAGACTTGTGAGCCGACGCGCTCTGGCACGGGCGGCTTTGCCAGAAGCCAGCAGACCCATGCTTCGGGGCAAGCGTTGCCACGCGTTTGCACGTTGTTGCAGCCCCTCCATCACGGCTCGCAGGCGCGGCTCCGCACCTTCCCAGACATGCTGGGTGACAGAGGGGATCGTTTGCTGCGGTTCCAGGTAGGCCAGCCGAGAAAGCCGAGTAGAGATCACGCTGCACCGACTCCAATCCGCAAGGACATTGGTGCCAGCGCTCTGATCGTGGCTTCTTGTGATACTGCCGCGACTTCTGGCAGTACTGAGAGAGTCTGGTCTGATAGGCTGAGGCTTCGTGCAGGGTGCCGCCAGTTTTTGCAACTCTGCGGGCCAGATGCGCTACAAACATCCCTGGTGCGCGAAGTCCGACGCTCCGACCATACTGTTTCTGCCATCCTTTGAATGACGTCTTTTCTATGTGGAGTGTGGTGCCCACCTTGACGACGTCATGAGCCAGCTTGCCATGCAGCGCTTTCCGGTGAGCTGCTAATCTTCTCTCTGTATTGGCGTGTTGTCGCCTGGTTCCCTTGTACCGCTTGCTCTCGCGCCAGCGCAGGTGGGTGGTGCCATGCTTCTTGACACGCCCTTTCTCGTCGTAGTTCTCAGGATTGTTGGCGCGTCTTTGTCGATCCATCTTTCGCTGCAAGCGTCGTTTTTTGCGGGTATTGGGTGCGAGTTCCTCACAGAAGGTGACAAGATCAGCTTTGCCTTCGCGTGGAACAATAGCCAGAGTGGACGGGCCAATATCCAGGCCGATGACATCAGAACCCGGCTTCTCATGCTCTGGCTTGATAAAGGCATAGCCCTCTAAGATCTAAGACGAGTTGCACGAAGTATTTGTTTCCATCGTGGCCGGCTCCCTGTGCGGACTCGCTGGAAGCTTGGCGCCGGATCAGGCGCGCATACTTGATCGTGTGGCGCAGCCCATGCTGGATGACTGGATCACGCCAGTCAATGAGAGCGGGAATGACCTGCTCGTTCCAGATGAGGAAGCCGCCATCTCCAGCGTTGGGATCGAGCACGAAGCGCATCCCAACATCGTTGCGCTTGCCCTCCACGCTATCAATGCCGCGTTCCTTGCTGCGAAACCGAACCCGTTTCGCCTTCCCGACGCAGACGCGATTGGTGGCTTGATAGGCCCGTGTGGCGAGCGTCTGGGCCATCGTACTCTCGATGTGGTCGGCGATCCAAGAGGTACGGGCGACTTTCGCGTACTCATGCAGTTCGTATTCGGAGAAGTGATGCTTCTTGCGCAAGGCAGAGAATGCCCGTGCGCGTTCCTGTTTGTTTGAGCGGGGGATGCTGCGGGCTGACTGCCAGGCGGGATCGTTGCGCATCTGATGCAGGCGCTTGTTTGCTTCTCCAAGCAGAGCATTGTAGAGACACCGAGCGGCCTCCAGGTGAGCGCGTAGGTGGCGCTCCTGGCTCCAGTCCACGCGCAGGGGCAGTTCGATGAGAAAACTCGGCGTCTTTGCCCGCTTCATGCCTTGCTCTGCCTCTCGATATACTTTTGAATGGTCTCACTGCTCACATTTCCCGCTGTACTGTAGAAAGTCGATCTCGTCCACAGTGAGGGCAAGCGTTTGAGGAAAGGATATTCCTCGCGCAACAGGTGAGCGGATCGCCCTTTGATAAGCCGGGCAATATCGGTCGGAAGGGTGCGCGGATTGCTGCGTACAAACAGATGGACATGGTCTGGTTGAATAGCCAATTCGAGTACCTTCCATTTGTTTTTTGCTGCTATTTCTTGAATGATTTGATGCAAGCGTTCCCTAATAGAGCCAACCAGGACTTTCCTTCTTCTTTTTGGGCAGAAAATGATATGATAGACAATCAAATGAACATTGTGATTGTCCTGTTCGTATTCCATGTTGATACTCTACCACAGAACAACGATTTTAGCAAAAGTGTTCTATCCCTCTCCCCCAGCCCCAAAATAAGGAACGGCTTTTCATCCCCCGGATCGAATCGCGGGGGCTTTCAAGCCGGAAATTCTCTGTAAGTGGTGTCTCGGTGCAGGTAGTGCCACAGAAGTCAAGGAACATCTCTGTAGAGATACTTGATCATGCGTTCAACGTCATCACGCATGACCCCAAAACGCTGCACCAGAACCTCTAGCACTTGCGCTCTGAACTCGGCGTGTTCATCGAAACCATTTAGAATGGTCCAAGACAAGATCCCGTATCCATAGCGCGTGCCGGACTGCAAAAAGCCACAGGTAAGATGCACCATCGCGACACGCTGCTGTACCTCTGTCAATGGCAATCCCCATAAGGCCCCAAAGGCTTCAATCTGACCAAGCGCGTAGGCCAGGTAACTCAAAAAGCGCTCGTGAAGCTCGATCTGGTTGCTACGCAGTGTATTCGTCCGTTGTAAACCGAGACGATACGCCTCGCGAAATGCAGGCGCCAGGGCGGGTCGCTGCCATTTGCCAAGGCAAGAGGCAATGCTGATCCGCCAGTAATCAAACAGCGACGTAACAGAACCAGGCGGTGCATCAGGGATCTCGGTCAATAGCTCGACGAGCACAGGAAGAGCTTGCTCATCATGGTTCTCGCCCAGAATTAGCGCACTTGCCCAGCGTTCAAAGGGATCTGAACTCTGTAACAGTGGCCTGATCAGTTCCAGATGCGGTGTTTCAGGGGCAAGCCCCAGGGCAAACAACGCAATCAAATGCTCTTCCTGAGAACCGTGTTCATACGCTCGCAGAAACGTCTCCTGATCGAGTCCTCCCCACCGCTCGGCAAAGCGTGCGATGTCCGAGTCATCACAATACATCATCGCCGAACCAAAAGCACGCTCTAGATAGCGAGGGTACTCCTGTGGTTCACCTGACATCACGTGGTCCTGTCCCATCATCCTTGTATCCTTTCTCATCTTCCCCATGAGAGTGTGCCTGATTCCCATCGCGGGGAAGCTTGCCGCTTCTCGTTGCCCTCACGCCTGCGGCGTTCGCTCCTGTTGCATCGCTACATACAACTCAGTTGAGCACCGAAGGTGCAAAAGCTCATGCAGAGCACACGCGAAGACGATGGGGATCAGGCACGCTTTCAAAGAGATTGCAATATCTTGCTGTTTTTTTCACATGATGTGCACAACTCCCTATGAACATCCTATTTATCTATGGAGTTGTGCACATCATGTGAACATTTTTCGCTGTTTTCCAGCTTTTCAGGTTCAGACTATTGTTGCTGGATGCATTGAGTGTTCGGCGATGTAGCGCATATCCAATTCTTCCAATTCGCGTTTCTTGCCAAGCATCAGCTTTGCCATGTCGAAGGCGCGATTGATCTGCTCCGGTTCCAGGCTATAGCCAAGTTCGCGCATTTGAGCGGCGAGCGCGGCGCGCCCGGAGAGCTTCCCAACATGGATACGGCGGTCGTCGGCGCTCAAACCGATGGCTTCAGGGGTCATAATCTCGTAGGTGCGCGTATCTTTGAGCACGCCGTCCTGATGAATGCCTCCACCATGCGAAAACGCGTTGCGCCCAACCACGGCCTTCGTCCAGGCCAGTTGCATACCCGATAATTTCGCAACCAGGCGGCTCGTCTCGGCAATTTTGGTCGTATCGACCTTGAGGTCCAGGCCCAGGTCGGCCGTACGGGTCTTAATCGCCATCACTACCTCCTCGGTGGCAGCATTGCCCGCTCGTTCACCAAGGCCATTCATACAGCAATCCACGCGCTCGGCTCCATTGCGCAACCCTTCGAGTGCATTCGCCACCGCCATCCCCAGGTCGTCGTGACAATGAGCAGAGATACGTGCCTGCGGAAACTCGCGTTTGACCTCGGCGACCAGTTTGCCGAACTCCCAGGGGAGCGCGTAGCCGACGGTATCGCATAGCGAGATAAAACGCACCCCTTCTTGCAACACCACTTCACAGATTTCAAGGATAAAGTCGTGCTCGGTGCGCGTCGTATCTTCCAGCGCGAAATCCACACGCTCGGTAAAGCTGCGTCCCAGAGCGACAGCAGTGCGCGCCATCTCTTTCACCTCTGCGCGTGTCTTCCCCAACTTGACCTGGCGATGCAAAGGAGAAGTGCTCAAAAATGGGTGGATGACGGGATATTCAGCGCCCTTCACTGCCTCCCATGCTCGTTCGATATCGGCGCGATTGGCGCGGGCAATCGAGCAAATCTCGACGGTGCGCACGTTAGCAGCGATGAGTTGAATGCAAGCAAACTCGTCTGGCGAAGAGACGGCAAAACCACAATCGAGCGTATCGAAGCCCATAGCAGCCAGCGCTTGCGCAATGGCGAGTTTCTCCTGAGGAAAATAGTTTACGCCCGGCGTCTGTTCACCATCACGCAGGGTTGTTTCAAAAAACTTGATGATGCGAGGTTCGGTTGCCATAACGCATAACTCCTTGTACAGTTCATCCTTCACGTGCATCGTTGCACAATGAATACCATTGTGATCACAGGAGTAGAGAGAATTGGGGGCACGGCCGCCCAACTCCCAATTTTTTATCTATTACGAAAATTATACGCAACTTCTATCAGGTTAAGCAAGCGTCATGTATAGCGTCTGTGACGACTCCCCACGGCTAAAGCTGGGGGCTTCTCAGAGGCGCGTCCTCTGAAGGCTCCGTCCGAGCCTGGAACTCTTTTGCAAGCAGAGCGAGCCCTACCCGTTTGATGTTGATGGCGGCATTGTGGTCCTAATCCAGAGAACAGCCACACGAACAGCTATGCCAGCGTTCTGCTAGCTCTTTCTTGACGATGGACCCACAACTGCTACACATCTGGCTGGTAATTTTGGGGTTGACCAACAGCACGCAAGAACCGGCCCATTCTGCCTTGTTCTGGCAAAGCTGTTGGAACTGCCCCCAACCAGCGTCTAAAATCGATTTATTCAAGCCTGCTTTCGCGCTGGCTCCATTGAGAAGGTATGCACCCGTTGCCTCGTCCTGTCTCGGTTT
>DATAYF010000540.1:0-2667 GCA_036272735.1 Ktedonobacteraceae bacterium
GGCGAGCACGAAGCGTTGACCAGGGATGACCGTGTCGATGAACGCCAGCACCGCATCGAGCATCTGATCGTGCGTGGCCAGACGGTCCACGCTCGGGGTGAGTCCCGTGCCGGGCAAGTCAGGATAGATACGCAGCCAGCCGTCCCGCTGCGTGAAAAGGGGTTCCATGAACCGTTCCATAATGCGATGATCGCTTGGCCGCCCAGGCAACATCACAATGGGCCGACCGGTGCCGTAGGTTTCATAGTAAATCGCGAGATCTCCGAGGTCACATTTCATGTGTTGCTATCTCCATTCATGTGCAAGATGTCTGTGCTCGACAGACAAGGAACAGTGTAGCACAGAAGAAGAGACAAAACTTCTCGGATCTTGCTCTGAAGTTCTTGTCCAAGTGGACTGATCACCTTTTCCAAGCATCATACGGCGGGGCACTGGTCCTCATCTCGTTCCGCACCTTTTAAGCAAGCTCACTTAAATTGAGGATGGAGCACATGCAGCAGCATCTATGTATGCACAATACGCAACAACACATAAAGGAAGGTTAATGGTTTGCGCAAACCATTAACCTTCCTTTATGTGTTTTCTATCCTGACTGGCTATTACTTACACATATTTCATTTCGGTGAAGCGGGAACGCAACTTATGGACCTGCTCTTTGACCTGCTCACCGCGAATGGCGTCGTGCAGCAATTGCGCCAGTTCGCCCATCGCTCGCTCATCCATACCGAAGCGCGTCATCTCGGACACGCCGATGCGCAGGCCAGAGGGACTGCGCGGGTCCTGGTCACCAGGCAGCATATTGTAGTTTACGATGATGTCGCTCTCTTCCAGGCGTTGCGCCACATCGACGCCACCATCCTGCTGTGCCACATTGACGGCGATCATGTGGCTGCGGGTGTAGCCAAAGTCACGTGCCTCTACTGGTGTGCCCAACTCATCCAGGCTCCTTCCCAAAGCCTGCGCGTTGCGCACAATCTGCGCCGCGTAATCGCGCCCGTACATCTTCATTTCACGTGTAGCCACGAGTAGTGCGGGCAACGAATGCAAATGATGATTGCTCGATGAGCCTGGGAATACGCCGCGATCCGCCGGTTGCCAGTACTTCTTGATGGCGTCAGCATCGGCCAGGTTGCCTAAGATCACGCCGCGTTGTGGACCTGGAAATGTTTTATGCGTGCTGCCGGTCATCCAGGTAGCGCCCTCGCGCAGTGGATCTTGAAACTGCCCGCCCGCAATCAAGCCTAACACGTGTGCCCCATCGTACAGTAGCGGAATACCCCTGGTTTGGCAAAAGGCCGCTACTTCCTCGACTGGTTCTGGGAACAAAAACAGGCTCTTGCCCATAATCACCAGTTGCGGCTGCTGCTGATCAATCAGCTCGATGGTCTTCTGGGCATCCACGTGGTACATATCCTCGCTCAAGGGCAGATAGTGCAGATGCACGGCATGCTGCCCACCCAACTTGAGCACCTGCCCACGATCTTGAATGCGCCGTCCAATCACCCCTACCGGGCCGTGACTGATGTGTCCCCCGGCATCCGTTGCATTGGCAATTACCGTATCACCACCGCGCAGAACGCCCAACGCTATCGCTGTATTGGCCGCATTGCCACTGATCGGACGTACATCGGCCTGCCGCGCTCCGAAAAGTTCCATGATCTCGTTATGCGCCATCGTCTCAATCTCGTCGATGTAGCGCGTGCCCTGATAATAGCGGTTCACCTTGCCTGGCTCGTTAGGGTGTCCTTCCGCGTAGCGCCCCATGAAATCCGAATTCTGGATGTCGCGCACGGCCTCGCTGGGTGTATTCTCGCTGGCAATCAAATTAATCGTCTGCGTTTGACGCCAGGCCCCTTCTAACTTCAGAATGTTGCGTATATCATTTATGTCTACAGGCATGCAAAAACTCCTTTAGAACAAATCTGCCACGGACAAATAAAATACGCTTTCATTATAGCAAAAGACACGCATTCAGTACAGCGATAAGCTCAAGCGTTTTCATATCTCTTGAGAAGCATCCTCATAAGGTTCAACATGCATCATTATAAAATCCAGGAATCTAGTTATTTGGTGTTTAGACTAATTTGTCTGAATCAGCCTGAGAAGCGGTTTGACGCCATACGATAGTTTATGCGGTCGGATCGGCCTGAGAAGCGGCTTCACGGCGATTCCGATGCGAATTAGTCTAAACGTCAAAGTTATCTATACATTCACAAATCCAAATGCATCTGTTATACTTTTGGTAGGTTCAAGTGCCTCGATCCTCAATTGGACTCGTTGGTCGCCTCGGTACTTGAATGTGCGCGCTGCACTTTGGTTCCAATGGTGCATCGCGAACTCTTTTCCTTTTTATACACAAAGGAGCGAACGCATGGAATGCAGAAACGGATTTCGTTACCTGTTGAAGGGGCTACTCGTCGTACTTGCTCTGAGCATGGCAGTTGGCCTCACCTCCCTTTCATCGGTTCCTCCCGCCAGAGCAGCGAGCTCACCCGCCTGGCCGCTCGTTGGTCGGGGCACGACCGGCGAAAATGTGTTTTCTGTCCAACTGATGCTCCAGGCACATGGGTATTCGCTGTCAGCCGATGGCATTGACGGCCCACAGACCTCCGGCGCTGTGGCCTCCTTCCAGTCCGCTCACGGCTTGAGTGTTGATGGCGTGGTGGG
>DATAYF010000541.1:0-5196 GCA_036272735.1 Ktedonobacteraceae bacterium
ATAGCCAGCATGATAAACCGAGACATTGCGCACCAGCGACTTCACAACCAATTGATCACCCGTCAATCCTTTGCAAAGCCCGACGAGGTGGTGACGTGGCTGGGCGCTGTCCAGGCGCAGGATTACGCGGCGGCAAAATGGGCGCTTGGTCTGCGTCTGCCGGGCGCGACTGCCGACGATATCGAACAAGCATTCGCTGATGGCACTGTCCTGCGCACCCATGTGATGCGGCCCACCTGGCACTTTGTTTCACCAGCCGATATTCGCTGGCTGCTTGCGCTCACTGCTCCCCGCGTCAATGCCGCGAGTGCCTCTTATCATCGTAAGTTTGCATTAGACGACGCTACCTTCAGGTCTTGCAACGCTGCTTTGGTGAAAGCATTGCAGGGCGGCAAGCAGCTTACCCGTCCCGAACTCGTGTCCGCGCTTCAACAAGCTGGCATTGTTGCGCGTGACACACTCCGTTTCGGCCTTATCATCATGCGTGCCGAATTGGACGGCATCATATGCAGCGGCGCGAGACGAGGCAAACAATTCACCTATGCCCTGCTTGACGAGCGGGCACCACAGGCCAGGACGTTAGATCGCGACGAAGCTCTGGCTGAACTTACCACGCGCTACTTTACCAGCCACGGCCCCGCGACCGTGCAAGATTTTGTGTGGTGGTCAGGCTTGACGGTGGCCGACGCGAGGTTGGGGCTCGCAATGGTTGGGTCTCAACTTATGCGTGAGTTGATAGACGGCCAGGCGTACTGGTTTGCGACCTCTACACTCCCCACAAGGGATCTATCTCAGGCCGCCTACCTGTTGCCGAATTTCGACGAGTACACGGTTGGTTATAAGGACCGTAGCGCCGCGTTTGACGCGACGCACACGAAAAAGCTGGAACCTCGGGGCGATATCCTTTCTAGCCATGCGATTGTTCTGGACGGTCAGGTTGTCGGCACCTGGAAGCGTACGCTCAAAAAGGATGCCGTCACGATCACCCCGCTTTTCTTTACTCCGCTGGACGAAGCCGCAACTGGTGCCTTTGTCGCGTCAGCGGAGCACTATGGGGCATTTCTTGAACTGCCCGTGCATGCTACCTTCCAGGTGCAATAGCAAAGAACGCCAGGTTGTCGCGTTCGACGGTGGGCACCAGCACGGAACGATCCAGGTAGCGGTTCCCGCGTTCGCACGAGGTTTCCGGTGCGAACAAGCAGGCATGGCAGGTTGCACCGTGCAGCGTGTCATCTTCGAGCCGGACGTGCTCGGCGCATAGTGGGTCGGAGGCACAATAGCGCATGGCTTCCAGCGCCCCTTCAATATGGGCCCCGAGCTTTTCTCCCAGGCTGACCAATCCCCCAAGCGTGCCTTCACTGTCCGAGGCTGCTGTATACAGCAAGACGCCTGCCATGGCCCCGCCCTCTGCTTCTGGCTCTTGCGCATAGATGCGTTCGTGGATGCTGGCGGCGGCGTAACCACTTTCCAGAGCAAGTTGGCGCATCAGGGCATGCGCGAAGGTGTGCAGCAGCACGTAGCGCAGCGCGGGATAGTTGGCGTCGGGGTCTTCACGTTTGTGTGCTATGCGCCAGCGTTTGTGCGCCTCAAGGAAACGCTGATTGTGCCGTTGCATCTCCGGCGTTTGCAGCCAGCTTCGTATAGCCTCCTCACGAAACTGTATAAATATGCCTTCGCCGCGCACTTCAGCGGCCGGAATCCAGGTAGGCGCTTTGCGCGAGAGGCGCATGATGTGCTCGGTGGGTAGCTCTACCTCTTCGGTGTAGTCGCTGAGCGATTCGATGCGCGTAAAGCCGATCAACGCACTGACTTCGCGCAACCTTTTGACGAGCACAACCTGTTCGATCACATCCGTGTATTGTGGCGGCACATTGGTCGTGCTGGCCTCGAAATCTAGCGTGTGGGGAACCTGTTGGGGATCGCGCAGCACCGCCCATTCCGGCCCCTTGAGGTCTTCTGGTCTGGCCGCAGTGGTCTCGATCATACTGTACTTTTTCTGCTCGATGCGCTGCCAGATGAGGTCTGGCGTGTGACCGGCAAACGCGGCTTGAAGTTGCTTGTTGTACTTCAGCGCGTGCGGCAGTTCCTCGGCGCTTTCCAGTTCTTCCAGATTATCCCAATGCCTGGCGATCAGCGCGTTGAGCGGGTCGTCAACGGTGGGCAGCGAGAGCGTGGTGTAGACGAGTGGGAACCAGACGTTCGAAGGCGGAAAGCAGGATGGTATGGGTTTTGTCCTCACACTTGCGCCTGTTTTTGAGGCGCAGGTGCGGACTGTGCCCGCTACACACTGGCTGGTAGACGCGATCATCGTCGTCGCGGCTGAACGCATCGGACATGGGACGGCGCTCGTTACACGTCAGGCATTTGACATAAATGCCCGCCGTCTCGCCTGTGACGCCGAACTCCTGAAGTTGCAACGTTGAATTGCAGGGTCGATTGCCATGCACAAAATGCTGCCAGGGAAAGTCGTCAAGATGACCACCCTCGCAGGCAATCATGAAACGGGCTGGAAAAACGATAGGATTACGAGCCTTATTACATCTTTCGTGCCGGTAGCACGTGCGTTCGGGTCGGCGTGGATTGGGTATGAGCTTGAAGTGATCATCCTCGATAGGCGCGAGCAAGCGGCAGTACGAGCAGACCAGCCAGCGTGGAAAGTTGATCACGGGCACGCCGACCGGGTTAGGGCTGTAGGGGCTGTCCATTTCACCGATGGGCGGCTGATACAGCGCTGCAACCTGTGGTCCCCGAATAGTGCGCACGACCGCCAGCAGCCGCTCCTCCTCCAATACTTCGGCTTTGCTGATGCCCCAATCGTCCAGGCTCATAATCATCGTCGAGATGTGGGGCATGTCGATGATCGCCCCCACGCCGTAGGACCACAGGAGCTGGCTGGGGCGAATGTCGCCTATCTGGTATTTTTGCTGCTTCATGCTTCTATTTCCTCCTTGCCTTCTGCGGACTCTTCAGTAATGCTTTCGTCGTCATCCATATTTTCGCTGCTGCCCGATACTTTATAATCGCGGGTATCGAGGGCCAGGTGGACGCCCGGCTCGACGTTGCGCAGCGAATTCAGGCAGGTAAAATCCTCCCAGCGTCCCATTTGGGGCTGTTTGAGCAGGCCAACCGTATTATTCGCATCTTTTTGTGTCTTATAGCCAAGACTGGTACGTTTATTGGCCTCCTCTAGCCAGTGTTGTTTGAGCTTCGCCAGGTCGTCGCCGATGCGTTCGACAATTTCGGCGCTATTCGTGATCTCTTGCGCCCGTTGCAGGATGGTGGCTATGGCGTTGTCGAAGTTGGCCTGCTCGTCTTTGACGTGCCCGGCGCTGTCGTTCTTGTTAAAGCGCGGACCAGCCAGGCGTATCAAGCTGGTGAGCAGTGCAGCCAGGCCACGATCAAGCGCGCGGGGCGCGAAGGGCGTGACGGAGAGCGCTTCGACCTGCTGATAGAAGGTGGCATGGTAATACTCGAATTGCTCGTAATGCGAGAAGTCGCGTGGGCGCGCCCAGTTGTAGACGACGCAGACCAGGCCGGGATGACTGCGCCCAACACGGCTGGTGGCCTGGATATACTCGGCGGTGGTCTTCGGCTGGCCATCCACCACCATCAGGCCCAGGCGCTTGACGTCGACGCCAACCGAGATCATGCTGGTTGCCAGCAGCACATCAATCGGTCTGACCTGCCCCTTCTCACTTTTCTCCTTGCCGCTGCTCGTGCTGTGCTGTCGGCCTCGGCCAGCGTGCGCATATCCAGGCACAGCCCGTTGAGCGCCGGTAGCTCGTCGAGCGTGGGCGCTTCGGTGGCTGGAACATCGTAGTGCGGGACGAAGCTGGTTGTGAGCCGTAGTGCACACGTGGGATCGTCTGCTGGCGTCTCGGCGTGTACGCTGATGCCGTGCCCCATGGCAAAACTGACATGATGGCGGTAAAGCATCGCCATGGCCTGGTCTTCCGCTTTGCGGGCGCGCTGGCCCTGCTGAGTCTGTGGGCTCTGTGGGCTCTGTAGGCCGCTCTGGAAGATGGGGCCGCTGTCGGCTGCTTCGACGCGTAATTCTGGCTGGAAGAGGTACATCCGGTCTACAAGTTTCTGGGGGCGTTCTTACCCGTTAATCAGGAACAGCGAAACCATCCAGCAGGCGTCGGTGCGTCTGATGATTGCTCGTAGCTCGACCTCCGGCTGTTCCGTTGCTTCGGGATGCCACGGCTCACTACGCCCATCGCGCAGCGGCAGCAGGTAGCTCCCACCACGTGGCGTACGTCGCCAGATGGGCTTGGGATTGCCCGTTTTTTCATTGGTGAGCGACTCGCTCCCCACGCGCTGATAGTGCCCCCAGCCAACCGTTACCTTGATATGCGTCGCGCCTGGGTCGACGCGAAAGCTCATGCCCATGGTTGATGGCGTGAAGCTGATGGTCTGCGTGTTGTCGCTATCGAGCGTGCCCGTATCCTCCGCGCCCTCCTCCAACGGATCGTTATTGTCCTGGTCTTCGGGCAAGGTTTGCGTATCTTTGGGGGCCAGCATGCCGATCAAGTAGCGCTCATACACGTGTTTGTTGACAACCTCTTCTTCCTCGCCGCCCGCCGGGCCCAGCAGATCGCGCACCACCAGCGCTTCCAGTTCGGCCTGCGTCGGGGCCTGCAATAGTGGGGCGGTGATGATTTGTGCTGGCAGCTTGCGTCCTCCTCCTCTACCTCAACGTGATTTTCCTCTTCTGGCAGCCATAGATCGGGGCTGGTCTCCTCTGCTAGTGGCGTCGCCGCACCTTCAGCAGTGTCGTCATCTATTTCCGTTCCTGTTTCTAGTGTTGCTGGCGTCAATGCCAGTGGATGTTCGAACAGCTCGATAATGCTGCTCTCAAGCTCGTGCGGAATAGTCTCTGCGCCGATCACCTCGGCGTGCTCATCGGCGTCGAGTCCAGCCAGCAGCACCGCCAGTTGTTCCATCGAAGTATCGCCCGCGACCGTGCTCCAATCGAGCCGAATATCGCCCCTGTGCAAGCTCTGGTTGAGCGCAACCAGTTCCAACACGCCGGGCAGCTTATGTGGCAGAAAGATCGTTTCCACAACATGCATCCTTTTATTTGTATATTATAGCGTAAAATGTAAAAATTACTATGGTTGTCGTGATTGCCGTGAAATATGCAAAAACTGTGATCCTCGTGAATTACAACGCATTCATCACTTATTACTGCAT
>DATAYF010000542.1:0-4322 GCA_036272735.1 Ktedonobacteraceae bacterium
ATCTAGTCTCCCAGCCTTCCACCACCGGTACGCAGTCTTGTAGGTGACGCCAATCTGTCGGGCGTAGGTGCTCAATTTCATAGGGATAAACTACCACAGAAGGGGTGAAATGCCCACGTTTTGTGAGTTTATTTTCAACCCTCCTCCCTCTTCATTTTTTGTTGCTAAACGTGTGTAATGCCCGTGTGGTTATAATAGCATTAAGAGTAGTAAAAGTCACTTTTGCCATACAAGCATTCATTGAGATCATATTCCGACACGTACTATCGACGTTACTTACCTGGGTTATGGAGAACATATTATGAAACGCTCACTATCTTATCCTCACCTCATCCTGTCCACGCTCGGCGCGCTCGTTTTTGTATTGGGTGGATTGTTGGCAAACACCACGTTTGTGCAGGCGCATCCACTTGCGAGCAGTGGCACTATAGATATGGCCTTTGCACAAGCTTCGCGCGAATTTCAGGTGCCACAACCACTTCTCGAATCCATCTGTTATATGGAGGGGCGTTTGAGCGAGCATAGTGGCAGTCCTAGCATCGATGGCGGCTACGGCTGCATGCATCTGGTAAAGAACAGGCGCGTCGATACGCTGGACCAGGCCGCCAAACTCCTGCACGTCAACGTCCGGCAGCTTAAAATCAATATCGCGACTAATATTCGTGGCGGCGCGGCCATCTTACGCCAGGACGCACTGCGCATCAACAACCATCACCTGCCCACGAAACTGTCGGGCTGGTATAGCACGGTGGAGGTGTATAGTGATGCTTCGACGCCATATGTTGCGGCCATGTATGCCAACGGCGTCTATACCATCATGAACAGAGGCTTTCGGGCCGCCGACGATGCGCGTGAGCCGGTGATGCTGGCACCACAGCACGTCACGCCCGATAAGAGCATGGGCAACAAAGCCACGCCCGCCGCGACCATGCCGCAGGGCTGCTCCAACGATGGTCAGACCGACTATCCGGGCGCGGTCGATTGTATTTTGCCCGCCAACAGCTTTGATTGCTCGCAGGTGAAGAACTCCTCGTGCACCTACAAGAGTGCCAACCGTCCCAACGACGATGCCATCAATTTCGTGGGTATTCACGACATCGAGGGCACCGCGCAAGATGCCCTCAACACCTTCCAGAACGTCAGCGGTGGCGATAGTATTCACTATATTGTGGACAGCGATGGCACCATCTACCAGGTTCTGCACGAGAAAGATATCGCCTATCACCTTGGGAACCTGTGGTACAACGATCATTCCATCGGCATCGAGCACGCTGGTTACGCCGCCACGGGCTATCAGTGGTACAATGCCACCGAGTACCTGGCTTCCGCTAAACTCGTCGCCTATTTGCTTGGCAAGTATCATATTCCCCTGGACCACGAGCACATCGTCGGTCATGGCACCGTGCCCGCGCCCACGCCCGTAAGCGCGCCCAACCATGTCGATCCAGGCCCCTATTGGCTGTGGGATTACTACCTAAACCTGATTAAACAGCAGGGCGTCTCAGCGGTGAGTCAGGCGACCAGCCAGGCCAGCCAGGCACACACCGTGGTCCTGCATCCCACCACAGACCAGCAATTAAACAGTGCCGATGGTACCGAGACCACGGCCAACTTTAATTTCTTCAACCTCTACACTGGTCCCAGCACCAGCTCAAGCCTGGTTCCCTCTGGCTCCAACGGCACAGATGTGACCGACGAAACCTACAATGTCGAGCCGGACATCAGTTACTACTATGTGACCAAACGCAGCGACACGGCTGGCAGTGGCGACACCATGTACGAGATTTATTATGGTGAAGCGGACCAGCTAGGGCGCAACCCTAAGAGCGAGTTCACGAATGGCAAACTGGCCTGGCTGGCGGTGCCGCCCGGCTACGCCACGACGGGCCGGGGTACGCTGGTCACGCTCGGCCTCAAAAACTCGCGAGTGGCAAAGGTATACGGCCGACCGACCAGCAGCAAGAGCGACGTGATCGGCGATACCCCCAACAATTCGCGCTACGTCTCTGGCCTCACGCTCACCGAGGATGGCACCAACAACAGGTGGTATGAAATCAACTACAACCATCGTCAAGCCTGGGTGCCCGCCAGCGAAGTGAGGTAGGTGCTTATTTTTCCAACATAATAAAGGGTTATTAATGGTTTCCGGAAATCATTAATAATCCTTTATTATGTTGGAAAATGGGGTTTATCGTGTAGACTTTCAGCGATGCGTAAAGAAATATAAGGTATAATCAAAGGAAATCGATGAAAGGAACTATCACTGTGATCCCATCACACGAGAACGACAATCAGTGGAGCGAGGAAGCTTCCGCCACCTTTATCGACCTGGCGGAAATATTTGTGCCATTGCGCCAGGAGCAGTTCGATACGCTTGTCAGCCTGCTACCGGTGCGGCAGGATGAGGCATTTACCGTTGTTGAACTGGCGGCCGGTGAAGGTTTGCTGGCCGAGGCCATCCTTGAGCGCTACCCCAATTGCTACTATATCGCCCTCGATGGTTCGGAAGCAATGCGTACGCAGATGCGCAAGCGGCTGGCTCCGTATGCCCAGCGCCTTGAGGTTCGTCCCTTCCTGCTGGCCGAGCAAGACTGGCGCGCGAACTTGCCCACGGTGCGCTGCATCCTCTGCTCGCTGAGCGTCCACCACCTCTCGACGGCGGGCAAACGCCAGCTTTTCCACGACATGATTCGCCGGCTCGAAGCGGGCGGAGCCTTGTTGCTTGCCGATATCGTGCGTCCAGCCAACCAGCACATTGCCGAGGTGTACGCGCAGCAATACGACGAGATTGTCAGGCAGCAGAGCATGCGGATCAGGGGTGATCTCAGCGGCTTCGAGGAGTTTCAGCGGCTAGAGTGGAACTACTTTGCCTATGACTATTATGATCCCGACTCCACTGACAAGCCATCGCTGCTCAGCGAGCAATTGCGCCTGATGCAAGAGGTCAATTTCTCGCTCATCGATTGTTTTTGGTTGCGCGCCGGACATGCCGTCTTCGGAGCATACAAATAAGCAAAAAACCTACGTTTGTATTAAAGAGCCTGGAAAACTGCCTGTGGTGGAGCAGATTCCCAGGCTCTTTGTTTGTTTGCGAGCAAGGTAAATGACCTGCAAAGTGGCTGTTGCTCACTTTGCAGGTCATTTACCAAAACCCCCTTCATTCTTTTCCCACCAGCGGAAGATCAAAATACTTGAGCAGCATATTGGTGCAATGGAGAGCCAGTTGTTCAGGAGGAAGATCCATCCCTAAAAAAGCTCGGCTCAGGGTGACACTCAAGACCAGGCTATGGAGCAGGTCGTTCAACAGCACAGGCTCCTTGCCCCGTATCCCTTGCTCATCGAGCGCTTGTTCCAAGTCCGTGGTACTTTGTTGACGCAGACACGAGAAGAAGCCGTGCAACCGTTCAGCAATCTCTGGTCGAGAGATCGAAGCCGCCGTAAAGTGGAGTAAGAGTTGAAGTAGGGTTGGCTGTTCGGTCGCAATCTGGCTGAAGGCATGAAGGTGGCGAGAGATATTCTCGGAGAGCGACTGCTCTCCTGCTCCGAATGGCTCCATTTGCGCCCGAAGTTGGTTCAGGATATCCTCCAGGGTTGCCAGCATAATCTCATCCTTGTTCTGGAAGTGGCGTGTCACCACCCCGGTGGAGACATCGGCTTCCTGACAGATATCGGCAATGGTGGTTTCCGTCCATCCCTTTTGCGCGGCCAGCCGTTCAGCCGCGTCGAGAACCTGGCGACGACGGATCGATCGAATATCCACACGGCTCATCCCAAGACCTCCTCAAGATCCTCAAAAAGAGAATATTTTTCTCAAAAGAGAATGCTTATTCTCTTCTCAGTATAGCCACTGCTCCTCTTCCTGTCAAGCACGACTTCGCGTTCGGAGTCGTGAGACCTGGGTCCGTTTCCTGTGCCACGTGGATCAACTCCTTGACAAATGGGAATGAGAAATGCATCTTCTCGTTAGAGAATAGATATTCTCTTTTCAGAAAATAGATACCTGACTTCTGTGGAAAGCTCAAGAGAAAGCTCATATGAAAAACGAAAAAGGAAGAGCCATGTATGCAGATAAAAACCAATAGAGCACAGCTCTACGCCCCTTATGACTGGCATCGCCAGGTGCGTGAGACGCAGTCGATCTCCTATGACCCGGATCGGGGTGCCTGGGATGTCTTCCGCTACGCCGATGTTGTACGTGTCCTGAATGATTACACGACGTTCTCTTCTGATGAGAACCGATTCGGGCAAGACGAGCGCCGCACCAGCAACCCGATTAGTTCCACTATTCTGAACATGGACCCACCGCGTCATCGCCAGTTGCG
>DATAYF010000543.1:0-6437 GCA_036272735.1 Ktedonobacteraceae bacterium
TTCAGCATAGTTAGTTCGCACAACCTCTAAAACGGGCGTTCCACGAACTAACTTTAACCAATCCTGTTCATGTGAAGTAGGCAAACGGCCTATAACATCCTCGTGAACATGGCTCACAGCCTTACCATAAGCATTCTTTATTGCTAGTAGAACATCAAATTGTTCATCCTTTTGCATATGCTCAAGAATAGAACCGCCAGCCAGGTCAACAGGGTAGAAATTTTCAGCAAGTAGATAATGAGACGTTGAAGTTCCCTGACGCCTACGGCGATGAACAACAGTAGAACCTACAGGCACACCAAGGGCTTTAGCTACATCATCAGGTGCAGGAACTAAATCAGGACTCTCTATATTAGTTTCCACTGGATCTAATCCAAGCTCTTTTAAGTACAAATCAAAGCGAGGCAAGATGCCAGGAATGCGGGTACGAGGTATATGAACAAAGACACCTTGACGACCTAGTGAAGAAAGTACCCCCTCAGCTTGCAAGCGTTGAACTACTTTATTCATAGTCTCTTGTGTTGTACCATACTGAGATGCAAACATGCGTAGTGAAGGTAATCTACCTCCTGTACCAAATTCGCCATCTAAGATGCGCTTACGCAATGCATCAGTTATATCATCAACCTTAATTTCGGGCGGCATAGCAAACCATCCATTTTTGACCTAAAGCAGATCACTTTTATTAACATGTCTAGATCATGTATAAGATAAGCATAAGACAGGATAAACTAATCGTCAGTATTGACAATTAGTCTAGATCAAAATAGGGAAATTTACCTAGTAAACTGGTCTAGATTATATGGCGCCTATAGTCGGCTCTAGAAGGTTCTCTAACATTATTGGTAGCAGCTTTTGTATTAGTTTAACTATCAAGAAGCTCTTTAAAAAGCTAAAGGAGTAAATCAGCCATAGAAGCCACTTCATGCTGTGTTAACGCTGCTCGTCGAAAAATTTTACCTTTAGATAATTTTCACTTAATAATTGAGTACTATACTCTTTATTAGGCAAGCTAAACACTTTTGTTCTAGCTTGAGTGATGGCATTTTTTCTTATTCATAAAGGACATTTTCGATGCTGTGGAATTTCATTGCAAAGATTCTTATAGATGCGCTGGTAGGGATCATCGTTGAACTGGCTCTTAAAGTGCTCTTAGCACTTTGCGCTCGTTGGATTTCCGCTTTTGAGACTGCTCCCCACGGAAGTCAGGTAGCCTTCGCATAGGGCGAATGAGCACCCGTAACGACCTTGTAGAACAGCAAGGTCGTGCTTCCTAACCCGAGATGAGTCTGCCAGTACGTTTCCCATGTCGAAATACAACCTACGAAGCTAACTCTACCTTGACTGCTGGTGCGATCGGCTTCGAAACAGACACAGAATGGACGACCGGGAGCAAGGCCAGCACGCGACTCAAAATAACGGCGAGCAGTGCGCTACCGCCAATCAGCGCCCAGCCAAGGGGTCCTGGCACGACAAGATCGAGGAACATGCGCAACGATGGCACAGTGAGCGTCGCGACAAGCACAGCGGCAGAGCCAACCACAGCACCAAGAACGGTGCGCGTCAGATGTTCTTCAGTTCGACCAGCATCGAGCGTCTGAGCAAGTTGCGTGACAACGATACTGGCGAATGCTACCGTGCGCGCGGCCGCCAGGCCCGCACTCAACATTACAACGTACGAGACCAGCGCAGGTACAGCGCTGGCGATGGCACGACACAGGACATCATTACGTAACGGTCTATCAAGAGCAACTGCCCCCTCACGCTCAAGCCCGGCAAGATTGCGATTCTCAGGCTCTTGTAGCGCTACGGCTGTAGCAGGCAAGATATCGGTGATAATATTCATCGCAAGAATCTGGCGTACGGTCAGTGGAAAGTTAAGCCCGAGCAGACTAGCGCCAACCACCAGGACCAATTCACCTACATTGCCACCTAACAGCAAGCCAAGAGCGCGTCGAATATTGCGCCAGAAGCTGCGTCCCTCGACAAACGTTTCTACCAGCGAAAAGAAATCATCCTCGGCAAGCACCACATTGGCAGTTTGACGCGCCACCTCTGTTGCACCACGACCCATCGAGACCCCAACGTCGGCCAGCCGTAGCGCGGGCGCATCATTGACACCATCGCCAGTCATAGCAACGGCATGCCCCTGGCGCTGCAAGCACTCAATAATACGCAGCTTGTCCAGAGGCGTGGCGCGGGCGATGACCGCTACGTGCTCCAGGCGCTCGCTGAGTTCATCGTCCTGAAGCTCAGCCATAGTGGCGGCGTTAAGCACTTCACTATCTTTTTCGAGCAGATCAGCCTCACGAGCGATGGTACGAGCGGTAATCGGGTGATCGCCTGTGATCATGATCACGCGCACACCTGCCTCACGACAGCGACGTACTGCCGCTCGTACGTTTGGTCGTAACGGGTCACTAATACCGACAAAACCCAGGGCAGTGAGATCCTGCGGATCATCAAGGGGAGCAGCAGACGATCCCTGCGCAATCATGAGCACACGCAGACCACGCTCTGCAAGCCACCTGGAACGCGCAAGCACTTCATGTTGACCAGCTTCATCCAAAGGCTGTTTCTCGCCACGTCGCCAGATCCAATTGCAACGGGGGATAAGCGCTTCCGGTGCTCCTTTGATGCAAAGGCGCTCTTGTGCAAGGGTAACATAGAAAGAGCGCACGGGATCAAAAGCCAGCTCAGCCTCATGCTTCACGCGCAATTGTTCGCCCAAACCAGCCTCTTGCGCGCAGCGAATCACCGACACGTCGGTTGGATGCGATGCGGCATCGGGAGCATCGGGATGTGGGCTAGCCAGGGCCGCCGTGAGCAGCACATGACGTATGTCATCTGATAGCTCTCCCGGTATCTTTGCTTCTTGCTCGCTATCGGCCACCAGGCTCAGCGCGAGATGCCCTTGCGTCAGCGTTCCAGTTTTGTCAGCACAGGCGACATCGACTCTACCGAGCGCCTCGACAGCAGAAATGCGGCGCACGAGGGCACTGCGACCAGCCAGGCGACGAGCCACACCTGCTTCGCCAACGCTAGCAAGCAGCGGCAGACCTTCAGGAATGGCTGCAAGCATCATGGTCACGCCAGTTGCAAGCAGGGCTGCCAGCGGTCGCCGCTGCAACAACCCCGAAACTACGACGATTCCGCCTCCGACCAGAGAAAGCGGCAAAATAGTGCCCAGCATACGATTCAAGCGCACACCAAGCGGGCTCTGCTCTGTTTCTTCGACAGACAAAGCTGCAGCAGTCGCCCCCATGCGCGTCTGGCGACCGACTGCGACCACGATGGCGCTCCCGTTGCCAGTAGTCACGTCACTCCCCTCCAAAACAACGCGGCTCGCGTCGGTGCCTCCATCCGGTGCTTTGGAAACCGGCAATGACTCTCCCGTCAAAGCCGCCTCGTCCACTTCCAAACCACGAGCACTGACAACGCGTGCATCAGCGGCAACACGATCTCCTGGAGCTAGCAACAACATGTCACCCGGAACTACTGCTTGACCAGGCACCGTCACCACGTGACCATCGCGAAGAATACGCGCAGTAGACGTTCCCATGCGCTCCAGCGCTTCAGCCACGCGATTAGCCTTGTGCTCTTGCCAAACGCCGATAGCAACGTTAGCCAGGACGGTTGCCCCAATGATGACAAAATCTCCAGGTGCCCCCAGGAAGAGCGAGAGGCCAGCACCTGCCGCGTATACACCGATCAGTGGTGAGCGTACTTGCTCAAGGAGTGCCATCAACAATTGATAACGATGGGCTTGTGGTATCTCCTGATGACGGGCCGCAGCCTGGGTAGCGGTGAGACCTTGTTCTGAAGTATGCAAGGTCTGCAATACTTCTTCCACACTACGTTGCCCCCAACGCTCTGGACGCGGATCGACAAGGTAAGAGATGCTAGATTGGGGCCGTCCTCCGCCCCGCAATCGTAGCCAGCTAGCGGCAGTGGCACCCAGGGCCGCGATGGAGACGACTCGCGATGCGCGCTCCAAACCCGATACGCCACGAAAGCCCAATACGGCACCGACAATATTGGACAACGTCGATAGCCCGATGGCATCCCGTGTGGCCTCATCACACCGAGCACCTGCTTCAATAATCGCAGCGACTGCCTTCAAATCGGGAGCTAGCAGGTCTGCTCGTGCGGGGAGACGACTACGATCATCCGTGAAACCGATGGCAAGGTCACACGCCTCAAAGGCCGCAGCCGCTCCCGCGTGATCCGCGACAAACGCGATACGCGCCCCCGCTTGCTGCTTTGCTCGAATGGCCTCCACCGCATCATCACTATTGAGCAGCGGTACTTGTGCACGTACAGCTAGCGCTTGCACCGCAATCTGGTCGTTGCTTACGAGCAGGGCAAGTTCCACTTTGTGACGTTTGCACGTCTCCACCAGATCAGCCACACCTGCTGCCAACCCTGGCCTGAGCGCAAAGATTCCCAGCGTTTGCTTCCTCTGGTTACTTCGTTCACATCGGAGCACCAGTATAAAGTTACCACGTTGTCGTAGCACAGCGGCCTCTGGTATGGCGCTCCAATCTTCAATCGGGCCAAGAGTATAGTGCATCCCCTCAAAAGAGACGGTCGCGGTTGTACCATCGAAGTTGCCACCATCCTCTGGTGCGTTTCCGGCGCTTCCAAAGACGTGGCCCCAGGGCGAACCTGCCGCCCCAGACACTTCCGCTGCCCGCACAAGTAGTTCACCGGTGTCACAGTCCTCATCTAAGGGAACAGTACTGGCAAGTTCAAGCCTATCGCTAAGCAGGCGAGCCCCATCCAGAAAGACAAAGTTAGGCCGATGAATAGTACGATCCGTACGTGTCCCAACGACAGTGACCCCGGCTCGTATTACGCGCGCTGTAGCACCGTGTTCCGCGTCATCCAGGCCAATGATAGCCGCGCGAGGATTGACCAGCAGAAGTGCAGCGAGCGTCCTGGTAAACGAACGCGTAAGCAGAGCAGTGACCGCCGCGTACACGAGCGAAAACAAACCCACTGCTTGCAGGTAACGATCAAAGAGCGACGGAGCCAGAGGCGATGGACGAGGTGCGGGCGTAAAGGACTGAAATGATGATCCATGTTGTAGCTGTAGCACAAACGGGCCACCATACAGTCGTGCACCTGGAGGAATAGAGCCGCCGGGCGTCACTGGCTGAGGCAGACCATCACGCCCAATCGCCGTGCCGGTCCCTTCCAGTACGTTGGCGGCGAGAGGCACGCGCTCGCCCGCTGCTAGACGAATGATTGCGTCTGGTTGTGCAGAGGGAGCGTTGGCAATACGCTCTTCGTGACGACGCCAGGCAGTTCGACGGGCATACGACGTGGTCGCCAGCCGTAGGGAATGCGCTTCACTCGCCCCTAGACTGAACGAGCTGCCAGAGACTGTTTGCGTAACGATACCAGGTATATTGAACAGCAGATCAGCCTTCGTGCGCCCAAGCAGCTTATGTAGTCCGTTACGTAGCGGGGAGATGCTTTGCAAAATGCCGATTATGCTGGCAATCTGGACTGCGACGGATGCGCCAGGCAATGGTTCTGAAATATTGAGCAGACGACGGGTCGCGAGAAATCCGAGACCGAGGGCAGAACCAACGGCGCGGATCGAGCTTTGTATCAATGGTCCAGGATCGAGTGGGTCGGCTGGGCGTTCCTCATCTGGAAGTTCCGGCAGTTCCATGCCAACTACGTCTGCAAGCAGGTCGCCTAATTCCGTCTCTCGTTCGGTAAATTCCACAAGCAGCCGTCCAGTAAGCACGTTCGCCTTTACATGAACACCTGGACGACGCTCAAGGTATTTGATGAGACGTCGCGCCAGGTGCGGATCGCGATCTAAGCCACGCACAGCGATGCGTGCCCGCACAGTCTGTCCCTGGCGCTCATGGACCACAGGTGGAGGAGTCGTTTCATTATCATCGGGAGCAGTGAGATTACCCACTTCAAGCGTTTGTACCGTCATGAGTATATTCTGCTTATTGGTTACTGTTGGGTCAAATTGCACGAGGATGTTACCAGTCAAGGCGTTAGCCTGCACGCTACGCACCCCTGGCGCTTGACGGAGCTGCACTTCTATATGACGTTTCCCTTGCCCCGCCCATTGTGGTACATGCACTCGTATTCGGCCTGGAACCGTGTGCAGCACGTGTGGCTCTTCAGCAACTGCTACGCTCATATCAATTCCTCTCACCTATTCTCTTTATAGTATAAAGTGCGCTGCGAAAAACGCAGCGAAGGGATAAGAGTGCCGGGAGAGAAACCAAACCACGTTTGCTTCGACGGTCAAATGGGTGAGGACGAAGTATTAAATGGGGCTATGTATAGCGAGATTGCTCACCTTGCTAGGTGCTGGACACAATGGGTAGTTGGAAGAATTTGGCAAACGCCTGGGCTCGTTCACCGGCATCGAGAAGCGTGAGGCCAGAGGCGCGACCGTC
>DATAYF010000544.1:0-8780 GCA_036272735.1 Ktedonobacteraceae bacterium
CTACCTTGCCCTTGGTGTAGCCCTCTTGCTTCTCCAGATAGTTCTCCAGGTGCGCCACGGCCTTCTTCATCACCTCGGCCGATTGCAATACGAAAGGCAGGATCAGTTCACCAGCGCCAAAACGATCTCCCACCTCTTTCATTGCCGGGAGTAGCACGTTATTGAGCACGTCTACCGCTGCCTCGCCGGTTGCTACTTGCTGTGCCTCTGTCCTGCTGTGAATTTCCTCGTCGATCAGCGGCTCGATGCCTTCCTTGCGGCGGTGCAGGATTTGCCAATGCAGCCGTTGCGCCACGTTCATCCCCTCGGTGGGGTCTACCTTGGTGTTGGTGTCTGTCTTCTGTTCGCCGTGCTCTTCAAAGTAGGTGATGTAGTGCGGCAGCGCTTCGGGCCGGTTGAAGATCAGGTCTTCCGCCAACTGGCGCTGCTTGGCATCGATTTCCGCGTAGGGGATGGTGTGCGTGGGATTGATAATCGCCATGTCCAGACCCGCCTTTACCGCGTGGAAGAGGAAGACGCTGTTCAGAATGGCACGCGCGTATGGTTTGATGCCGAACGAAAGGTTGCTGACGCCCAGGATGGTCAGCACGCCGGGTAGTTCTGCTTTGATGCGTTTGATAGCGTCCAACGTTTCAATGGCCGCCGTCTGCATCTCCTCCTGTCCTGTAGTGACCGGAAAAGTGAGCGTATCGAAGATGAGTGCGTTGGCGGGCAAGCCGTATTCGTGCACGCAAATGTCGTAAATCTTATGCGCAATCTCGACCTTGCGCTCGGTGGTTTTCCCCATGCCCACTTCATCAATCGTCAGAGCCACCAGTGCCGAACCATGTTCAAGGGCCATCGGCACAATGCTCTCGATGCGTTGCCGTCCATTCTCCATGTTGATAGAGTTAATGATGGCGCGTCCGGGGTAAATCTCTAGCGCGGCCCGAACCACGTTGGCCTCGGTTGAATCGATCACCAGCGGTGCTTCGGAACCCATCGACAGCTTCTTGACCGTTTTCGCCATCTGGTTGGCTTCGTCAACGCGCTCGGTCAGCGCCACCTGCACATCCAGTACGTGCGCGCCACCTTCCATCTGTTCGCGTGCGATGCTGAGCAGTTTGTCGTAGTCATCGGCCAGCAGCGCTTGCTTGGCCTTGCGGCTACCTGTGGAGTTGACGCGCTCTCCAACCAGCAGCGGCGCGGGGTCCTGCTGCATAGTTACTGCACGAATGCCGCTGGTCACATTGGCCGGAATGATTTTGGTGAAGTCTTTCTGGCTGACGTTGTTGTCGGCGATGGGGCGAGCGTGGCGGGGAGCTTTGCGGCAGGCGTTGACAATCGCACGCATGTGCTCGTGGCTACTTCCGCAACAGCCGCCCACCACGTTGACACCAAATTCGCTGATAAAATCGGACAGCGCGGCGGCCATCGGCTCAGGTTCCATCGGATAGACGGCCTGCCCATTGACGTTGAGTGGTATGCCAGCGTTGGGGATGGTTGAAATCGGCAGCGGGCAATTTTCGGCCAGGTAGCGCACCGGCTCGCGCATGTGCTCAGGTCCCGTCGAGCAATTCAAGCCGACGATATCCACCCTGAGCGCGACGAGCGTATTCATCACTGCTGCGATATCGGTGCCCAGCAGCATACGTCCACTGGTGTCGAGCGAGACCTGCGCTTGAATGGGCACCTGGCGTTCTAGCTGTGCCATTGCGCGCCGTGCTCCGGTGATGGCTGCTCGTACCTCCAATATATCCTGGCTGGTCTCGATAATGATGAGGTCGACGCCGCCTTGTAGCAGGCTGGTCGCCTGCTCTTCAAAGATCTGTGCGAGCTGCTGATAGGTGATGTTGCTAAGCGAGGGGTCATCAGAGGAGGGGAGCATGCCGGTGGGACCCATTGAGCCAGCGACGAAACGTGGCTGCTCTGGCGTGCTGTAGTGGTCAGCCACGCGGCGCGCAATCTGCGCCGCTGTATAATTTACTTCGTGCGTCAAGTGGCCCAGACCGTACTCGTCGAGCTTGAGACGACTGGCTGTGAACGAATCGGTCTCGATCACGTCGCAGCCGACTTCGAGAAACCCGGCATGGATCTCTTCGATCACCGCAGGTTTGGTGATGACCAAATATTCGTTACAGCCTTCGGTTGCCTGTCCCCCGAAATCTTCTGCTGTGAGCTGGTAACGCTGAATATTCGTGCCCATTGCGCCATCAAAGATGAGTACACGTTGAGCTATAGCATCTAAATACGCGCTCATGAAACCCCCTCTATCCTCTCTTGGTGTGACTGGTTGTGGTGAAATACCCTCTGATATCCCCATAAATGCAGGGAAATGTAACTTATTTGCATTATATCATGCAGATAATCGATGAAAATCAATGCGACCCTAGAGCATGTGCTCGATCTCAGCGCAGAAGCGTGCGATCTCCTCTTCGCTGTTGTAGTAGTGGACCGAGGCGCGTACCATGCTGGTCAGTTTGCGCGCCTCCATATCCAGTAGGGTCGAAGAGCGTTTCGCGACGGTGACGTGGATGTTTTGCTGCGCCAGGCGACGTTGAATCTCTTCAGGATCTAGACCTTCGACGGTAAAGGTGACGATGCCGCACTGGGTTGTGCCACGATCATGCACGATCACGCCGGGTAGGGGGCTGAGTCCTGTGCGCAACTGATAGGCCAACGTTTTGATGCGACGCCAGATATTTTCCAGGCCCCATTGCATGGCGTAATCGATGGCGACGCCAAGCCCGATCACATTGGCATAGTTTTTCTCCCAGCTTTCGAAGCGTTGCGCTCCTGGTGCCATTTCATAGTGGTCATGCGCAATCCATGTTGCGGCGTGTAGGTCGAGAAAGACCGGTTGAAGACGGTCGATAACTTCATGGCGCACATAGAGAAAACCTGTGCCACGGGGTCCACGCAGATATTTGCGTCCGGTAGTAGAAAGCAGGTCGCACCCGATCTGGTGCACGTTGATGGGCATTTGTCCGACCGATTGACAGGCATCGACAAGGTAGAGGATATTTGCTTCACGCGCGATTTTTCCGATTGCCGCGACGGGATTAACGAGTCCGCCGCTGGTTGGAACATGTGTGATGGCGATCAGCTTGACACGCTCATCGATGGCGTTGCGTAGCTTTTCCAGCGAGATCTGCCCGGATTCGTCATTGGGTATTGGTTCGACCCTGGCTCCGGTTTCTTGCGTCACCTGTAAATAAGCGATGTAGTTGCTGGCATACTCAGCCATCGATGTGAGGATGCGGTCTCCGGGCTGAAATGGAATGGAGTAGAAGGCCATATCCCAGGCGTGTGTTGCGTTGTCGAAGAGAGAGATTTCATCACGCGAACTGCCGATGAGTGTGGCGGCGGCATCGTACGTGTGGGTAATCAGGTCTTGCGCCTGCGCGTGCGCCTCGTAGCCGCCCATCTGCGCCTCTAATTGTATGTGTTGGATCGTGGCGTCGATCACGGGTTGTGGCATGAGCGATGCGCCCGCGTTGTTGAAGTGCAATACGTGCGCGCAGCCGGGTGTCTCTTGTCGTGCTCGTTGGAGGTCAAATTGCATCGGCGTTATCCTATTTTTGCTTTCTATTGTAACAGATCAGCCTCGATTCTCCTAGAGTATGGCGCCGTTGATAGAATTGTACCCGATGTATAAAGGAGCATTGATGGTTTCGCGAAACCATCAATGCTCCTTTATATCTCAATATGTTGCGCTATCGAAGCCTTCTGAAACGTCGGTAGGCATGCAGCCCACTCACTAATATGGTTACGCCAGCGCAGATATTGAGAACGTTGGTCGTATTAAGTTCGCCCGTGTACAGGTGTATAGCGACACCATGCAGCAGAATACTGCTGAAATATCCACTGAGGAACGTGGCGAGTAATGAACTGATGGTCGTCACGGTTCCAAGCGTTGAGAAGACTCGGCCAACCATCTTCTCAGGCGTGGCATTGAGTATCAATGGGCCAACAATAACCTCGGCCTGGCTATTGGTGATATTGATGAGAGAGAAACCAACCAATGCTATAAATGGCTGATTCGGCACGGTCGATAATACTACCATAATCCCGGAAAATATCAGCGCACGGTAATAGACCCTGGCCGCTCCTATTTTTGTCGCATAGCGACTGACGAACCAGGTCCCCAGGATGCCTCCAATTGCTGGCACTGCGCTGAAGAGGCCGAAAAGGCTCATGGGTACATGTAGATTCTGGGTGATGTAGAAGAGTGCAAGCATGCTGAGACTCCCCCATCCAAATTGGAACAGGCTCTGTGTGAGCATAATGGTGCGCAGGAGCAGATGTCCTTTGATGAACCGGAGTCCCTCGCGCAGCTCTGTGAAGACGTGACGGAGTTTTTCTTGTCGGGCTGCCGCTGCAACTGCTGGCTCTGACACGTGCATTCTACGTACCAAAGCCCAGGAGCAAACGAACGATGCCGCATTCAATGCAATTGCCCACCCTGCTCCCAGGTAGACGTAGCATATGCCTGCAAATGTGGACCCGATGGCCCACCCGAACACGCCTGTCCCTATGCTTAGAGCCGAGGCCCGGGTAAGTTGCTCTTCCGGGACAATCTCCTTGAGGAGCGCCTTTGTCGATGGATTGAAGAACTGACTCAGACTACTGACGGCTGCCACTACGAGATAGATTACGGTGAGCTTTATGGAGAGTGGCAGCGCCTTTGTTGCTGCGGCAAGCGCTGGCAGTGGGAGCGGTCCACTTATCAGCAGGAGTGAGAACACGAGCATTGCCCGTAGCGCATCCATGGTGCGCATCGTCTTTTGTTTCGGCCAGCGATCCACAAACACTCCTGCGAATGGGCCGATCAGGAGGGCAGGGAGCGCGGCGGCCAGCATCATGCCGCTGACAGCGAGTGGGGCAGCGCTCTGGTTGTGCAGCAGCGTGCCGATCCATAATATGAGCATGGTCGTGAAAAGCGTGTCGCCGATAAGAGAGACCGTGCCTCCGAGCCACAACAGTGTGTAGTTGCGATTGATGAGCAGAGCATGCTGGTGCCAATAGGCCAGGCGTTTTTGAGAACGATGAAGCATATGTATCCTTTCGCACGCGCATATGGTTGAGATAATGTAGGGCTGAATAGTGTCTCAAGAGGGGGGCGCGGTGCGAAGAATAGGTGATATATGCCCAAAAAGGGAGAAAAAATGGAGAGAGCTTGCCTCTGCTCTCACTCCTCGCAGTGCGCCGCATGCGGCGCGAAAACACCGGGAGGATGAGCAATGACGCTGACGATGCATGTCTGTTGGAGTTGCTGTGGATGCTTCATCATTGCTTCATCGATATCCTTGCTGCTTGCTTTTTGAAGAGATGCTTGAATACTATCACATGACGTTATTGTCTGTCAAACGTGGTTCATTACGTTCGCAGGGTCTCAGGATCAATTATGAAGTTTGGCTATGTGTGTGTCTCCAAACAGGAACAGCATGAGGCGTTGCAAATCGATGCGCTCAGAGCCTGCGATGGATAAGAGCCGCCGCAGGCTTTGAAGCCTACTTTTTGATGCGGTAGGTGAGATGGGTGACCCCTGTGCCAATGCTCACCTGTGGGTTTTCCAGGGCAACGGGTGCTCCCTTGAGATGTTCAAACAAGCGGACACCGTTACCAAGCAGGAAGGGTACCAGGTCGATATGGATTTCGTCAAGCAGTCCAGCGTTGAGGCACTGCTGCGCAATTGTCGCGGAGGCTACCGTCACATTTTTGTCGCCTGCGATCACTTTTGCTTGTGCAATGGCGCTTTCAATGCCGCCAGTTACGAACGTCACCGGCCATTCCTCCTTAACCCATTCCGGCGGAGGTCGATGGGTCACCACCACGACTGGGGCATCCACGGGGTGGTGACCTTCCCATCCATGTGTGAGCTCGTACAATCTGCGTCCAGCCACTAATGCTCCTGTCGTGTTGATGGCGTCATCGAACATCTCGACGCTTTCCGCTGCGATCTTGAGTTTTTGCTCCGTCTTGCCTATCGTGAGGGTATAATCGGTATCGCCGCTCGTCATCCAGGCAAAGAGGTGTTGGAAGTCTTCGTTGGGTCCAGCGACAAACCCATCAAGAGACATTGAAAACCCTGTCGTGACTTTTCCTACATTCCTCATAGTGTTGCTCCTACTTCCTGTTTCATTTGGTAAAGTCCTACGATTTGTGCAGCTCTTGCACATACCCGACCAGGTAATCCCAGGTCATGCTCATTCCTTGCAGCATACCCATGTCGACAGCGACTGAAAGCGCTGCCGCGCTAGCGAATTGGACACGAGCTGAGACCTGCGTTTTGCCAGCCTCTTCCGTGAAGATCACGGTGGTCAGATGCTCCGGCATACCTTCGATGGGGTTGGCATGCTCATCGGCGAAAGTCGTGGTGTAGACCAGCTTCTCCGGCGGCACGATTTCGCTGTACACACTGCGCGCCCAGTGATCTTGACCCTCCGGCGAACGCATGCAGTAGTGCCAGATGCCGCCAGGCCGCAGGTCGATGGTACAGATGGGAATGGTGTACGGTTGTGGTGCCCACCAGCGCTTGAGATGGTCTGACTGGGTGAAAACCTGAAACATCAGTGTGCGGGGTGCGAAGAATTGCCGTTCCACGACAAATTCCTGTTCCCCAATACGAGGGCTCAGCGATTGGTAATCAAACATTGTTGTCCTCAATTCGGTTGCTGGTGTGTTGCTCGGTATCCTGCAATTCCAGGAGATAGTCGTCCAGATGATCGAAGCGTTCTTCCCAGAGGCGACGAAAAGAGTGGAGCCAGGTCTCCAACTCCTGGAACGGCTCGCGCCTCAACTGATAAATTCTCCGGTTGGCCTGCGGCTGGACCTCCACAATGTCAGCCTTGCTCAGAACCTTGAGGTGCTTCGACACCTGGGGTTGCTGTAATCCCAGCCGCTTGGTGATCTCGCCTACTGTCAGAGGGCCATCGCGCAACAGTTCGACAATGTCGAAGCGGTGTGGCTCCATCAGAGTAGTCCATAGTGTTTTCATAATCCTAGTATACCTGAAAGGGAATATGCTTGTCAATGAATATTCCCGAAGGTGAATGTTTCGGTTTATCATGAAAACACATTCTGGAACATTGATGTGTTGCAAAGTCGGCCGCAGCCTGTTGAAAAAGCCCAAGTAATCTCATCAATTTATCCTTGACGCGCAAAATTTGAGCGGAAATAGCAGCGTGATCGCAATATACTCAAAATTTACAATTTATGTAAACCCAAAGGACATCCGCTGGTCTTGCAATGTACTGTGCCTGCCTGGTGCCCCTGTTGTACAATAGCCAAAAATAATGTATTCATGAGGGAGCAATATGCGGCAGTATAATCTGTGCATTCTGGGATTTGGTAACGTGGGGCGCGCGCTGGTTCGTCAGTTACAGGCCAAGCAGGCGGAGCTACGCGAGAAGTATGCCATAGAGTGGCGTATAACAGGGGTGGCAACGCGGCGTATGGGCTGGATTGCCGATCCTGATGGCCTTGATCCAGACGCCTTGCTGGCAGGCCAGATGCCCGCGCAACAGTCCACTATTAGCGATGTACGCGAGTGGCTGGAGGCGGCGCGGGAAGATGTGCTTTTTGAATTGACCTCGACCGATCCTCACAGCGGCCAACCAGCCAGGGAACATGTTCGTACGGCGCTCGAACGAGGCTCCTACGTGATTACCGCCAATAAAGGAGCGGTGGTACATGGCTACCAGGATCTGCAAGCGCTGGCGGAAGCCAACGGCACGAAGTTTCTGTTTGATGCTGCCGTTATGGCGGGTGCCCCTGTCTTTTCGCTCTTTCGTGATGCCTTGCCTGCCGTGAATATCCTCCGTTTTCGCGGGCTGCTGAATGCGACCAGCAACGTAATTCTTGAAGAGATGGAGCAAGGGAAGAGCTACGACGAGGCGGTCAGCACGGCTCAGGCGTTGGGCATTGCTGAGACCGATCCGAGCCTGGATGTCGATGGCTGGGATGCGATGCTCAAGCTGTGTGCCATCTCCACAGTCTTGCTGGACGTGCCGTTGCAGCCCCAGGATGTGCAGCGCACAGGCATACGTGGCTTGCTGAGCGAACAGGTGCAGGCGGCGCGTGCGGCTGGTCATCCCTATAAGTTGGCGGCGACGCTTGAGCGCACCGAGAACGGCGTTGTGGCGCGGGTACAGCCTGAGCAGATTGCACTCGGTGATCCACTGGCGGCGGCGAGCGACGCTTTTATGCTGCTGGCGCACTTCGAGATGGATATGATTCCTGGCTTGACGATGATTCTGCACGTGCCTGGCGAAGGTACCGCTGGTCCCGACGTTACCGCCTATGATGTGCTGGCGGACTTTCTACGCGCCGTAAGAGCTTAGCCGCATTTTGACAAGCTGGGAAGAATAGAGTACAGTACAGAAGTTCAAAATGCCCGTAAATCCATCAATGTTCAAGTAGAGGTAGGCGTCTATGTCGAGCCCTGCGCGGAGACAATACCTGCAAATTAAGAGCCAGTATCCCGATGCGATCCTGATGTACCAGGTTGGCGATTTCTATGAAACCTTCGACGATGACGCGGCCATTGCTGCTCGCGAGTTGCAAATAGTGCTCACCAGCCGATCTTATGGCGGTGGTGCCGAGCGTGTCCCGCTGGCTGGTATTCCCATGCATGCCCTGGATAATTACGTGGGAAAATTGATCCAGCGGGGGTTCAAAGTTGCCGTGTGCGATCAAGTCGGAGAAGTAGGCAAAGGGGTGGTAGAGCGGGCGGTGACGCGTATTTTAACGGCTGGGACCCTATCGGAGCCGAATTTACTGCCGGTGCGACAAAATAA
>DATAYF010000545.1:0-7097 GCA_036272735.1 Ktedonobacteraceae bacterium
ATGATAGCAATCGTCTGACCAGCTCCGTTGCCAGTGGTCGGAAAATTGTAGAGGGTCGAAAGCTGTGGAGGAGTATATACAATGTTGGCCACTTCGGCATAGTGGATATGGGCACGTGCTTGTGGGCGGTTATCGATCCCCAAAACACCGGTGATGAGTGGCGCGATATCAGCCGGTACGGTAAGCGGTCCCGTGCGCCCGCGATATGTCTGTTGCTGCTGCGTATAGCGCTGAATCTGCGTACCAAAAGCAGCACCGACCGCCTGCGCGCTACCAGAGAGGACCACCACCCGGCGCACAGCATTTGCTTCGATAACTATCAGGTTGTGCGCTAGCGCAAAGCGCTCAACGCGCGCGATATCGTCGCTGCTGGCACTATAACGAGCCGCGTACTCTTCACGCGAGAGCGGTTGCTGCTGGTTCACAACGCGATCCTGAATATCCTGTGCAAGGTCACTCCCGGCGGGAGCACGCAGGTAGACGCTGACCTCAAAACGCTCGTTCGGATCAACTGGGCCAGTAACTTGCGCCCCTACGATGGGCTGACGTTCACTTCCAGGGAGTGCTACACGTGGCTGCGAATTTTGATTTGTCATACTTTTTTCTCCCTTTATGCTATTTACAACGATTATGTGCTATGTTGCTTCATTGTAGAACAATCCAGCATTGATATGCAAGTGAGAAACGCTATAAAGACTCTTCGTATTTTTAACGTCACAAGGCAAAATTTGTTATACAGCAAAAAATTGACATTTGCCGACATCATTGCGTATCATATTTATGTAAAGCTCTTCAGGTTGGAGAATGAAGCGAAGCATTTCCAGTGCTCTGTAGAAAGGATGTATTGATCGTGGTTGATCGCGTATTTTACTGTTCCTATGCTATTTTACCCCCGCCTCCCGTCGCCTCCCACTAGCCAGGGCAGGTAGAACGGTGTAACTCTCCATATAACGCACGCTCTTCGAGGCTTGTGTTGGGTTCATGCTTCTTTCGTCTCTCTTTCGTAGACTTCCATCCTGCCCTCACTGCATATTCCATTCGTTTACACATTTGCACTTGGGGAAAGGATATCTTCATGTTCTCTCGGAACACGACTCGCCGCGACTTTTTGTTCGTTGTGTGCGCCTCTCTGTCCTGGGGCACGGTTGGTATTGCTAATCAAGCCATCTATGCGCACAGTACAACGAATGCTCTGTCACTGGCTTTCTTGCGCCTGGTTATTGCGGCCCCGCTTTTTTTGCTCGCCGGTTGGATCGTCCTCGGTCGTCGTCTCTTCCAAATCAAGCGTCGGGATACAGGGGTGATGGTGCTCATGGGCGGTTTGCAAGCACTGTACCAGACCTGTTACAGTGCAGCTATCCCCTACGCTGGCGTGACCGTCTCGACACTCGTTGCCCTGTGTGTCGCTCCGGTGATTGTTGCGCTCTATTCTACCTTCATGACACGGGAGCGCCTGACGCCAATAACGCTGCTGGCTCTGCTTGGTGGTCTGGGTGGTACGATCCTTCTGGTCGCGGCTCGTTCTCATGCGAGTGAGGAAAGTGTCTCGCTCCTCGGGGTATTGCTCGCGTTGCTCGCGGCTTCTGGCTATGCCGGCTTTATCCTCTGTGGACGATTGCTTACCAGCCACTATCATCCCTTACATATCAATGCCGTGGCGTTCGGGACAGGAGCATTGCTGCTTCTTTTCTTCGCCTCATCAGGCAGGTTGGTGATCGTATATCCTGTGGGGGATTGGCTCATTTTGCTCTATCTGGGATGTGTGCCTACGGCTCTGGCATATGGGCTCTTTCAGGTCGGCATGCGCTCACTCACTGCAACCGTGGTGAGTATTGTGACGCTCTGTGAGCCTTTAACGGCCGCTGTGCTCGCGTGGATATTCTTTCGAGAGGAACTGAGTCCGCTCGGCCTGCTGGGCGCACTACTTTTACTCGGAGCTATGGCGCTAATACTGCTTGCGCCCCCGAAGAAGTAAAAGGCCGCCAACAAAAGATACAGAGATGGATACCGCTGGATTGACCAGGTAATCAATACCCATCTGTGTGTGTATCTTTTGTACGTTAACCTTGACAGAAACCGGTTTCTGGGTTATGTTTGCTAATGAAAGTGATTCAGTGGACGTTACGGGTATTGTTGGCACTGAAGCCAGGTCTATTTTGTTTCGCTTAATGCAATGGTGCAGGGGTACGACATGCAAGAAAAGCTGACCATCCAGGATGTAGCTCGCCTGGCAGGGGTTTCCAAAGCAACTGTCTCGCGGGTTTTGAACCACAATCCATCGGTGAACGCGGCACTGCGTGAGCGCGTGATGCGTGTCGTGCAAGAATATGATTTTGTCCCCAACGTCATCGCAACCAACCTGGCTGGTGGGCGCACACGACTGATTGGCGTGCTGACCCCGCCGTTGAACTGGCCCGCGATCCCTGAAATTTTGCGGGGCGTTGCCGAATACATCGATACTACCGCATACGAAATCGTCCTTTATAGCATTGGTATCGAACGCAATCACTCCGACGTGCTCGACCGTATCCTGGTATTACGCATGGTATCGGGTCTGCTGGCAATTTTGCCTGGCGAGCTTTCGCGCCACCTTACCGAGCGCTTCCACGAGGGGCTCCCGTTGGTAATGATCGACGACCAGGAAGCGCCAGGCAGTATGCCCTGGGTTGGTGTCGATAACGTCGCCGGCGCCTACGAGGCTACACGACACCTGCTGGAGCTTGGGCACAGGCGCATTGCTCATATCATGGGACCCCAGACCTACTATTGTGCCGCGGAACGCTACCAGGGCTATTGCCAGGCTCTACAAGATGCTGGCATCGCCCCCGATCCCACACTCCTTTTGCGGGGGGAGTTCGAGATTACCAGTGGACGCCAGTGTGCTACAGAGCTGTTCTCACGCGACAAAGCGTCCTGGCCCAGCGCTATTTTTGCTGCCAACGACCAGATGGCGTACGGTATCCTGGAGGTGGCAGAGCAACAAGGTATACGTGTGCCACAAGATGTGTCGGTCGTCGGCTTTGATGACAATCTGCTCTCGAACCATATGCTGCCTCCACTTACCACCATCCACCAACCATTTGCCGAGATAGGAAGCAAGGCGAGCGAAATTCTTTTAACGATGGTTGATCCAGGCCAGCGTACTCATACAGTGCAGCAACACATACCAGATCATCCTACCCGTGTTCAACTTCCGACCAGTCTGGTCGTCCGAGCATCGAGCGGCGTGCCCCGCTCGCTCCCGATCAGCACGTAGAGCCGTTTATAGCTGCTCTCAGGTTTACAATATATCTTGTCATTTTTGAGTGACAGACCAAATACTGTCGTCAGGCTGTCACGTCGTACTGTTGAGATTAGCGGCAAGGAGGGAGCTATCAATGCAGATGTTTTCGCACACAGACCCGGCTGGTAATGCTAACCAGCCACAACACAAACGACCAGTCCTATGGTTCGCAACCCTGCTGGTCATCGGGTCGCTGGTTCTGGCGGCGCTGAGTTTCATGCCTCTGGGCAAAACGTCCACGGCCAGGGCGGCCAATAGAGCTAGTAGCGCTAACGTCACCTGGAATCAGATTTGGAGCGATGAATTCAATGGATCAGGTGGAACTGGCGTCAATACCAATAACTGGCTGTACGACACCGGTACGGGTTATCCCGGAGGTCCGGGCGGCTGGGGCACCGGCGAGGTCGAGACGATGACGAACAGCACGTCTAATGTCTATCAGGACGGCAACGGTCATCTCGCGATTAATCCAATCCGCGATGGGAACGGGAATTGGACCTCGGGACGCATCGAGACGCAGCGTACGGACTTCGCGGCTCCGGCGGGCGGTGAGATGGCTGTCGAGGCGTCGATCCAGATGCCCAACGTCACGGGTGCTGCTGCTCAGGGCTACTGGCCCGCGTTCTGGATGCTTGGCTCGGCATTTCGTTGCAATTATAACAACTGGCCGGGTATCGGCGAGATCGACACCATGGAGAATGTCAACGGCACCAATAGGGAGTATGGCACGCTGCACTGTGGCGTTAATCCTGGTGGCCCATGTAACGAGACGACAGGTCGCGGTGGCAGCCAGGCTTGTTCATCGACGACCTGCCAGGCTGGATTTCACACCTATCGCGTAGAGGTTGACAGAAGCAGCTCACCCGAGCAGATCCGCTGGTACCTGGATGGTGTGCAATTCTGGCAAGTCTCCTCTAACGATCCAGGGATGGATGCCACGACGTGGGCCAACGCGGTCGATCACGGGTTCTTCGTGATCCTCAACGTTGCCATGGGCGGGGGCTGGCCTGGCAATCCATCGGCTAGCACTGCTTCTGGTGTACCGATGCTTGTTGACTACGTGCGCGTCTACACGACGAGCGGTTCTACCCCGCCGCCCACACCTACCCCTACACCAACGTCTGGCTGCACCTCAGGTAACTTCGCACAGGGCGTGGTGAACTCCGGTTCAAACACAGCTTTGCCCTGGTTCCAGCTCTGCAATGCAACGGCCGGATATGTGATCCTGCATTATAACCTCCCAGGGAATGCACAGCAGAATGTGTATATGAGCTATAACAATGCCACATCGCGCTGGGAATATAATGTGGGCGGCATGAGTCCAGGCGAGACGATGCAATACTCGTTCACCTACCAGGAGAATGGTCTCCAGTACGACACCGGCTCGTACTCGTGGACACACCCGTAGTGATGCAGATTTTCAACCTGTAGTAAGATGTATCAGATAGAAATACGTGTATGTGCCCGGAGAACATACACGTATTTCTATCTGATACACATCGTGCATGATAAGGTATCCCCCAAAGGAGTTCCTTGCTTGCATTTCTGCCGGGCTTCCCCGTATACTACACAGGATAGTTTTGTATAGAAGGGATAGTATGAGCAACGACGACCAGCAGCCCCCTCAGTATCCGCCGTATTCCTACGACCCGGACATGACCATAGAGGTTGGCAATTCGCTTGGCTATAGTCAGTCCATGGAATATCGTTCCATGAGCGTGCCCCAACCCTCTCAGGCCATGCCGCAGTTGGATCCACGCGCATCTCGTTTGCAGCAATTACGCGAGGAGCGTATGCGCCGCAAACAAGGCTTGGGGTCACGTCCGCTAGGCAACAATAGTGGCGTGCTGTCTAGTAGTAATGCAGGTGTTCCTCCTGGTGCGCGTCAATCTCCGCTCGTTCTGCCAGGGCAAACACCAATCCAGAAGCAGACTTTTCCTACCCCCGATGTCCAGGCTTCCCCTTCCGCTGTTGGCGCAAACGATCCCTATCAACTGTCATCCGCCGCCGCACCAGCCCAGGATACGGCTATGATCCAGCGGGTCCAGGTGCAACGCGCCGCCTTTCTGATCACCGGCGCGTTCCTGCTCAGTAGCATTTTGGGTCTGGTTCGTACATTCCTCTTTTCCTATATATTTGGCGCGGGTATCTTTTCTACCGACTATCTGCAAGCATATCTTATCCCGAATCTGCTGTTTACGGTCGTTTCTGGAGGCGCGCTCAGTTCAGCGTTCATCCCGGTCTTCACAAAATATTATGAAGGGCTACAAGACGAGAAGACGGCCTGGCACATTGCTAGCAGCGCTTTGAACCTCTCGGTTGTCATTATGATCGCGCTTTCGGCGTTCGCCATGATCTTCGCTCCGCAGATTGTGCCGATCTACAGTCCCGCTTCTCAATTCACGCCTGCCGATGTTGCGTTGATTGTCACATTGACGCGCATTATGCTGTTGCAAGCGATTGTGCTTGGTTCGGGCGTCATTGTCACCTCTGTGCTGAACGCGAAGCAGGATTTTAAGTTGACAGCCATTGGCACCGTGCTTTATAACGTTGGTCAGATTATTGGCCTGGTGCCCGGCCTATTCCTGGCCTATCACGCGCGTGGTAATGCTAGCGCCGTGAGCAGCATTGCCGTGTACTCCGCAACGTTCGGCGTCGTGCTGGCTGCCATTTTGCAAGTGGGTGTGCAAATCCCCGGCCTGTTCAAGGTCAAAATGCGCTACACCTTTGCCTTTGATTGGCGCAACCCAGGCGTCAGGCAGATTGGTCGCCAGATGATTCCGCGTATGGTTAACGCGGCGATGCTTTCGTTTAGCACCGCTATGGACCGCATTCTGCTCTCGTTGCTGGGCCTGATGTTCGCCGCGCAGGTGGTCAACGGGCAAATTACCGAATATTTCTATGCCTTTTCTATCCTGGTGCTGCCGGTCTCTATCTTCGGCTCATCGGTCTCGACTGCCGCTTTCCCATCTCTGGCAAGCTATGTGGCACGCGACCGCTACGACCGAGTGCGCAGCATCATTATGGAGACCCTGCGCGGCATTCTCTTTCTGGCGATCCCTGCTTGCATTGGCCTGATTGTACTGGCGCTACCAATCATCCAGGTGCTGCTGGAACATGGTCGCTTTACGCTACCGGAAGCCCAGCTCACAGTAACGCCGCTGATCTTTTTCGCGCTTGGCCTGCCCGGTCTGGCCGCGGTTGAGATCCTTACACGCGCGTTTTACGCCTTACGCGATAGCAGAACACCCGTCATCGTCAGTATCCTGCAATTTGTGCTCAAGATTGCGCTCAGCATCGTTTTGATCGATAGCGTTGTCTTTGGCGTGCAGTGGGGCATGGGCGCGCTGGCATTTTCAACTTCGGTTGCCAGTGTGCTTGAGGCCGCGGCGCTGTTCATCCTGCTCTATCAGCGCATTGGTGGCTTTGATCTGCGTGCTCTCGTCGACTTTATTAAACGCTGCTCGCTTGCTGCTGCTGCGATGGGCGTGGTGCTCTTTTTTGTGCACACCATCCTTGACCTGATTATCCATACCACGACTTCTTACCAGCTTACCTTTGGAGGTGTACTCCTGGCCCTGGTCAAGCTGCTGATCGAGTTGGGAGTGGGTTCGCTGGTGTTCCTCGTCGCAGCCAAAATGCTCAAGATCGAAGAGATCAATTCGGGCATGGTTCGCCGCATCCTCGACCGCCTGCATATCTTCTGGTTGTAATTAATTCATAAAGAAACGGTAATGGTTTCCGGAAACCATTACCGTTTCTTTATGAATTAATTACAACCAGAAGATATGCAGGCGGTCGAGGATGCGGCGAA
>DATAYF010000546.1:0-5684 GCA_036272735.1 Ktedonobacteraceae bacterium
CAAGACTGGACCAGGACGGGGCACTTGTCAATTGTCCCTGATGCGTCGGACAACGAAGCCAAAGCAGCGCGCCTCGCCAGGTACGTTGAGTTGCGGTGGAGTCCAGATGCAAGTCTCTGGCTGTAGCCAGAGGTCGTTGACAAACGATAGCAATAGTTCCTGCTTCCCCATCGTACAAATGTACCGGGTGTGAATGGTTCTGGCGGATTGGTCTTTTACAGATTCCAGACGCGCAAGTTGCTAAAGGCCACCAGGGTAGCGTTGCCGTTGTCTCCAGCAAAGATGCCGATTTGTCCTGCTTGATAGCTAGTATCGTTGCTTGTGGTGAGGAAGTGATGATTAACGTAGAGTGAAATGCGGCTCTGCTGAGCGATAATGGTCAATGTGTTGGGCTGGTTAGGCTGTGTATGGATAAACGGGCTAACGTCTTCGGCAACGGCGCTACTATGCTTGCTATCTTTTGAGAGCAGGAGTTCGTATGTTCCATCCTGACTTATACGGAAAATATAGAATTGAGATGCACTATTGTTAGCGCGAAAAATGATGCCCCCCTCGTTCCCTTTGACGATACGCACCTGAACTTCGAGCGCGAAATTCGCAAAATTGGTGGATTGGGCAAAGCATGGCAGGTAGAAGTGAGCCTGGGTAATGTTGGCATTGAGGGCGTTGCCAGCAAAAATGCAACCATCGCCATTGGCGAGGCTATACGTATCCCAGTTGGAATTTGTCGGTGCGGTGAGCGTTTCGCTAAGTGCTGGTACACCGCTCGTGGCATGTTGGTACAAACCTTGCCCGGCTGTTGCCGTGGCCTGAGCCTGGGCCTGTGTTGTGGCTGTTGCTGCTGCATACGCTTGAGCATTGCTGGTCGCCTGGGCCTGCATAGTGGCCACGCCATGAGCATTGCTGATTTGAATGGCCTGTACCGTGGCTGTTGCCTGTGCGCGTAACTGTGCCGGATCAACCACCTCGGCATAAAAAATGAGGCCAATCCCACTTACCATACACACAAGCGCCAACGCGACGAGCAGTACTGTTGTGCTCTTCAATAGGCGTGGCGCAGCGGCTACTGGTGGTTTTGGATAGGGAGTTGTTAGTGGTGCATACATGTTTGACTGATAGGCTGGTGGTAAGGGATAGGGAGTTGTTGGTGGCGGTTGAGATGGTGCGACCAGGGTTTGGCCGCAACTGGGGCACGTCGAGGTTCGTGGTAGGATGTGTCCACCACAGAAAGTACATATTTGCATGCATCACTCCAAGTTTCATGGGCACAAACGCAATGGCTATCGCTCAGTCGCGCTCAGTCGTGTCTCCCTATTATAGCTTACAGCGCCCATACTTGCGCCTGGGTATAGGCAACCTGCGCGACGTTGGTAGTATCATCGGCGATTACGCCGATTTGTCCGCTAAGCTGGTCTTTGCTGTAGACGCTGTTGAGGTAGCCACCATTGATGTACAGGTCTAGCATCGTATCACGAGCAACCACGGCTAGCGTGTTGGTCTGCATGGTCCCGGTGTGAATAAGGTTGCTCGTGCCTGTGAGCAATTGTAATGAGTCCTTGCCAGCATTATTGGCATAATAATATATGTTGTAGCTCCCATTTTTCCCTACCCTGAACAGGTAGAAGCTGGGTTTGGTTTTATTCTCGCGGAACGTTATACCGCCAAAATCTCCTTTGTGGATAGTCATACGCACCTGGTAAGCGAAATTGTTAAAATGGGTGGCTTCGGCTGTGCAATACAGAAAAACTCCGGTGCTCGCTTCAGTTACCTGGTAGGCCCCATTCTGGAAAGCGCAACCTTGCCCTCTATCCCACCCATTGGCGTCGGGGGCATTCAGTGGATCACTCAGGACGGGCGTGCTTTTGAGAATGTGTAAATATTGGCTTTGATGCGCGCTTGCAATGGTGTTCGCGCTGTACGGATTGGCCGTTGCGGTCCCCTGGGTTTGTGCGATCAGTGTGGCGTTTGCTTGCGCAACCGCTGTCGTATATACAGCGGCTGTCGCGGTCGCGTGCAAGGCTCTTTGCATTGGAAGATAACTATTGGTGTAGTACAGGAAAAGACTGATGAGAATAACGACACAAGTCATGCTCAAGCACGCGAAAAAGAAACCATTTGAGCGTTGGCGCGCACGTGAGTTCCCTGGTTGCTGCTTCCCGACTATCGATGATGAATAATTGCTGGAGGGAAAGGGCGTGGCATAAGATGCGTATTGCTGTGATATGAGATGATCAAGCGAGTCTGTGGGTTTGTGCATGCCTCGTGAAGATGATGGTTGCGTCGATGGGAAATGCCCTTCTGGAAACGATTTCGCGTGTATTGAGGCTTGGGGCGACGCTGGCTGATCAATGAAGTGTGGATGCGTGTCGGAAGGAGCGACAAGCACAATGGTCAGGATCAGGTCGCCCGTGGTCGAGCTACCCTGGCTTGGTAGTCCCTGCCCGATGATACGGATGATCTGGCCTGAGTGCACTCCGGCTGGAATGGGAACAGTAAGCTGTTGCCCTTCTGGTAAGGTCAGCATGCGTGTGGTTCCGTGGATGGCTTCTTCGCGGCTAATTGCTAATTGTGCATGCAAATCGTGCTGGTTTCGGTCCTCATATCCCATCGCAATCCTCTCCACTTTGCTCATCTGATCGTAGTATAGCATGCATGGCTTGCTTTTGGAAAGGGTGTGCTAGAATATGGGAATTGTGGTAAAAACAATAGTTTGTGTGATCACTGTTGAAAATTTTGATAAATAAAGTGCTAGTAATGCAGCAACAGTATACTGCATCGCTAGCACTTTCTTGTAAAGTCTACCGGTTTGGTGGTTTTCTTGTGTTTATGTTTTTATACGAGCCCTAGCTCCCATTTTGCGTCCTCGGTCATTCGATCCGGGGACCAGGGAGGATCAAAGGTCAGATCGACCTTGCTGTTTTTAACATTTTCCACTTCTTTGAGGCGCATCTGTATTTCATCCACGAGTTCTCCAGCCATGGGGCAGCCCAGCGCCGTCAATGTCATGCTAATGTGGACATTGCCCTCTTCGTTGTCGATGTCGATACCATAAATGAGACCCAGATCGACAATATTGACCGGTATTTCTGGGTCATAGCATTCGCGCAATGCATCCATGACCTCAGCTTCGTTAATCTCTGCCATTGATATGCTGCTCCTCTGCGTCCATTAATCCGAGTGAATTAGTAGGAATATACTCCCCTGTAATATAGCCTATCTATTGCCAATTGTCAAAATATGCCTGGCTCACAAGGGAGATCACTACCGTGTGAATGTACGCGCCAGACGCTCCAGAAAGAGACGGTTAAAGCGCTGCGCATCTACACCTATCGAGGTTTGCATATTTGGTGCTGGTGCGCCGGGTCTTTGGAAATAGGCAACGGTTTCCCCCAGCGTATGGGTGCCAGTAAGCTCGACATCGACGTACGTGGGTTCCCAGGTAATCAGGTCGGGCTGGAAGGCGACCGCTAAACAAAGTGGATCGTGCATGACGAATGTATGTGTCTCACGTTGGGCGGCGTACGTGTCAAAATAAAAGGCCATCATCTGTTGAATAAACTGGGGCACCTTACCACCTGTGCTGGCGAGGGTAGCAAATTGCGCGCGGGTCAGCGTTACTTTTTGCGTCGCGTCCAGGCTCACCAGGCGCATAGGCCAGATGGCATGAAATACGCTATACGCGGCATGCGGATCAGCATAAATATTGAACTCGGCGCTTGGCGTGACGTTGCCGGGCACGCGCAACGCGCCTCCCATCATAATTACTTCACGTACATTGGCGGCGATACGTGGTTCATGATGCAGTGCCAACGCGATATTGGTAAGCGGTCCGATGGCGACCAGCGTAATCTCGCCGGGCGCGTCCATGATGCGCTGTATGATCAGATCAACCGCGTGTTGTGCGACAGGTTCTATGGTCGGTGCTGGAGCAGCGATATCGCCCAGGCCATTTCGCCCATGTACCTCTGCCGCATCGACCAGGGGACGTATGAGCGGCTGGCTACAACCACGAGCCACCGGAACATCGGTATGCCCCGCCAATGTGAGTAGCGTCAAAGCATTACGGGTCGTGGCTGAAACATCCACATTGCCGCTTACCGTGGTGATCGCGTCAAGCTGGATTTCTGGTGAGGCCAGCGCGAGAAAAAAAGCCAGCGCATCGTCGATGCCTGGATCAGCGTCCAAAATGATATGTTTCAAGGATTTCCTCCCATATCAGAACACAAAAGTACATATTAGCTATCTTATCACGAAGACCCCTACAACTTCTTTCATCAATCCTATACTATTAGCTGAGTGAAAGCAAAAGGGGAAAGAGCTAGCTAAGTACAATCAAGCAACGTTTTTGGCATTGGAGCCAATAACTGACAAAATGTTCTGCAGGCATTGATTGAAGCGCTCAAAGCACTGTTGTGCCACTGCAAGTAATGCCTGCTTCGTCTCAAAGAACTCACAATGGGTGACTTCCCGGCGAAAATGCCGCCACAACATCTCAATCGGATTGAGCCAAGGACTGTAGGTTGGCAAGTAGAGCAAGACCAGACGCCCCGCTGCAGCACGTACAACCTCCTCGACTTCATCATCCTCATGCATGCTGGCGTTATCCCAGGCGACATAGATGGTTCCAGTTGGATGCTTCTCCATCAGGGCTTCAAGCAACTGCGCAATCTCCTGTCGGCGCTTCCGGCGCTGGAACAGGACCACACTTTCTCCTGTGTGGTAGTTCACGGCTCCAATCCCGTAGTATTTGTCCGGTTGCCCTGGCGTCGGGATCATTACTTGTTGCCCTTTCGGACTCCACATGGCGCGTAGGGTCGGAAACCAGCTCAAATTAAACTCGTCTGCATAATAAAACAGGTCTCCCTCTTTTAGCCCGTCTCGCGCCTCTTCGATCGTCTTTTTTTTACCAGGTACTCTGGATCAGGGCTACTGACTTTATGCTGGGGGCGACTCAGTACAATCTCCCCCACTTTGAGCACCTGACGAACTGTCTCGTACGAGGCCCGAATGCCTGTTTGCTCCGCCATGTAGTCGGCCAGGCGTTGTAACGTCCACATCGAGTACGGTTGCCCCAGGCTGCGAGGCCGACGCCGGACGGCGGCCAACAATTGCTCTTGATACTCCTCACTGATTTTCGGCGGAGGCGCCTTCCATGGGCCGATCTTTGAGTCCTTCGATTCCTTCGGCCATCCAGCGCTTAAGCCAGTTGCGGACTGTTTGGCTCACTTCGCGCACGATGGCAGCAATGGCTGGAGCAGTCATTCGTTGCTCTCCAGCCAGCAGCACGATTTGAGCGCGGGTACGTAGTCGCACATCTTTTGTCGTTCGATACAGTTTCTCTAAGGCTTCCAACTCTTTCGCTGTCAGGGGTGATATCTCTAGGGGCTTTCGCATGGGTCCCTCCTTTGCCTGACAGTTTACCTCATTTCCCAAAACATTGCTTGATTGTACTTAGTGCAGGTTCAAGAAACCTCTTGTGGAAATCACCTCCCCGGCAGGTTGTCATCCTGCGATCTGAGCCATACAATCTGAGGAGAAAAACTATTTTTGGAGGAAAGATACAATGGCAACACATTCGACTCGTCCCGCTCCGGCGCTCCAGGCATTGCAATTCGTACTGGCCTACCTTGGTGGCGATCGCTCAAGACGGCGCTGGCTGGCAAACTGGCTTGAATTGCCTCCAC
>DATAYF010000547.1:0-8055 GCA_036272735.1 Ktedonobacteraceae bacterium
TCAGAAATTTCACGCCGCTATGCAACAGCAGAAACAATTGACCAATGCCGAAGCTGAAATGCTCGCCTGGCAAGATTTCGAAGAGATCTTGATCAAAGAGCAAGAGCGCCAGGTATTAAACGCGTAATCGCCAAAAATTACTCGATGCTATATTTCCGCATCAGGTAGCGCAACTGGTCCACTTTCGTAAAACCAAGCAACTCGGCGGCTTGCATACGATTATGTTTGGTTGTATCCAACGCCCACCGTACAAAATGGCGCTCAACGCGTGCATGAACCTCCTCAAGCGACACCGGACCATAAGGCCGTTCCCTCAACCATTGCTCCCACGGGTCTAACGAGGAAATTTCCTCGAGTTCCGCCTGCCCTACAATCTCGTATGGCAAATGAGCTGGCAGCAATTCGTCGCTGCTACTCAATATCATGGCACGCTCGATCACATTTTTTAGCTCACGGATATTACCGGGCCAGCGATACGCCAGAAGCAGGCGCTGGGCCTCAGCAGCAATATTGTGCACGTTACGCCCCAGCAGCTTATTAAAATCGTCAATGAAACGAGCCGCAAAAAGCAAAATATCACCCGGACGCTCGCGCAAAGGCGGCAATGTGATCTTCAGCACCGCTAAACGGAAATAGAGGTCGGGACGAAACGACGCATCCTGCTTGGCCTTTTCCAGATCACGATTGGTGGCAGCCAGCACCCGTACATTAATTTTCACCTCTTTACTGCCACCCAGACGAAAGAACGAGCGTGTTTCGAGCACGCGCAACAATTTAGACTGCATATCAAGCGGCATTTCGCCGACCTCATCTAGAAATAACGTGCCACCGTCTGCTAATTCCAGCAAGCCGCGTTTCTGTTTTTTGGCATCCGTGAAGGCATATTGCTCATACCCAAAAAGCTCGCTCTCTAAAAGATTGCTCGCAATCGCCGCGCAGTTGATGGCGTGAAACGGACCAGAAGCACGGGCGCTCTGCTCATGAATAGCACGGGCGACCACTTCTTTTCCAGTACCACTCTCGCCAGTAATCAGTACCGACGCCGTATCACTACGAGCTACGCGCGCCACCAGCTCGAAGACCTCTTTCATGCGTTCACTATGCCCTACAAGGTAGTTGAAATGATAATTGTCGCTGCGCTCACGCCGCAATTGGCGTAATTCACGCGACATAGCACTTGTACCCAACGCTCTTTGCACGACCAGGAGTAGTTCTTCCAGGTCGAAACCTTTGAGTAGGTAATCAGAAGCCCCCAGCTTCATCGCCTCCACCGCCGTTTGTACATCGCCGTACGCGGTAAGCATGACCACCGGAATCTCGGGATCGAGCTTGCGCATCTGAGCCAGCACCTCCAGACCGCCTATCTTTGGCAGGCGCACATCTAACAGCACGAGATCAAACGTATTCTGTTGTATCTCTTGCAAGCCAGCTTCGCCGTCGGCAGCAATAGCTACCTCGTACTCGTGTTTTTTTAAGAAACGTGCGAATTGGTGCGGCAAATAGGGCTCGTCGTCAATGATCAGAATCCCATAGCTCATCCCTGCATCTCCCCTACACTCTCATTAAGCTCGGCTGACAGGTATTTCTTCTCTTCATTAAGCACAGGCAACCGAACAGCGATACTTGTCCCGTAACCAAATTGCCCATCCACACGAATATAGCCACCATGGTCTTCGATCAGACGGCGCGTAATCGCCAGGCCCAACCCAATGCCATGCGCCTTTGTGGTAAAAAACGGCTGAAAAATACGCTCAAGTTGATCAGGAGGTATGCCCATACCTGTATCGCTGATAACGACCTCAACCCACTGCGACGCTGGCGATGGAGCCTGTTGCCGTCGTTTCGGCTGTCCAGCATCAGTCGCAAACCGCCCTTGCGTGGCAGGTGGTGGATCAGTAGCGGATAACAATGCCTGTTCAGCAGGTAATTCACGGCATGTTACCGTCAAAATGCCCCCGTCGGGCATCGCTTGCAACGCATTCATCACGATGTTCCACAAAACCTGCTCCATCTGCCCAACATCAACCCAGGTCGCAGGCAGTTCTGAATAGACCCGATGCACCACAACATTCGCCTCTGCACACTGTACCTGAAGCAGCTTGAGCACTTGCTCACACATTTCAATCAGGCTGGTAGAGGCGCGATGCAACTGGCGCGGTTTCGCAAACAACAGCAGGTCGCGCACAATTGTGTCGAGTCGTTCGACTTCCTTCAGCGCAACGCTCACCGATTCCTGCGCCCATGCGACCTGCTCGTTCGATAGCGTTTCAGCATCGTTTTCAGTACACAGATCCTCTTTGAGCATCTGCATCGACGTCTTAATTGAGGCCAGCGGGTTTCGCACTTCATGAGCCACGTTCGCAGACATCTCACCCAGGGAAGCCAGACGATCAAGGCGACGCTTCTCCTCCTCAAGGCGATGCACGGACGTGACATCGGTAAAGGTGATCAACAGCCCTATCACCACACCCAGGTCATCATAGAGAGGCAATACATCGACATCTAGCATCACCTCGCGCCCCTGTCGGTCGACGGTGGGTACCGTACCACCATGTATATCTCCCAGGCAGGCAAGGTCCGGCGAAACCCCATCTTGTTGAGCATCAGCGCGCATAATGGTCGACGGGCTATCAGCCTGGCGCAGATCAAGGAATGTATGCAACGGTTGCCCCAACGCTTCATAGGGGTGATAGCCTAGGATGGCTTCGGAAGCACGATTAAACGTCGTAACCACGCCATGGCAATCAGTGGTCACCAGGCCACTCGGAATGCTGGCAAGGATGAGTTCTTTGAGCCGCTGATCGTCTAATACTTTGCGCAGGAGCTTTCGAGCTTCGTTACGAGCATCGATGACCTCACCAACCAGCGCAATGTTCTCCAGCACAGTACTGGCCTGACTTGCCAACACGCGCAACAAAACCTCCTCAGCACGATGTATTTTCCAGGGCTGGTGATGAGCGCCAACGATAATACCTAAAACCTTGGAAGATGGCCCACCCTCGTGCGTGCTGCCAAGGCTCCCCCATAACAGCGACCCACCACGCCGTCCCACCGTGCGACCACTGACCAGGGGAAACGCGAAAAACGTCTTCACCATTTCGGGTAATTGCTCAAGGTAGACATGGAAGGAGGGATTCGCGGCATCACCTGGGCGCTCAATGACCAGCGGAGCAGGCGCTGCTTGTGCCTGAAAATGTTGAAAAAGCTGCTCTTTTAGTTGTGGATCAATCCACGGCACCACCGCCGATTCGGGACCCATTTCTAGTAAATCACAACAATCGGTATTGGCAATCTCACGAGCACGCTGCACAACCACGCTGCGTAAACGCGCAAGCTCGTACAAAGAGCAATTGAGCTGGCTACCAATACTATTCAGCAAGGAAAGCTCGTGAATACGTTCGCGGTCGTGCTCCAATAAGCGCGTATTTTCCAAAAGCAGTGCCACGACGCCAACAATTGCCTCAAGCGCCACAATATCATCGGTGCACCAGTATGGCCCCGAAGATGGTGCCTCGCGTTCAGACACGTGAATAGCAGAAAGAACCCCGATAGCACGATGGCGATAAATCAGCGGGACAGCGACCAGAGTGGACTGCACAACAGGGCTGGCGACCGCACGCCGTTTCCTCCAGGCACCTGCCTCAGGTAGATCGCTGCTCAAACCCACCGGATTAATATGGGCAACCGACAGCAGATCAGCAGACCATCCAGCCGCATCGTTAAAAGAGCCAGCGATAAACTGAAGCGTTTCGTCGATACGTTGATACAATACGACACAGCGGCATCCAAGCAGATTGGCTAAACGCCGGGGTAGACTATCGCGCAATGTGCGATAATCGGTCACCGCACTAAACTCAGCAAGCAACGCTGTCAAGATCCCTGGCACATTGATCTGGCTGCTTTGATGCTCCATATCCATCACTTCTGCTCTCCCACAAAAATTTTCTCGTAATATTCTCCCTTACTATACCAAAACAGCTTCTATTTTGCACCACCTGTTTCCTATCATGAATACATTGTCATGAAACGGCATAGGAAAAACCATACGAAACATGTCAATAAACGACCTTCGCTTGCAGAATCGTCCAGGCTTTACAGAGAGGTTGTAGCACACTACAATACCATCAAAGCATTCTTTAAGATTGGAAAGCACCGTCATGCCACAAACACATCCTGTCCAGCAAGTTGACGATCAGGGCAACGATCCACAACTTCCTCGGCACAGCACACGTCGTCCACCGCGCTGGACAGCAGCGCTCGGAGCTATCGTACTTGGCCTACTCTACGCCGCTTTGCCCGAAGAAATGACATATGGGCCAAACTGGTTACCTTTAGCTCTCATTATCATCCTGCTCCTGCCATTTCCTATCTCGCATCTACTAAAGAAGCCATTACCACACGTGCCAGCCAGGATCCTCACCTTTGCCTTGTTGGCAGTCGTCACCCTGGCGCTCGCGACAGCCGTGATGTTGTTGGTATACACACTTCCCCATAGAAGCGCTGGTGCGCCGCTGTTAGGCGATGCGTTGTTACTCTGGCTTGTCAACGTGCTGGTATTCTCACTCTGGTATTGGGAAGTCGACGGAGGGGGTCCGCTGAAACGCCACCTGGCGGGACATCCGGCGGCCGACTTTATGTTCCCACAGCAACAAATAGCCCAACAAGGCGGCGATCAAGGCGGCTGGGCTCCCCATTTTGTCGATTACCTTTTCGTTGCCTTTACAGGTGCAACTGCCTTCAGCCCAACCGACACGTTCCCGCTAACCCGCAAAGCCAAGGGATTAATGATGGTCGAAGCGATATTGGCCTTTACGATCATCGTGCTAGTCGCAGCCCGCGCCGTTAATATCCTCTAGCTAAGGCGCCTTCCGGTAATAATGTGACTAGCCATACTTCAGCGAGACGCCTAAACAAGGCGATTGTTTTTGATTATTTGGTCAGCTTATTTGCGGAAAAGCCCTAAGGGCCGTTGCTACAGAGAAGAACGTCTACTGAGTCGGTAGCTCAGTAGACGTTCTTCTCTGTAGCAACGGTCTAGAATAATGATCGCTCTTGCAAGTGGTTTTAGCGCTGGTAGGTGACCTCGTGGCCCTCACGATCAGGGCCACGACGCAGCACACTACGAGCAGGTGTGGTGGTCGCCACCTCGCGCCCCTGCTTAAAGACGTGCAGGCGAGCAGGAAGCAAGCGTAACGCGTCAAAAGCGGAGGAGGCATCAAGCAGCAAAAAGTTGGCCTGCTTTCCTTCCTCGATACCATAGTGATCCTGAACACGTAGCACCCTGGCGGCGTTGGTCGTGATCAGATCAAGCATCGAGTCGATCTCTTCATACCCGCTCATATGACACACCAGCAGCGCCAACTGGGCGGCGGCCAGCATATCACCCCGCCCCAGAGGAAACCAGGGGTCCATAATCGAATCGTGCCCCAGGGCCACGTTCACTCCAGCTGCTAATAGCTCTTTGACACGGGTGATGCCGCGCCTTTTTGGGTAGGTATCAAAACGACCTTGCAGCACCACGTTATCAAAGGGATTCGCTACCACGTGCACCTGCGCTTTGGCTAGCAGACCGATCAGCTTATAGGCATAGACATCGTCGTACGAATGCATGGCGGTACAATGGCTGGCCGTGACCCGTCCTTGCCAACTCTGCTGCAAGGTGTCAGCAGCCATCACCTCGGCAAAGCGCGATTGCGGGTCATCCGTTTCATCACAGTGGCAATCAATATCACGATTGAACTCCCGCGCCAGTTCAAAGGCATAGTGCACATCTTCGACCCCCATATCACGCGTCCACTCGTAATGCGGAATACCACCCACTACATCGCAGCCCAGTTCCAGCGCCGTGCGCATCAGTTCGCGCCCTTTAGGGAAAGAGAGAATACCATCCTGCGGAAATGCGACCAATTGCAGATCGCAGATATCGCGCACCTCTTCACGTACCTCCAACAAGGCGCGCAGAGCGGTCAGCTTGGGATCACACACATCGACGTGACTGCGAATGTACAAGGTTCCTTGCGCAACCTCCCAACGTATCGCTTCCAAAGCACGCTGTTTGACATCCTCGTGGCTTAAACTGGGCTTGCGCTCGCTCCAAATCTGGATACCCTCTAGCAGCGTCCCGCTCGTGTTATAGCGTGGCTGACCAACGGTGAGTACCGCGTCCATGTGCACGTGGCTATCGATAAACGGTGGCACCAGCAGGCGCCCAGCCGCGTCGATTTCGCGTTGAGCCGTATCGCCACTCAATTCTTCAGCGATACGGGCAAATTGTCCATCGTGGACAGCGATATCGACCATACCCTGATGACGATGGAACCGGGCATGGCGAATAAGCAGATCGTAACGCATCCAGGCATCTCCTAAATCACGAAATACAAATATTAAGAGTGCTATGATAAAAAGCGCTATATAATGTAGGGACCGATTTATCGTGTCCGCCAAACCCAGCCAACCGACCTATCATCGCAGCCGTAACGGTGCAAGAGGCTAGGTCGGTTAGCTGGGAGGAGATGCGGACACGATAAATCGGTCCCTACAGGCTTTCCGTGCATCCCTCTTTGCATCGTTTAGTGGATTCACCGATAAAAGAGATAATTTGGATTGAGAAATTTAGCGCCGACTCGCATTTAGCTCGACACGGCGCAAAATCAGGTAGGCGATTGCTGCAAAGATCACTCCTAGCTCGAAGCCAACATCCATGCCATAAGGAGGATTGACCAGGTTCGCAATCGGACCGACTACCGGAATTGACTTACCGCCAAAGACCAGCACTTGCGATGCGCCAAGCACCACGCCAACCAGGCCAATCACGATGGAGACAATGCCAGCCCAACCGAGAGGCAACTTTTGGCGTGTATTCCAGTCCTCAAGATTATAGCGACCATGCCGGAAGACAAAGTGTTCAAGGATCAAGATAATCGCCCAGGGACCTAGCCAGTAAGCCACGAGCAACAAGAAGCTGTCGAGCGTGTTACCGAAATTCGCGCCGGTAGCCACAGCCAACACAATGTACACCACCGCACCAATCAACGTCCACACGGCTCGTTTGACACGCTGAAAGACTTTCCCTAAGACCTGGATCGTCAGGCCCAGGCTGTAATCATTGGGAATATTGTTGGCGATCACGCTCAAAGCCATCAGCACAACCACAACTTTGCCGAAGATGCCGAATGGTCCCATCGTTTTAGCAATCAGAGCACCACCGGACAGCCCTTGCAAAGCGGGAATAGTCGTCAGACCCACGCCCAACGTCTCTAGCAGCACGCAGGGAATAAAACAGCCCAGGAAGGTCAGCCAGAAGATGCGACTCGCAGGCGTATTTTCCGGCTGATTGACATTATAGTCAGCCGCATAGGAACTCCAGCCGGTAGCGAAACCATAGATAGCGCCACCAAACGAGATCATGCCCGCTATCGAAGCCACTGTAATCGCCGGAGTCGGCACCATGCGCATCTGTGGACCGGCAATCACGGCCAGAATGATGAAGATCACGGCCATCGGCACCCAGGCGTAGCGCTCGTAGCGGTGCACATAGCGATAACCATAAATGCTCACCAGCGTGGTAAGTATGGCGATGATTAAAATACCCACCCAGAACGGTACACTGCCGTTGGTGAGGGCGGAAATCAACTGCCCCCCGATGATCACATTGACCGTGGACCAGCCAAGGCATGCCGCAATATTAAATACCGCCATGATCATCGTCCCTACCCAGCCGAAAGAGAAGCGCGAAATCGTCATCTGCCGCAGTCCAAGCCGGGGACCAAGCGTTGAAAAGAACGCTACCGGCAGGATACCCAGGATGTTAAAAATCACAATAATAGCGAAACTATCCCAAAATCCAAGTTGAAAAATCGTGCGTGCCAGGGCACCCAGCGAGACCGTAGAGAGGACAAGGTTGGCGGAGAGCCACATCGTAAAATTATCAAAGATGCGCACATGCGTACGCGTCTCTGGCGACACACGTTCGATACCGTGTGTCTCAATCCCTGTTTCAAGTTCAGGGATCTCGACCGTTTCAATTGCCATGAATTCTTCAGCTCCTTGAAAATA
>DATAYF010000548.1:0-4079 GCA_036272735.1 Ktedonobacteraceae bacterium
CACATGTGTAGAAGTGTGCCGCCGTTGCGAGTCTTCCTGTAAACAAATGGCGTCGATGGTGTAAACTACCCATTTTTGTGTTGCATGGCAGCATGCTCCCAACGGGGGTGTGCTGTCATGGTTTTTCTGTAGCAGCCTTTCAACCAATCAAAATGATCATCACAAAGGCAAAGAGTGCGCCAAGAACGGTCAGGACAACGGTCATCAGCGTGCTCTTTTCTCGATGGGCCTCTGGAAGCACATGGCTCGCGCCGATATAGAGAGTCACAAGACGAGAGAAAACATGTTTTTCGTTTGGAAAGTTCTTTTTGTCGTGCTACAATAGTTGTGTCCCAGACCCCAGGGGTAGGGAATAATGGTATCAAGTGGAGGTGGATGGTGAAAAATCATCATACGTTAAGATTGCAGGGATTATTCGGCATACTTCTCGTATTACTGCTGGCAGTTTTGGCTGCTTGCAGTAGTAGTAACAGCAATAGCAGCGGCGCTACGACAAAGCCCCAGGCTCAACCGGTACAAATCACGCTCTCGGACACAAAAATTACCTCGTCAGTTATGAGCTTTACTGCTGGCAAACCCTATCGTTTTATGGTGACCAACACCGGAAAGCAGCCTCATGACTTTATTATCATATCAACAGCGATGAAGAGCATGAACATGAAGGGTATGGCGGTCAGCAGTATCGCCCCGATGGGTCTGACCTCGACCACGTATCTCAAGCCTGGTGAGACCAGAACGCTTGACTATGCTTTTTCGGGAGCAGGCATGCAGCCTGAGTTTTTGAGCTATAGCCAAGAGCACGACAAGGCGGGGATGAAGCTAGACGTGATGGCGATGGGTAAATAACATGGAGTTAGAGGCCTGATAGGTGGGAAGGAGTGGAGGAGATGGAGGAGATGGAGGAATGTCTTTGTACGATGGAGACGGACGACCTGGCGATACCTGTTTTTTATTTTCCCGATAGCTTTTTTGACGGTCCTGTCGTTGCCTGGCATTGCTAGTGCGCACGCGATCCTGCTGCGGTCTGACCCGGCCAGCGATGCAGTGGTGCACACAACGCCTGCGCAGATACGGATGTGGTTTTCCGAAGGACTCAACACGACCTTGAGTACTGTAGCCGTGCTCAATAGCGCCGGTCAGCGCATCGATCGTGGCGACGCGCACGTTTCGCAGAGCAATGCGCTCGAAATGGATATGACCGTGGCGTCCGCGTTGCAACCGGGCACTTACCTGGTCACGTACCGCTCCGTCTCGGTCGGTGATGGGCATATCTTACGTGGCTCATTTCTGTTCAATATGGCTCGCCCCGATGGTACCGTTCCCACCTCGAACGGCATCAGCATGCCCAAACAAGATCCTCTGGGCGGTGGAGTGAGCACAACAGGGCCAGGAACAACCAGCGGACAACCGACGAGTAGCGCGTTGTTCAATCTCATCATGATCAGCATTGCTGAACTGGCCGCGATATTCTGGGTGGGAGCATACGTCTGGTGTACCTTTGTCCATCCCAGGGCGCATGGCGGACACGATGCGATCGATCTGCGCGCCCAGCGACGTTTCATGCGCTCTTTCTCACTTCCCCTATTACTTGCGCTCTTTTTGGCGACCATCGGTATCCTCGCCGGGCAGGGGATGAGTATCGTTGGCAGCAATTGGCTGATGGCTTTTTCGCCCTCGCTGCTCTGGAAGCTCGTGACCAGCAGTCGCTACGGCACATTTTGGCAAATGCGTGAGATCGTGATCATGCTAACCATGGGTATCGCGCTCTTCCAACGCTTTTCTGCGAGACCTGCTCACGTGGTCGAGCGTCTGCTTCCACCACTCAATGTTGTGCTCGGCGGGGCACTCTTCGTTGCCGTGTCTATGTCGAGCCATGCCGCCGCAGTGAACGCCAGCAGGCTGGTCTTTGCAGTGCTGGTCGATGTGTTGCATCTTTGCGCGGCGGCCTTCTGGGTGGGCGGCATGCTGTTCATTGCCACGATGTACCTTCCTGTGCTCAAACGCAACAATGTTGTGGAACAAACCCGCTCATTGATGGCGGTCTTACCGGCTTACTCCCCGTGGGCCATCGTGGGCGTGATCTTGACGGCGGTGACCGGCCCATTCAGCGCAATATTGCATCTGAACTCGTGGCAGCAATTGTTCACGACCGCGTATGGTCTCGCGCTGACGCTAAAAATTGCCCTGGTCTGCGCTATGCTGCTGATCAGCGCTACCCATGTGCTCTTGCTGCGCCCACGCGTACAAAGGGAATGGAAAAAATATACCCATGTCAGCGCGCGTCAACAGACGCAGTACGCCATGCAGATTTCAGGAGGAGTATGGCACGATGAGGCCCATTTCGTTGAGCAGGGTGCCAGGTTTGAAGCACGCGCGGCAATGGGATTACAGAAATCCGAGCGCGAAAGCCCCCGCGTTTCAACCGGGGGATGAAGCGCCGTTCCTTGTGTGAGAAGCTGTGTGCATAGGCCTCAGGAGCTGTTTGGTGCCAAACGTCGTAGCATGATGCGGATCAAAGCGAGATAGATCCAGGATTCTTCACTACTTGGGCGCACTTCATAATCTTTGCTCAGCCTACGCCAAGTGGAGAGCCAGGCAAAGGTACGCTCGACAATCCAGCGGTGTGGAAGCAAATGAAAGCCGCTGGGCCGGATCTTTTCCCAGTCGATCACTGCGTCTTTTGGAGCCCAGACGCCTCGCAAGCCACTCCAGGGGTGCTCCACGATCTCTACCTCCCAGCCGAGCGTCTCCTTGACCCACTCAGCAAAACCGCCTTTGTTGTATCCACTATCGGCCCAGATGAGCTTGAGTCGCGGGAAGCAACCTGACAGGGGTTCCAGCAGGAGTTTGCCTCCTTCATAATCTTGGATGCTGGCCTCATGGACCAGCACGTGCAGGATGAAGCCATTGGTGTCGACGAGCAGATGCCGCTTGCGTCCTTTCACTCGCTTTCCGCCATCGTAGCCCCGCGGCCCCCTTTTTGGCTGGTCTTCACCGATTGACTATCGATGATGGCAGCGCTCGGGGTTGGCTCGCGGCCCTGTTTCACTCGCACCTGCTCTCGTAACGCGCTATGCATCCGTTGCCACGTGCCATCATTGCGCCATCTCCGGAAATAGCTCCACACGGTGGACCAGGGCGGAAAGTCGTGCGGCAACGCTCGCCATTGGCCTCCTGTGCGGTCCAGGTAGAAAATGGCATTGATCACCTCACGCATGTTCGTCGTTCGGGGTTTTCCCCCTGACTTTGCTGCAGGAATCAATGGGGCTACGATTTTCCACTCTTCATCGCTGATATCGCTTGGATACGATCGCTTTCTCATTCCGCACCTCTTTTTCCACCAACGTTCCCTCTTGCACGCTGCTTTCTTCCTCTTTCTCCCGATTCTACCACATTTCCCCTGGCTTCTCAGGCCTATGCACACAGCTTCTAATACCTGGTGCGGTGAAAACCAAATCGGGCACGACTCCGCGAAGCAGGAAACCCAGTAAGTGATTACTGGAATCCCCCGGATATATAAATCCGGGGGGAGGATGTCAATGTTTGTGGGAGCGCCTTCTATCCCCCAGGCTTTCGGCCAGGGGGCTTACGGCGCGGACGCTAAAATAATGCAAACACACGCGCTGGTGCGCCGTTTGCGTGCTGCACTGGCAGCGCACCGATCACCAGCAGCACGCGTTCAGGTAATTGCTGCAAATTCGTTAAATTTTCGACAATAAGAATCTCTCGTTCGAGCAGCAATTGATGCTGCGTCATCTCCAGTGGGTCCATGGAATCGGCGGAGGGACCATCGAAGCCAATAATGGAGATCTGGCGATCAATCAAGGCGCGTGTCGCCTCCACGTCAGGGTAACACCAACCTTTCAGGTACGCGGGCGTTTTCCAATAGCGGTCTCCGCCCGAGTGAATCAGCACCATGTCCCCTGGCTGAATGCGGTCCAGGTATGGCTCGATATCGGCACGCGTCAAGAGACCACGAGCGTGATCCACAAAATTGAGGACAATGGCCGGGCCCACAAATTTCTGTGGCGCGAACTCCGTCAACGTTTTTCCGCGCACGATGTGCGTTGGGGCATCGA
>DATAYF010000549.1:0-7735 GCA_036272735.1 Ktedonobacteraceae bacterium
GACCTCCTTCAGGGCATTTCTTCTGAAAGTCTCTGAATAGATGACTTTCATCCGGAGTGGTGCGCCTTTTTGGCGCATGGCTCTTACCACCTTGGCAATCCTCTCCCAAGGATTGCTGAGGTTATTTTAGTTTAAACGTCAATAAAAGTCGCGGCCGTCGTTCTGGCTCTTGTCGAGTCCATGTTAGGAGAAAATCTGCATCAAGCTCATCGAGTATTGAATTTCCTTGGAACCATTCGCGTAATCCATAAGAGAGCTCTTCATATTTGACAAGTTGATCAGCGAAAACCTCCCATACCTCAATCGGCTTGAGGGCAAAGGCATCTTTCAGAATGTAGAGGCGCTCGTCAGTAAATGCGATATTACCAATTGCAACGCTGCTCACCACTGCCTGCGTGATACGCACAGGATCTCGCTGCAAAAGCAAGAGTCCTACTTGTTTCCAGTAAAAATCCAGCATTTGTGTGCTTTCTGCTACCGACCGTTCCACCAGCGTCCATGCAATCGGTACCAATAGCTCTGGAATATCTTGTTTCTGTGCCTCAGTCCATTGGGTTAGAAGAGCTAAGCCCGCTTCAGCGGTAGCAGCTGATGTATCACAGGCAAGCCGCTCCAGCAAGTTGAGAACATCTGGTGCGTCTAATGAGCAAATCCATCCTCCATACACGAGTCGGATAAGGGTCGTAGGAAGTAACGCGCCTTGATCTACCAGTGTGACCAGTCTTTTTACTGCACGTGCATTGGCCTTAGCACGCCATGTCGCATCAAAAAGGAAAAGTGCGTACGATGCATCTTGCATCCACTCGTCTAGAAGATGCTCTTTCCATTCGTTTTCGCCAGCATCTGCACGCCCTTGAAGGTAGGCACTCAGCAATAGTGACTCATTGCTCATTTTTGCAACCTCGACTAACTCATCTAACCAGATGCGAGCCTCATCGTGCATACCGAGACGATATCCGAAGTGCCAAGCATATTCTGCTTCTCTGGACATGAGCCAGGAAAGCCCTCCTCGTAACACGTCAGGCTGCTTCATTGCCTCATCTGCAAGGCGGGCCACAACTGCTGGTGGGCGCTGATCTTCAGGAATATGGTCAAAGCTTAATGTATCTACGATCGTCGGTCTTCCAACATAGCGATGGATTCTATTGTGTAGAGAGCTGCCAAGAAAGCGTTCAGCTTGTGTCTCGAGTCGCTGACGTTGATCTTCTGTGAGATAAGAAGCTTCATACTTGAGTATTACTTGGGTGGTTTCCCAGGCTCTTCGACGCTGACTGTCATCATGTATCTCCAGCTTTTCAAAAACGGGTCATGATTTCTTCGGCCAATCCTCGGGTCACCATACCGCGCGCAATATCGAACAGCACCGCACGAGCTCTGTTTTGTATCTGCTCATCAGTATCAGAAAGAGCCACATCCAATAAGCACAAAGCTTTTCTTCGAGCGATGCACTCTTCTTCCCAGGTCGTGGGATGCCACCGTTTTAGGGGAACATATCCATCTTGTGCTTCGCTCGTAGAATTGCCCGTCTCGGAGACGGAAAGGGCTTTGAAGAGAGCTTCTACAACAAGTGCCCGTACCGCAGAAATGCCAGATTGCAACGCTTCCTGTAAGAGTGAGTATCGTTCGAGAGCAGGAACCTCGGTAGCTCCTGTATAGGTCAAAAAGAGCCCTGTCCATATACCAGTGGCATTGTTGCCCCAAGTCTGGTTTTCAGCTTCTGCTAACCGAAGCAGAAGCTGTGCGGCTTCAACAAAAGTATCCTTGCGCCAAGCAAGACGCTCTAACGTCTGGATAATATATCTTCGACCTTGATGAACAATGGACCAAGACCCTTGATTCTCATGGCAAGTAGCACCCATAAGCGATACTACTCATGTGAAAGTGATGGCGGACAATCAAATGCCAGGTCGATGTGATGGCAGATACGGTGATATCAGATTGCACAAATCGGTTACCGTTGGACTCAAAGAGCCCACGGTAGTTATCTGTTTCGATAATATTGTGGAGCAGTGCACCACTTTTGGTATCGACAAAGTAGCCTAACTTGTCATTGAAGAGATATAAAGTGTCGCCGTCAAAACCGGCATCCACAATATCATTATGAAAGTCGAACGTTTGAATAATCCGTTCGCTGGCCTTATCAATGACATGGACGTAAGCTATGAACGGCGCTTTCCCATAATCAGCCGCCACGACCACTGCAGTACTGGTATTCTCAGCCAATAACGTACCTCTGCCATCACCAGCTATGATATAATCACGCGACTCGGGCAAATGGGATAGAGAGGTAGTGCAATTGGGGGGAACTTGAACGCTATCGAAAGGGGCAAGTACTGGTTGCACAACAAAGTAACTGAGCAGAATAATGAAAAGTGCCAAGATGACAGCTCCACTCAGGAGTATGCGCTTCCTCGATAAGGCCTTTCGCCAAGCTCTCATAAACAAGATTATAACATGCCAGAGAATGTATTGCGTCAGGTGAATGGATGTGCATGACTTTGTTCTTATTACAACAGGCTTCGCAGATCATCCCGCTCTTCCCAATGCATGCCAGTTTACAAGGTCCTGATGAGTGAAGCGAGGTGTGAGGCAGCATCTCAAACAGTCAATGGTAAACTGCTCACTCTTCGCGCCGATTGCTCACTCGTCACCTTATTTACCAGCTGTTCCTGGCCGCTTGCATTTAGGGATTAAGCCGATCCGCTTGTCGGGTGCGTAGCATCTGAAGGAACTGTTGTACCAACTGATGCAACAGTTCTGCTTTCTGAGCTAATCGCCTGCAGCAGCGTTCGCAAACGAGTCGTGGGATGTGAACCGGGTTGGAGGAACTTCGGTAGGTACTCTGTGAAGTTACATGAACCTTTGGCGATTGCCATTGACAATCCAGGCGTGTCTTACTTCGTTCGTTGCCATCTGCTCCTATATTTCGCTTGTTTCACTGATGACTTGCCACTGATTGACAACATGGGGGAAACCATCCTTGCAATCGACAATATACCTTGATGAGGCGTCATTCGTGTATGCTTTTCCCGAAATGGTATGGCGGCTTCTTGATGGAAATTTCCGGTGAGTGAATGCTTTGCTTGGTGGAAGAATGTAGACGATCTCTCCGATGTATTTATGCTCATGCTCCTCAATGGTGACTGTATCACCAAGCTGATATTCACCTGTATGAACCGATCCAAAGAGCTTCGCGAGATAGTGTCCATCGTCCATATCAAGCTCATAGTGCTCATAGACGCGTTGTCCATTTCTGAGATATTCAGCGATAGCTATGCGCTCATCGGTCTCAAGCGTGATAATCCAGAGGCTCAAAAACGCTTGTGGTTGCACCACCTCAACAGGACTCCAGACCAAGGCTTTGCCACCTGGTCGAGCGCACATCGTTTCGAGAGCCGCGTGTTCGAACAATTTGATCTGAACTCGACGGAGAATGGAATCGCTATCCAGTTGACTGAGATCTAGGAGATCAGATATCTCGATAGTATTCACTGTTACACGTGCCCGCATTCCAGAGTTTTGCCAGTCAATAGGATCAAGCGTGATATGGAGCTGTTCACATATGGCTGTGAGTTGTTTGGCCTTCTGGTATGCTTCTTTTTGCTCCTCAGCAATATTTCTGCGTGAGTAGGTCATGGCTTATGACTCCTCTTGAGGCGGGTGTTAAGCCTGCCCTCTTCTCGACTTGAAGTTCCAACATTGTACAATTGTGGGGAATGGGTCCTATAGGCGTCTTGATGAGAAAGATCACTGTTTGGACTGTCATCTCCATATTCTGCCCTCCCATAATCGCATCTGCAGGAACAAGCACAAGAAAACGATTTGCCAAGGATGATGCTTTATGATAGGTGTGATCAACCTGACGAGAAAGATACAATTACCACTATAGTATAACATATTGGACGGATGAAAATACACACGCTGCATTCCCTGAGCCCATGTAACTTCTGTGGACTACGCTAAACCTATGAGCAGGGTGTCACGGTATTCGAGCCCCTTTCTGCGCAGGAAGAATGCAACAAGTAGAACAGATGACGAAAGAGAGGGGGCACATCGAGTAAACAAGCAGGTGGAAACCATACAAAATCAGGTGCTGACCAACTGCACCTGACTTTGCATGGTCTCTAGAAAGAATGAGAAGGAGCGACAGTGATGCAATCAACGGTGACCCTCAAGCCTCGCCAGGTGGTCAGATGTGAGATGGTCAGGCAGATGGGGCAGGGAGTCTCGGTCCGAGAAGCGATGATGAACAGTGCGGTTCCGATGCACCGGACAACGGTCTATCGCCTGCTCAAGCGAGTACAGAGCGAAGGAGAAAGCGCATTGACTGATGGACGGCATGGCCACCCAATCAAACTGCGTGGGGAAGCCCTTGCCCTGGTGCGTGAGCACTGTCAGGCCGATCCTTACGTTTCCAGTTCTGTCGTGCAACACTTGCTTCAAGAGTACTTCAGTCTGCGCGTGAGTGTCAGTCAACTCAACCGGGTTCGAGCGAGCCTTGGACTGCCACGCAAGCCGGTGCCGCGAGAAAAAAAAGCCAAAAAGCGTCTTCGTTGAGCCAGGATACAGCGAAGGGGCAGGAGGCTTGCTGTTGCTGGCTGCAGCGACCGAAACAGGACTGCTGACGCAGTTGGAGAACGCCCTGCCAACAGCCGTGGCTCCTGTTTATCCCCCATTGGCAGGCAGTTCAGCGGTGGCCCACCAGAGGCTCCTGCTGACCTTGCTTTTTCTGGGAGCCGTTGGACTCCATCGGACGTGGGATTTGCGCGGCTACACGGGCGATGGTTTGGCGAGACTTTCCGGGCGCAAGCGAGCCTATGGCTATCGCTACACGGAAGCCTTTTTGTCGCAGGTGGCCCACGCGGGTTGTGCAGAAAGCTTCACGGATGCCCTGGCGCAGTGGACAACCGATCTCCGGCGTCCAGAAGTCGAAGATCCCGAGAGGGCTCAGTCTCTGACTTGTTGCATAGATGGACATCGTAAGCCCGTCTACAGCGATGTGCTCATTCCCCGAGGCTTGATCGGACGTCTGGGAGTGATCCTGGGCTGCCGAGCACTGGTATTGCTTCATGACGACCAGGGCCATCCACTGCTGGCGACAACGCATCGAGGGGATCAGCATTTGACCGTGGGACTCCCCGCCATTATCAGTCGATATGAATAGATGGAGAAGCGGATGCAGGTCAACCAGATCATTATCGATCGGGAAGGTATGGCCGTGGAGTTTCTGGCAAGCTTACAGGCTGCCGGACGCAAGGTAGTCACCGTATTACGAACGGATCAGTACCGGGATTTGACCTCTTTTACCAATGTGGGAACATTCGTGCCCCTACGTGTAGATGCGGAGGAGTGTGTTATTCGAGAGGTAGTTCCGGCACGTATTGCTTTTCCCCGGCCTGAGCATCCGGGAGAAGTCCTGCCTTTGCAGGTCGCGCTCATCCGTGATCTGCGCCGGATGGTTGCAGTCCAGCCTGAGCCAGAAAAAGCCGTGAGCCGCAGCCGAAGCGAAAGGCTGATCGCAAGTCGAGCGAACTCTGGTGGACGCAAGAAGGCTGGCAAGCGACCCCCACGCCTGCCACGCCTGCCACGCCTGCCACCCCTGTCACCCCTGTCACCCCTGTCACTCCCAGGCTGATTCTCATCGTGAGTACGGCAAATACGGCAGATGCCGTCGAACTGGCCCAGACCTACATCCACCGCTGGCCAATGCAAGAGAATGTGATCAAGGATTTTTTACGGCCTCTGTGTTGTTTGAGGTATTTATTTTCGTTTTTGCCTCCTCATATATTTTCAAGTGAATGGCCTAAAAGCTCTCTGGGAGAGGATTGTGAGGAATCAAGGTTTCAGTATCCTGTCCCATAACTTTTCCTTGCCCGTATTGCTCGTTTTCTTGGGCACAAGACAGAACATGGAAAACAGAAACAAGTCATTTTCGGCTGTATATCTTTTCGTTTTTATCAGAAATTGGGATTGAGTTGTTCTTAATGACTTGCCACTCGGTAGACTTCTATTTGGTAGATTCTTCTTTGTTCATCCTCGCTAGCAATGTGTAAATTTTGAGATGAAGCGGCTCATGCCCACACTTGATCCTGGTGGCGAAGTCAATTTTCCCGCTCAGAATGAACGCATTCAAAATGGCCTAATAGGCCAACCCGAGGGACGAACAGTGAATGTGAGGAGGTGTTCATCGAGCGAACGAGGCGATGCCTCGTTCACCCGTTTACACAGGATGACCAGATCTCTATTTTACCTTGCCCGTGATGACGCTTTGTTCCATTTGGGTCTTGAGGTTTCGCCCCCACCCTGCTATACTTGGCGTTAGGGAACTGTTCGGAGTATCCCTAACATCCGTCACTTTTCTCGCGGAGTGTCGTCTCATGGAGAAGGTCTCGTCAACCGCCGGAGCAGTTTGCAACGGCTGTTTGCTGTACGAACAGCAAGGTCAGAAGGTGGTCGTGCTGGTCGATACCCCATCCTGGTACGCCTGGCTGGAAACGGCCACCACCTTCACCTTTACCGGCGAGCAGGGAACGTTTACGGCGCACAAGGCGCGGGCTGGCAATCGGCGGGGGGGGTGGTACTGGCGAGCCTATCGTCGCAAGCGCGGACGACTCTCGCGCTATTACCTGGGCGTCTCTACCAATCTCACGTTGGCGAAACTATGCGAGGTGGCCCGCTGCCTAGCAGCAGATGGTGAGAGTACAGGAAGCAGTCAAACCTGTGAGGACACGCCGCCTCTTGTGCCCGTTCCCCTCGCATTTCAAAGGTTCACGCCGACGGTGATTCTGCAGAGCAGCATTACTCCTCCGCGTCTGCCGGTGCAGCATGTGGCGCGTCCCCGCCTGCTCGCGCTCCTGGAGCAAGACCTGCGAGGACCAGTGACGCTGGTCTCGGCTCCGGCTGGCTCTGGCAAGACCACCTTGCTGACCGAATGGGCTGCCACGAGCGCGAGGCCAGTGGCCTGGCTTTCCTGCGAGGAGGGAGAGAACGACCCGGCGCGCTTCCTTTCCTCGCTCATCGCGGCTTTTGCGCGTGTCGATGCGCGCCTGGGCACCATAACTCAGACTGATCGGCCCTGGCATTCCCCCGAGCACGAGCAGGTGCTGACCCGTCTCCTCAACGACATGGAGTGCGTGCTCCAGCACGACACGGTTTTGGTTCTGGATGACGTTCACGCTCTCACGACCGAGGCGAGTCAGGCCCTCCTGCTGTTTCTGCTGAATCATCTCCCCTCACGCCTGCATCTGCTGATCGGCACACGGGTGGATCCACCGAAGCTCGCGCGCTTGCGCGCACGTCAGCAGATCGCTGAACTGCGCAGAGAGGCTCTGGGGTTTGTGTCCGCCGAAGTCGAGGTGTTTGCGCAGGCGATGGGACTTCCGCTCGACTCCGAGGCGATCCGTCTGCTGGAAGAACGGACCGAGGGCTGGATTGCCGGGATCCAATTACTGACGCTGGCCCTGCGCGGGCACAACAATCCTGCAGAAGTGCTCCGGGCGACGAGTATGACTCCTCGTTTTCTCCTGGATTACGTCCGTGAAGAAATCCTGATGCACCAACCACCTGGGATGCAGCGTTTTTTGCTGCGGACAAGCATCCTGGAGCGGCTCAGCGGGCCGCTCTGCGAGAGCGTGACCGAAGAGGCTGGTGGACAACTGAAGCTGGCAAGCCTGCTGCAGGCGAATCTCTTCATGAGTGCGCTGGATGCCACCGATACCTGGTATCGCTACCATCC
>DATAYF010000550.1:0-13533 GCA_036272735.1 Ktedonobacteraceae bacterium
CAACCATATATAGGCACCTGGAGATCGTTGCGATAGGGTGCGCTGTACGCGACGATACATGCAGAGTCTCACTTTCAGAAAACCATCATAGCTTTTTGCATACGGTTTGGTCATACAAGAAATATATTAACCATTGTACTACGTTTGGGCTTTTCCAGCGAATATACATTGGGTATAGTCATTCACTTTCACCCTTTTGGGGGATAATGCTAGCTAACCCGATGGGCACGTTTTTTTCGCCACCTGCGGCGGCAAGAAGAAAGAGAAGGTGGGGACACCCCACTCCCCGCCAGGGGCTGCCGCCCCTGGACCCCGCTTCGAGAAACGCGCTTACCACTGCCCTTCCAATCAAAACCCATGCGCGTAGACAAGCAAGGGAACAAAGACTATAATGAAGAGGAATTATGGTGGTGTTCAAAGATGAACTAGAGGATGATATATGCGTATACGTGTAATTGGTGCGCCTATAGATCTAGGTGCAGATCGACGGGGAGTGGATATTGGTCCCAATGCGATTCGTTATGCCGGTTTGCATGAACGGCTGCAAGCACTCGGCCATACTATTCATGATGTTGGCAACCTGGCGATTCCCCAACCGGAAAACCGACCGGTTGGCAATCCCCATTTAAAATATCTCGAACCAATTATTGATGCTGCTGAGGAACTGGCTCATCAGGTCAGTTCAGCGCTCAACGCTCAGGAGTTCCCGCTCATTCTAGGTGGCGATCATAGTATCGCGCTTGGCTCGGTCAGCGGCGTAGCAAAAGTGCACAAAAACGTCGGCATCTTGTGGATCGACGCCCACGCGGACTTCAACATCGAGGATACAACGCCATCCGGCAATATCCACGGCATGATTCTGTCCGCGCTGGTTGGCCTGGGTGACAAACGTCTGACCGATGTCGATGGCTGGTCGCCCAAAATCCACAAAGAAACCATCGTGATCGTTGGTGCACGCGACCTCGATCCAGGCGAGCAGAAACTGCTACGTGCCAACAATATCCATGTGTTCACGATGTCGGATATCGACGAACGAAGTATGTCCACGATCATGCGTGAGGCGATAGGGATTGCTGGCAGCAACGGCGCGAATCCCATTCACCTGAGCCTGGATATGGACTCGCTAGACCCGCTGGAGGCTCCTGGCGTGGGCACTCCGGTGCGTGGTGGCTTGAGTTATCGTGAAGCACATTTCGCGATGGAGCTGGTTGCGCGTTCTCAGCAGATCGTTTCGATGGACGTGGTAGAGGTCAATTCTATCCTCGATCGCGAAAATGCCACCGCCAGGCTAGCTGTTGAACTGATTTTATCGGCGCTCGGCAAACGCATTTTATCGTGAGCTTTTAGCGTTCGCTATCTTGCGCCTGGCGCGTATGTCTTGCATAATAAAAGAAGACCAGAAAAAACAAAGAAAGGCAGGTCCAGGTAAGTAGCAGAGGTGCCACTTATCCTCAAAACAACATGACGAACAACGAAATTTTTATGAACGGGGAATTTATCCCAGCGGAACGTGGTGTTATTTCAGTGCGCACACACGGCTTCGCCTACGGTACTGGCTGTTTTGAAGGCATCCGGGGCTACTGGAATGAAGAGGACCAGCAAGTCTATCTCTTCCGCCTGCGAGAACACTACGAACGCCTCCTGCGCTCGTGCAAAATCTTACACATGTCCATTCCCTATACTGTCGAACAGCTCATGGACATCAGCGTCGAGCTTGTCAGGCGCAACGACCAGCACGAAGATGTCTATCTGCGCCCGGTTGTGTATATTAGCGATCCCGTCATCGGCGTGCGCCTGCACGGTCTCAAGTACGAATTCTTGCTCACCTCCGAGCCGATGGGAAACTACATCGAGATCACCGGCCTGCACTGTGGTGTCTCATCCTGGCGACGTATCGACGATAACGCCATCCCCGCGCGCGCCAAAGTCTGCGGTGCCTACGTCAACTCGGCCTTCGCCAAAACCGAGGCCGTTGAAAATGGTTTCGACGAAGCGATTATGCTCACTAACGAGGGAAATGTATCCGAGGGTAGCGCCGAAAACATCTTCCTGATCAGCAATGGGCAAATTATCACACCAGCACCAACCGAAAATATCCTGCTGGGTGTGACTCGCGACACCATCATGCAGCTTGCCAGGCGGGAACTGGGCATCATTACCCAGGAGCGCGCCATGGATCGTACCGAACTGTATAACGCCGACGAGCTGTTCCTGTGCGGCACAGGTGCGCAGGTGGCCCCGGTCGTGAGCGTCGACCATCGTGCGGTCGGCAATGGCGAGGTTGGCCCGCTGACCGACAGGCTGCAAAAGCTCTACTTCGAGGTTGTCAAAGGCAAGCCCGAGTACCGCGACGAGTGGTGCACTCCCGTCTATGCAGGAGTGGCGCAACGCTCGTAAGCACAGTAATTATTACAAACCCAACACACCGAAAGAGGCTGGAAGCTTTATTTGAATGCTTCCAGCCTCTTTTTTTATCGCCGCCTGGTAGCAGCGGGCTATATTGCTTGCTGACTCCTTGCAATGAGACGATACGTATTATATGGAGCCTACTGACGTAACCAATGGTGCGAACCGGTGGGAACAAAGGAGATGGAAAAGATGAAAGCTATTCAATTTGATCGGTATGGTGAGCCGACAAAGGTTCTCGCGGTTCAGGAGCGTCCTCTCCCAGAACCTGGAAATGGGGAGGTGCGTGTTCGTATCCTCGCCAGTCCCATCAATCCATCTGACCTGTTGTTTGTGCGAGGACACTATGCAGGTGTGCAACCACAATTTCCATCGCCGGTTGGATTTGAGGGGGTTGGCATCGTTGATGCTGTCGGACCGCAGGTGCGCAGTCCTATCCCTGGACAGCGCGTAGCGGTCTTCAATGGCGAGAAGGGTGGCAACTGGGCCGAATATACCGTTCTGCCCGCGACCGCTCTGCTTCCGGTACCCGGTGATATTCCCGATGAGCAGGCAGCCTCCTTTCTCATCAACCCGGCATCAGCCATCCTCATGCTCCGTCACGTTCTAGCCATCCCTCGGGGTGAATGGCTGCTCCAATCAGCAGCCGGGTCCGAACTGGGACGTATGATCATCAGGCTGGCGAAACACGATGGAGTCCGCACAATGAACGTTGTCCGCCGCCGTGAAGCAATGGCTGAATTGGAACACCTGGGGGCCGACACCGTCATTGTATCCACCGAGGGGCCGATTGACGAGCAAGTTCGCAGGATCGTTGGTCCACAGGGCGTCCAGTATGCCATCGATCCGGTGGTCGGAGAAACAGGAACCCAGATGTATCAGGCGCTTGGCAACGATGGTAGAATGCTGGTCTATGGCTCCCTCACCGGCGAACCAATCCGCGTTGGAGCCGACCCGCGCTTCATTCTGGCAGGCCGCCGCATTCTAGAAGTTTTTTGGCTCGGCTACTGGCTTCCCAGGCTTGATGAGGCAGCACGAGGCAATCTGTTTCAGGAAATTGTTGCACTCATGCGCGACGGCATTCTCGTGACCTCTGCTGCGCGTAAATTTTCCCTCGACGAGATTGGCACCGCCGTCATACAAGCAGAATCAACAGGCAGGCAAGGAAAGGTATTGCTTGTACCCCAGAAGCAATAAATTTCGTTGGAGAGAAAAAAGCACCCCTGCCGGAAACGAGTTCCTGGCAGGGGTGCTTTTTTCTGTCGTATACGAAAAATGTCAGGCAATGATTAGCGCTTCGTATACTGTGGAGCCTTACGGGCACGCTTCAAACCTGGTTTCTTACGTTCCTTCATACGTGGGTCGCGCGTGAGATAACCGGCCTTACGCATACCCGACTTGAAGTCGGGATTCATGCGTACCAGCGCGCGCGCCGTGGCATGACGGATCGCACCGGCCTGGCCACTGGTGCCACCACCGCCGACACGAATGGTAATCGTAAAATTATTATTCAGGTCGAGAGCACGAAATGGGGCAACAAGGGCCGCTAGTTGTGACTCGCGCTGGCCGAAGTAGGACTGCGCGGTTTTGCCGTTGACCTGAATGCTGCCATCACCATTGGGATAGAGACGCACACGAGCTACAGACGTTTTGCGTCGTCCCATCCCATAATAATACTCGCCTTTGGGGGTATCAGCCAAGGTAAATTCTCCTCTTCTTTACTTCGCCTCAGCGGCTTGCTTCTGTTTCAACAACGCCTCTGGACCAGTCCAGGCGACCGGCTTCTGCGCCTCGTGTGGATGGGTCGGACCAGCATAAATTTTCAAGCGACTCATCAATTGTTTGCCAAGGCGATTGTGCATCACCATGCCGCGTACGGCATGCTCGATTGCACGCTCAGGGTGCTTGCCTTCAAGGGTCTGACGCAGTGATGTTGTTTTCAAGCCACCAGGATATTGCGAGTGGCGATAGTACATCTTCTGTTCAAGACGATTGCCAGTGACCGCAATCTTCTCGGCATTGATCACAATCACAAAATCGCCGGTAGGAAGGTGCGGAGTAAAGGTAGGTTTATGTTTACCACGCAAGATCTGCGCGATCTGCGAAGCCAGGCGACCCAGGACCTGCCCCTCGGCATCGATGACATACCATTGGGGTTGCAGATCAGCGGCCTTGGCGCTATATGTCTTCATCATGTGTTTACACTCCAAATTTCATCGGGATAATCAACCCGTACCAGACACAGCCCATGCGGGGGAACCGCTGAACCAGGGTGCGTCTTCTCAGCACGTTGCACAATGGTGGCAAACTCGTCGAGACAGAGACGTTGCTGCCCCACCAGTAGCAGCGTCCCAACCATTCTGCGCACCTGCCCCGTGAGAAAAGCATTTGCCGTAAAATCGCAGTAGACGCAGGCAGTGCCTTCCTGACGCGTGCAACGCGCCTCAATCAGCGTACGAATACAGTGATGTGGCCCCGGCCTCGTCTGATTGGTATCGTCGGGACTATGCCCAAAGGCTCCAAAATCCTTCCGTCCCAGCAAATATTGGCATGCGGCTTGCATTAAGTCAACATCCAACGGACGCGAATAGAGATAGGTGTAACGAGCCTGCAGCGCCGTCGGCGTGCGCTCGTTCCAGATCGTATAGCGGTATGAACGTCTCAGCGCACTAAAGCGTGCGTGGAAACGTTCGGGAGCTTCTCTCGCCCAACGAACCACTAGCGTATTGGGTAAGACAGCATTCAAAGCTCGCTGCCATGACGCGGGGGACAGATTAGACGCTGTTTGAAAATGTATAACCTGCCCACTGGCATGCACGCCAGCATCGGTGCGACCCGATCCGATCACTACCGTCTGCTCGCTAGCAATGCGCGCAATCGCAGCTTCCAACTCACCCTGCACCGTAGCGCCGTGCGAGACCGGTTGACGCTGAAAACCGTGGTAATCGGTGCCATCGTACTCGATACCGCAAGCAATCTTCTGTGTGTTCATGTACTACTAGCCACATTACGCGACGGGACGGATTTCGGCACAGCTCAGGGCTAGCAGCCCCTAGACAAGTGCGATCTGCGCCATGTCGGAGGCGTCGCCCTTCCGTTTGCCAAGCTTGGTAATACGGGTGTAGCCACCGGGACGACCGATGTAACGAGGAGCAAGCTCGTCGAATATCTTCCTGACGACCAACTCATCAGGCAGAGCGCTCAGGATCTGGCGGCGAGCATGTACCTCGATAACCATCGCCTGGTGTGCAGCCTGCAAAGCCTTTTCGGCGTCTTCCTCGTTAGAGATAATACGCAACAGCTCCTCACGGCGCGCCTTGAGCTTATCTTCCAGGAACTTACGGCCGCGATCAGTCAGGGGAGCTTTGAGTTGTTGCGCGCGCTCGTCATTAGATCCGACCTTATCGTGCAGAGAAAAACGACCTTTGCGCGCGAACTCAAGAATTTGCCTGGCTTTTTCCTCGTCGGAAACAACCGTCGCGAGATGTTTGCGAGCTGCCTGGTGCCCTTTTACCGCAGTCGTGATGAGCTTCTCAACTTCGCCACGAATTGCATTGGCACGAGCCTCAGTTGTTTGAATACGATCAAACCGGATCAGACCTGCCATCATGCTCCGACGCGCGGAACGACGGCGTGGCTCAGGCATATTTATCCGGTTCCCAGCAATGCGGTGCCTCAACTTATTCCTCCATTTCGTGATCGCCGTCCATATCGGCTCCGACGGCACTGGTACGCGGATTGGGTAAGAAATTGCGAACAAGCAAGCGTTCACGAAGTTCCTGCAAGCTCTTTTCGCCAAAGTTACGCACACCCAGCAAATCATCCTCATTCATCGAAAGCACCTGGCCCACTTTCGTGATATTGCTGCGTTTAAGGCAGTTATAAGCACGAACTGAGAGATCAAGCTCCTCGATAGGAGTGTCGTAGATTTTCTGTGGAATGGGCAGGCTGCTCAAAGGAGCCTTTTCGGGTTCGGGCAACTGCGCACGATAATTGGCGAGCAACGTAAAGTGGCGCACCAGTATATCTGCGCTTTGCCGCAAAGCCTCATCTGGCGTAATCGTTCCATCCGTCGTCAATTCAAGAACAATTTTATCAAAGTTGGTCATTTGACCGACACGAGTATGCTCAACGGCATAGTTGACCTTCTCTACCGGCGTGTAGATCGCATCAACGGGAATAACCCCGATGGGCTGATCTTCTTTCGAGTCGGCGGGCACATAGCCGCGACCAGGCTCCACGACCAGCTCCATGTCGAGGCGGGCGTTATCATTATCGAGGCTTGCAATATGAAGATCGGGATTGACGATCTCCACAGTGCTTGGGGCGATGATATCGGCCGCCGTCACCTCACGCTCACCGCTGATCTCCAAGCGCATCGAAACTGGATGATCGGAGAAGCAGCGCAGGCGCAACTTCTTGACATTCAGCACGATATCGGTGACATCTTCTTCCACGTCGGCAAGAGCCTGAAACTCGTGTTGTATACCCTCAATTCGAATAGAGGTCACCGCCGCACCTGGCAACGATGAGAGCAAAACCCGCCGTAGCGAATTGCCCAGGGTCATACCATACCCTGCCTCTAACGGCTCAATATCATAGCTCGCATAATTTCCTTGGGTCTTGGTATTTTTGATGCGAGGCAGAGCAATATCTAGCAAGGTTCTATCCAGCCTTTCTTTTTCTACCACAATCTATGGCATCCGTAGGCATCAGCACATAACACCGCAGAGCACCAGAGATACATACTACTGGTAGTCCAAGAGATTTTCACCTTAACTTAAAGGAATCCCCACCACTACAGCATATTAACGCTGATAGTACTCAACCACCATTTGCTCATCGAAGGGCAATTCAAGGTCCGCTCGTGAGGGTATGGTTAATACACGACCATTCATCGCGTCGATATCCAGGCGCAACCAGGTAGGAACACCCTTTTGTGCCAGGAGCAGCGCGCGCGTTTTAAAGTACTCCAACCCTTTACTGCGATCACGCACGGTAATCACATCGTTGGGCTTGGCGATGAAAGACGGAATGTCTGTCTTGCGACCATTGACCGCGAAGTGCCCGTGATTCACGAGCTGGCGGGCCTGGGCGCGGGAATCGGCGAATCCCAGACGGTACACCAGGTTGTCCAGGCGCATCTCAAGGATCTGCAAGAAATTCTCACTCGTCTTACCAGGGCGGCGAGCAGCAATAACAAAGTGACGGTGGAACTGACGCTCCAACACGCCATAGGTACGACGAACTTTCTGCTTCTCACGCAACTGTTTTGCGTAACCAGACTCTTTGCGCACGCGGCCACTACCATGTTGTCCTGGGCGGCTACTACGGCGCTCTAATGTGCATTTTGAGATGCACTTATCGCCCTTGAGAAAAAGTTTTACCCCCTCGCGTCTGCACAGTCGGCAAACGGGGCCGGTATAACGGGCCATCTATCTAAATCCTCCTCACACGCACAGCGTGATCTACCCAAGGTTACACACGACGCCGTTTCGGTGGTCGGCATCCATTGTGTGGAATGGGGGTAACATCCGTAATCGAAGTAACCGTCAAGCCGGAAGACTGCAAAGAACGGATCGCAGCTTCACGACCGGAGCCAGGGCCTTTCACGTACACCTCGACCTGCTTGAGGCCATGTTCCATTGCCTTACGTACAGCCGTTTCGGCCGTTACTTGAGCAGCATATGGGGTGCTTTTACGCGAACCTTTGAACCCCTGAGCGCCTGCACTGCCCCAGGAAAGTACGTTCCCGTTGGGATCGGTGAGGGTTACAATGGTATTATTAAACGTTGCTTGAATATGGGCCTGTCCACGCGGCACTGATTTGCGCTCACGCCGTCGAACTTTACCTACACCAGGTTTCCTCTTGTCTGCCATATTGATGTGTCATTCCTTCCCGGCGTTATTACTTCTTAGCCGCTTTTTTCTTCCCAGCTACCGTTCTCTTTGGACCACGACGTGTACGTGCATTGGTGCGAGTACGCTGCCCGCGTAGAGGCAGGTTACGACGGTGTCGCATACCACGATAGCAGCCAATTTCGATCAGCCGCTTAATATTCATGTCTACTTCGCGGCGCAGATCACCCTCGACTTTGTATTCGCGGTCAACCACTTCACGCAAACGATTGACGTCCTCTTCAGACAGATCTTTTACGCGGGTATCGGGATTAATGCGTGTTCGCTCCAGGATTTTGCGACTTGTTGTCAGCCCAATTCCAAAGATGTAGCACAGCGAAATTTCCACACGCTTGTCACGCGGAATGTCAACGCCAGCTATTCTAGCCATTTTTTCCTCCAGCTTCGGGATTCAAGCTCCACATTAGCCTACGTTTCTCATGCAGCTTGAAACTTGAAACCCAAAACGTTCTATCTAGCCCTGCTTCTGTTTATGCTTCGGGTCCTTACTACAAATGACCATCACCACACGCTTGCGGCGAATGATCTTGCAGCCATCACAACGTGGTTTAACTGAGGCGCGCACTTTCATGGCTTGCCCTCCTCATAAAGCGCAAAGATAAAAGATAAAAAGCAAGCAAGACGAAGGCAGAAGGAGATAAATCCTGATGCCGTCCTCTTTCTTACCTGACGAATGTTTAGATTACATACTACTTCCCCGAACACCTGAGCGCGTAGCACTCGTAGCGCTAGCCACGGCAGTGGCGTTGGTCTTCGGAAGAAGAACTCACTACTTCCCCGAACACCTGAGCGCGCAGCACTCGTAGCGCTAGCCACGGCAGTGGCGTTGGTCTTCGGAAGAAGAACATACTGCCGATTAGGAGAAAAGGAACAACGAAGGATGCGGGATGTTCACCTTTATACTTTGACGCGCCATGTAATACGTCCTCGCGTCAGATCATACGGGGACAGCACTACCCGCACTTTGTCGCCTGGCACGATACGTACAAAGTTCATCCGAATTCTTCCTGAGAGGACAGCCAGAATCTGGTGACTTTCGTCTAATTCCACTTTAAACATGGCGTTGGGGAGAGACTCTACGACTTTTCCCTCTACTTCAATTTCATCCTTTTTTGGCATAGCATCCTTTTCCTAGCAGCGAAACTTTTTTATTATTGCTTGTATGTCGGCTCTTGCAATTTACTTCGTGTAGCAGCCATACACGAACAAACAAGCCCAGGTACAGTTCTTCACTCGTGCACACTACCGTAGTTTTCCACCTACAGGCCTACGGTATATACTCTTTTCAAGTACAAAAAGGCAGCAGATGATACAGCTGTAGCCGACTACGAATTATAACATACAATTTCCAGGAAGTCGAGAGGGAAATCCCCGCAAGGGACATTTCTCTTACTCCTGGGTCAAAATCTCTGCCTCACCATTGTTCACGGCGATAGTATGCTCAAAATGCGCAGCATAGGTTCCATCAGCGGACACGACTGTCCACTTATCGTCAAGCACCCGCGTTTCTGCTTTCCCCGCGATGACCATTGGTTCAATCGCAATAACCATGCCAGGTCGCAGGACCGGGTTGGGGTAGCCTGGCTCAATATAGTTGAGCACCTGGGGGTCTTCATGCATACTACGACCAACACCATGCCCACTATACTGACGCACTATCGAAAAACCTGCCGCTTCGATATACTGCTGGATAACACGGCTCACATCATGTAAGCGCTTTCCAGCTTGAGCAGACGCGATACCGCGATATAACGCATCTTTTGTAACGCTCAGCAGTTGCTGTGCCTCTGGCTTTATGGTGCCCACCGGAACAGTAACGGCTGAATCCGCGTGCCAACCATTGTAGTTGGCCGCGAGATCGAGCGTAATTACATCACCTTCGTTAAGGACACGATTGCCAGGAATGCCATGCACAACTTCTTCGTTTACAGACGCACAAAGCCAGCCAGGGTAACCATGGTACCCTAAAGAACTAGATTTCGCCCCGTACCCCTTCAAAGCTTTCTCAGCCTGTTTATCGATATCGGCGGTTGTTATCCCCGGCCGTACTGCATTACTTAGCTCATTGAGCACAGCAGCCACAATACGACCCGCCTCGCGAATCTTTGCCCGCTCTTCCTGTGATTTGATTAAGATAGCCATACGCTGCTTATTCTAGTGCTACATGCAACATTCGGTAGTCAGTGCTTATGCCGAACTCTTACGAACTTCCTTTTTTACGCCGCTCGTTGACCGCTCTGAGTAGATCAGCGGTCACCTGCTCGATACTCTGATTGCCGTTGACCGTGAGCAACTTGTGCTGAGCAGCATAATAATCGAGCAAGCGAATAGTTTGCTGAAAGAACGTACCTAAACGTTTCTGGACCGCCTCGCCCCGGTCATCGGAACGCTGGTACAGTTCACTTCCATCCAGATCACACACTCCCGGCACCTTCGGCGGTCGTGAATTAACGTTATACACGTGCTGGTGCGCGCGGCAAATGTAACGGCCGGAGAGCCTGGTAATCAGCACGTCGCGCGGTACTTCCAAATACAAAGCACAATCGATACTCTTACCAACCGTTTTCAATCCTTCATCGAGAGCCTGCGCCTGAACGATGGTGCGCGGGAAGCCGTCCAACAGCACCCCATGCGCACAATCCGGCTCAGCAATACGACGAAGCACCATCGAGACTGTCAGATCGTCGGGAACAAGTTCTCCACGATCTAGATACGACTTGGCCTGGTGGCCTAGCTCAGTCCCTTTTTGTATCTCGCTACGAAACAGGTCCCCACTAGCAATGTGGCGGATATTGAGAGACGTAGCCAATCTCTCTGCTTGAGTTCCCTTCCCCGAGCCTTGTGCACCAATCAAGACAATATTCACGTGTTCCCTCCGCTGGAAGCTGGTAGAGGTGCACCGTTGCACCTCTTATCTAGATTGTACACAGCAATTAGGCAAAGCAGTGAAACAGACACCGCTGACCCTCCATCCTCACGATAAAAATCCAGAATAGTTACGCATAACCATTTGCGATTCTAGCTGTCTCACGGTATCGAGCACGACACCGACAGCAATCAGCAAAGCCGCACTACTCAAGAGCTGGTTGGCATGAATGAGATACGGCAATATCGCCACAATGCCTAGGAATAACGCACCACCCAGCGTAATGCGTGTCAGAATGGTCTCTAAGTACCGGCTGGTTGGTTCACCAGGACGGTAGCCAGGAATAAACGCACCCTGCTTCTGCAAATTCTCTGGGATATTTTGCTGCTGCCACATGACATACGCATAGAAGTACGTAAACGCAACAGTCAAAAGGAAGTAGATGGCCCAGTACCACCATTCGGCCGGATTCGCCAGGTAGGTGCCAACCCACTGAGCCGCGTTTTTCAGCCACGGCGTAGTGCTCGTTCCCAGGTAGCGCGAAAGAATCGACGGGAAGAGCAACATCGACTGGGCGAAGATCAGCGGGATCATGCCAGCACTATTGACCTGCATAGGAATGTAGGTCGTCTGCGCTGAACCCACCATCATGCCACGCCCCACCATACGCTTGGTTGGGTACTGCACAGGAATGCGACGCTGCCCCAGATAAATGTAGACAATGCCGACAATCGTAATCAGACCAACGATCAAGAAGGCCGCAATGCTCACGATACCACTGCCGCTACCACTGCTGCTGCTGCTGGTGAGGTAGCCCTGATTGATAAACGAAGGGAGACCGCTCAGGATACCGGCAAAAATAATCAGCGAGACGCCGTTACCAATGCCCTTCTCCGTGATCAGCTCGCCTAACCAGACCAGAATCATCGTACCAGCGGTCAGCACCAGCATAATGGTCCAGGACTCCAGCGCGTACTGGGGATCAATCAGGCTAAAGTTCTGCAGCACGCCAGCCTGTTGATACAGGGCCAGGTTGCCCAGGGCCTGTAGTAAAGCCAGCGGCACCGTAATGATACGGGTGATCTGGCTGAAGCGAAGGCGTCCGGCCTCACCCTGCATCGTCATATTTTGCAGCGCAGGCACGATAGGTTGTAACAACTGCATCACAATCGTGGCAGTAATATATGGATAGACCCCCAGCGCAACTATCGAGAAGTGTTGTAGAGACCCGCCAGAGAAAACGTCGAGCAGACCGAGCAACTGACCAAGATTTTGATTGCTATTCGAGTGGAAAAGGTTGAATAAGGCTGTTTGTTCGGTATGAGTGAGGGGGATCGTAATATTCGCAAGGACGCGCGTCAGCAATAGTATCCCCAACGTAAAGAGAATCTTGTTACGCAGATCAGGAATAGTCCAGACACTACGCAGGCGTTCCCACATGGGAGCCTCCTTCCAGGTATCAATCAGCACCTGAGCCAAAGCTCAGGTGCGCAAGCGCAAGACAAACAAAGACATAGAACTATACTATAAGCTAGTCTTATAGATTATACGACAAGATGCCAAGGCTAAGCCTTGACATCCTGCCCTTCCTGCTCGTTGGTCTTCATTTTTTCGTCCTTACGCCGCTTCGTTTTTTCGTATACTTTGGTTGGGATAATCTCAACCTTGCCACCCGCAGCCTCGATCTTTGTCTGGGCTCCCGCCGATACTTTGTGGACATGGACGGTGACAGCGTGGTCAACATCGCCATTGCCCAGTATCTTAATCGGACCCCTGGCCTCAGCTGCGGTCAGCAATTTTTGCTTGACGAATGACTCTGGGGAGACATCCGATCCAGCCTCGAACCGGCTGAGATCGTCAACGTTGATAATCGCGTAACCATCGTGCGAAGGAAACGCATTGCGCGCTGCACCTTCACCACGTAAGAATGGCAGACGCTTGGACAGGCGCGTTTGACCGCCATTGAAGGAGCGGTTTACTTTCCCGCCTGTACGAGCCATCTGGCCCTTCTGGCCGCGCCCGGAGGTTTTGCCACGACCAGAGCCGTGACCGCGCCCAACGCGCCGTTCCTCTTTACGCGAACCAGGAGCTGGATGTAAATCAGAGAGTTTCACCGGTAATTTCCTCCACCTGTACGAGATGCCGCACCTTGTGAAGCATACCGCGCACGGCTGGTTGATCATTATGTTCGACAGTATGCTGGAGTTTGTGCAACCCCAGCGCCTTGATGGTATCTTTTTGGTCTTGCGGGTAGCCAATCGAGCTTTTCACCCATTTGACACGTAGTCTAGCCAGTGCCTAACTCCTCTTAACGGCGGTCGCCACCACCGCGACGATCACGA